>JAYYQG010000016.1:0-20233 GCA_036128515.1 Chloroflexota bacterium
CATCTTTATTTTTTATTTTTTCATTCTTCAGCAATGAGTCAGCTATCAATAATGCAATCAACCCTTCTTTTCCCGGATCACTGCATAACCATTTATCTGCAGCAGCAGCAGTCATAGACATTCTAGGTTCGATTTGATACAGATAGCCTCTATTTTCTTTACTTCTAAATTTACCAAATTGGTATTCGTATTCTACTGGCCCCCAAGTCCCAAGAAAGTCTAAGCCAAATGAAATAATTAAATCAGAATTTTTAATATCAAAATAAGGTAGGTCATTTGTTCCAAAAACATCCTTAGTTGTTTCATACATTGAGTTATCCCTCAAAGATGCTAAGCTCAGGTGCTTCATATTCTTTATTGAAGCATATTTCTCAACTAATCCTCTGTTTAAACCTCTTATAGGTTTTGTGATGATTGTTTTAGTTCCTTGTGAAGAAGTTGCATTGTTAATAATTAGTTTAGCTTCCTTCCATGTAATTGGTCTATGATTACCACTTGAGGTTTTTCTATAAAGTGGCCCAGGTATTCTATCTGGGTGATACATACTTTGTAATTCAGTTTCTGTTACAGTTTTATGTTTACCTAAAGTATTTGGAAAATCTGGGTTACCTTCGATTTTTTTTGCTCTACCCTGCATGATTCTTACAATTAGACTTTCTCCATGACTAGATGTCTCACTTAATGTTGCATACCAATCATCTTCACCCTTAACGTAGTCCTCAGGCATATCAACTGGAGCTTGGATAATAAATTCTTGCTCAGGTACTCCACAAGCTTCAAATATAAAAGCACCTAATGCTGTTCCACCAACAAGGCCTAAAAATTTTCTTCTTGATAAATTATTCTTATTTTTTAATGGTGACATGTTTCACATCCTACTGAAGCTTCATTTGCTCTATGACAAGCAACACATTGACCCATTTTTAAAGGTTGGACTTGAGCAACTTGCTCCATTCCAGCAACATTTCCATGACATGTTGAACATACTTTTGATGCATTCACAGTTCCGTCAGGCAATATTTCAAAATCAACTGGTTTATTCTGTATAGCATTCGGATTTTCGGTCAAATACCAAATGTGTGGTGCGTGATTAAATCTAACATGATCAGGCATTCTATGAACTCTTTCCCAATTAATTGGTGATTTTGTTTCTTCATACAATCCCTTTTGGCGTAAATATGTTAATTGTTCACTGTCTGAATCACCGATTACTTTATGACAAGATATACATAATTCGACAGGCGGCACTCCCGACCAAGCTCTTTCAATCACTTGCTTATGGCAATATGTACAATCCATACCAAGCCCAATCATTGGAGATCCATCGTCATTAATTCTCATCTCTCCAGATGGAGAAACATAAGGCTCTCCAGTATTCTCATCAATAAGTGGTCCTACCCCAGCATGAATTGTGTGAGGAAAATGCATAGGTTGTTCTGGGCTTTGATCAAACCCTAATACTGGTAGAGGGTTCCCAAACCATGCTGTCATTACAAATGCTTGTAAAAAACTTAAAACAGCAAATATACCTAGACCTCCCACAGCAAGTACAGGTGCCAATAACTTTAACCATGTAGGAGTTGTTTTATCTTTTTCTTTGATTATCTCCACAATATCTGCAGCTATATAAAGTGGTGCATAAAGTATGTCTAATAATCTTTTCAAAACTATCTCACCTATTGCCAGAAACTTGGATAAATATCAGAAATAATACCTTGAGCTAGAGAAAGGGCATATAAAAAGATACCAACATCCAAAATGAAAGCGAAAGTTCCAGTGACGTATAGGGGGAGCCTATACTTGTTAAACTTTTTACTTAGCGTGCCAGAATCAACCGCTGAAGGTATTACCGCATGGGCTATTACCAAGGAACTAGCCGCAATAAAAGCTAGAACAAGACAGACAAACATTAACCTTAATGCAAGTAACCTTGTTTGCCAGTCCTCAACAGATAAAATTCCTGGATCCATTAATAACCTCTCGACTCATTAAAATTTCCTAGAAAAAAGATAACATGGAACATATATAATAATCAACATAAATTATACCTAACACGGCTTAAAAAAAATGATAAAAATCAATACTATATTTTCTACTAAAATACTCAACAATTATTTGTTTGCATCTTTGATGTTATGAAATATACTAATATGTGTTGTAAATAATAAATAAAAGGTAATCAATTTATGGACTCAAAACATCAAGACAGAAGAGCTTTTCTTAAAAAATCAGGCATATTTATTGCCTTGTTAAGCATCGTTTCTTCTTTTCTAAAACCGGGAAAATACATTTTCCCTAAAGAGGTAGACTCCGATTCTGCATTCATTCCAAGAGACCCTCAAAATAAGTTTTAATTTTTATGATTCGGATAGGAATAGTCGGCGCGGGGGGAAACACAATTTCCGCCCATTTGCCAAAATTAATTAACCAAAATGGAGTAGAAGTAGTTTCTGTAGCCAATAGAACTATTGCTTCGGGTGAAAAAGTTGCTAAAAAATTTAATATTTCTAAAGTTTTTGATGATTGGCAAAATATTATTTTAGATGATGAAGTTGATGCAATTTGTATTGGCACGTGGCCTTATATGCATTCTGCTATTACAATTGAAGCTCTTGAAGCAGGAAAACATGTATTAACTGAAGCTAGAATGGCGATGAATTCTGATGAAGCAAAATTAATGCATAATGTTTCAAAAAATTATCCAGATCTTATAACTCAAATTGTTCCTGCTCCTCATACTCTTCCATACGATAAAACAATTAAGCAATGGGTTACTGAAGAAATGGGTAATTTAATTTTATTTGATGTCAAGTCTTCAACAGGGGAATTTATAAATTACGACAGAGAAATGCATTGGAGGGAAAATAGGGATCTATCTGGAAACAATGTTATGCATATGGGTATATTTTATGAAGCTGGAATGCGTTGGCTTGGAACAGCCGCTTCAGTAATGGCAACATCAAGTGTGAATGTAAAAAAAAGAATAACTCCAGACACAGGTCAAGTGTCTGAAATATCCATACCAGACCATTTGGAGGCTATTGGAGAAATGAACATTGGTGGTAACTTCCATATTTCACATAGCACTGTTCTAGGTGGTGCTGAAAAAATTGAAATTTTTATTTATGGAACTGATTCGACTTTAAAAATATCTGAAGATATTAATTGCACCACACCTCAATCATTCAACACTGTGAAACTTAAGCTAGAAACATTAAAAAAGGGTACAAATAAATGGAAAATCTTGAAGCCAAAAAAAACTAATGTTGGCAAATGGAGAGTTGAAGAAGAATTTATAAATGCAATAAAAGGGAAAGAAAAAATTACTCATACAACTTTTTCAGACGGGGTAAAGTATATGCAATTTACAGATGCATTAAAAATAAGTTCTGATTTAAATAAAAAAGTTTTCTTACCTTTATAAATGAATGTTGTAGACCTAAATGCTGACGTTGGAGAATCTTACGGATTAATGCATTCAGGTATGGATGCAGAAATTATACCCCATGTAACTTCAGTGAATATTGCTGCTGGGTTTCATTCAGGAGATCCAGATACTATAAAAAAAACTGTTGAACTTGCTATTTCTACAAAAAAATCTATAGGAGCCCACCCTAGTTACCCAGACCTACAAGGTTTTGGAAGGCGAAAGATAGACATGGATTTTGAGTCAATTGAAAACTTAACTAATTACCAAATAGGTGCTATGTATGCTTTTGCAAAGGAAAATCTGAATCATGTTAAGCCGCACGGGGCACTTTATAATAATGCTGCCGTTGACATGAATATTGCAAATTCAATTTATAATGCAATTAATTGTTTTGACAGTAAATTAATACATGTTGCACTAGCTAATTCTGAATGGAGTGAATATTTAAAATCTAAGAAAGCCAAAGTAGCGAATGAAGGTTTTGCTGATAGGGCATATGATGAAAATGGGCATCTTGTATCAAGATCTATTGAAGGTTCAGTTCTTCATAATGAAGCTGAAATCATCGATAGGGTAATTGGAATGGTTAAAAATAAGGAAGTAAAATCAATAACAGGAAAAATTATTAAATTAGATGTAGACACCATTTGCCTTCATGGGGACAATAAAGATTCAGTTTTACTCGCAAAAAAATTAAAAGAAGAGTTAATTAATTCAGGCTGTGAAATTAAAAGTTTGCCCACATTCTTAAAATAAATGGAATATAAATTACTTGATATATCCGATAGAACGATATCGTTTAATTTTTCAAATAAAATAGATCAGAAAATTAATTCTAAGATTGTTGAATTGTCATATGAAATAAATAGAATTCCGGATCAACTCAATATTGTATCTTGCTACCCAACTTATAATTCTTTAATTGTTGATTATGATCCATTAAATATCGAAAGAGACAAGTTAAGAAAGGAAATTTCTGAAATTATTGAAAATTTTGATTTTAAGGATTTGAATTCTGATGAAATATTTGAAATAGATGTTAATTATGGTGGAAATTATGGTGAAGATTTAAAAAGTGTTTCTGAATTCACCAAGCTTTCAGAAAAAGATGTAATTAAAATTCATTCTTCTTCAATTTATCATGTATACATGATTGGTTTTTCACCAGGATTTCCATATCTTGGAGGTCTTAATAAAAAATTAATTTGCCCTCGACTTGATTCCCCAAGAAAAATAGTCCCAGCAGGATCTGTTGGAATAGCAGATCAGCAAACAGGTATATACCCTTATGAATCTTCCGGGGGTTGGCGCCTAATTGGGATGACAGATGAAAATCTTTTTGATAATAAATTGGCTTCACCAAGTATTTTAAAGCCAGGAATGAAATTAAAATTTAATGAAATATGAAGTTCTGAAATTAACTAATCAGCCAATCTTTTCTACCGTTCAGGATGAGGGAAGGATCGGATATGAGCAATACGGAGTGCCAAATTCAGGTGCGGGTGACAAAGTTTCTTATAGGCTAGGTAATTTATTATTAGGTAATAATATTTCATCTGCATCAATTGAGATTTTATATGGAAATGCATCATTTGAATGTATTAACGAAACTCAAATATGCATTACTGGGTCTGATATGCAACCCAAGGTAAATGGAATTCCACTAAAAATGTGGCAAGTGGTAAATGTTTGCAAAGGGGACAAGATAGATTTAAGTGCTTCAGTAAACGGATTAAGATCATACATTGCTGTAAAAAAAGGAATTGAAATTAATGAAATATTAGATTCTAAATCAACTCACTCTATATTTAAATTAGGCGGAAAAAAATTAAAAATTGGAGATATTATTTCTGCAACTAGTATAAATAAAAAATACCCTTTAGATAAAATTAGTTTGTTAAATAAGATTCCTAATTTTTTTGAAGATCAAGATCCTTTGTATGTGACTAGAGGACCTGAATACAATTTGCTTAATGAAAAAAGTAAGAAGGTAATTGAAAATCAGAAATTTAAACTTTCAAATAGAATGAGCAGGACTGGTGCTCAAGTAGAGGGAAATAAACTTCAAGTAAAAAATGGTAAGTCCGACATAATTTCAGATGGTGTATCTGCTGGGACAATTCAGTTGCCAAAAGATGGGAATATGTATGTTTTACTTGAAGATTCTCAAAGGATTGGAGGATACGCAAGAATATTAAATTTTGACACCTTAAGTTTGTACAGATTTTCGCAACTTAAGCCTGGAGATGAATTTAAATTAAAAATTATTTCTATTGAAGATGCCCATGAAAGATTAAAGAAAAATGATGACATTTTATTTAAAAATAACATATATGTTGAGAAAAAAATAATTGAAAACATTTTTTATGTTGAAGGTGAAAAGATAAATGTTAAAATTTTTGGAGAAAACAAAGAACACATTTACTTAAATAATAAGCCTTTAAAAATAGATTTTTAGTAACAATAGATATAAAGTAGTTTTGAGAAATTATGGTTTTAGATGGATTATATATGTCCCTTATAGGGTTAGCAGTAGTTTTTATGGTGCTAGTTTTTCTATTAATTACAATAAACCTATTGAATTATTTTGATAGAAAACCATCAAAGAAAATTATTGAAGTAGAAACTACTTCAACTTTAAATAAATCTGAAAGTAATATCGAAAATGTTGTCGCTGCAATTGCATTAAGCTTGGCGATGTCAGAGAAAACCCCACAAATGAATATTTCGAATAAAAATTCAGGATCTTCAAATTGGCTTTCAATTGGCCAACAAAGATTATTTAGATCAAGAGAGGTTTAATGAAAAAATATTCATTAGAAATAGATGGAAAAAAATACGAAGTTGAAGTTGATTTAAGTGGTCCTAGTCCAATTGTTTTAGTAAATGGTAAAAAAATTGATGTAACTATTGATAATTCAAATAATCTTGAAAAACCAAAAATTTCTAGAAAGCAAACAAAGAAAACTGCCGAAGAAAAAAATGATGCTGCAGTGGAGTCAACTAATGACCCTGGTGACTTAAAAGCTTTAATGCCTGGAAAGGTCACTAAAGTATTAGTTTCAAGTGGTCAAAATGTAAAGGTTGGTGAACCTGTTTTACTAATGGAGTCTATGAAAATGGAGCAGACTATAGTTGCTACAGTAGATGGAAGTGTGTCTGAAATTTTAGTTTCTGAAGGAGACACTGTTGAAGTCGGTAAAATAATGATTAAGATTAATTAACATGGAAACAGATTACATTAATTTAATTTTTGAAGGATTTATAGATATTTATAACAACCCAAGAAATGCAATTATGTGGTTGATTGCAGGTTTCTTAATGTATTTCGGAATTGCTAAAAAGAAAGAACCATTATTATTGGTGCCAATTTCATTTGGTGTACTTTTAGCTAATTTACCACTTGGAGAACTTGTAAAACCTTCATCTGGAGAAGGCGAACCAATGGGCTTTTTGCTATTTTTTCAAGAAAATGGTCTTCATACTGACCTGCTTCCTCTTCTAGTTTTTCTTGGACTTGGAGCCCTTACTGATTTTTCTCCTGTAATTTCCAATCCAAAAACATTACTTCTCGGAGCTGCAGCGCAAGCAGGCGTATTCGTTGCTTTAATTGGAACTTTATTATTGAATCCAATTTTTGATTTTGGATTATTAGAAGCTTCTTCAGTGGGAATAATTGGTGGTGCTGATGGACCAACAACAATCTTTATTGCTTCAAGAATGAAAGAACTTGGAAATTCACTTGGTGTTGGAGTTCAAGATATTGTAGGTGCGACAGCTGTTGCTGCTTATTCATATATGGCTTTAGTTCCATTAATTCAGCCTCCAATAATTAAATTTTTCACTACAAAAAAAGAAAGACAAATTGTTATGCCTCCTCCTAAAAGAGAGGTTTCAAAAAGAGCAAAAATTTTATTCCCTATAATTTGTACTATCGTTATAAGTATTCTTGTTCCAAAAGCATCCCCTTTAGTAGGAATATTAATGTTTGGTAATTTGATGAGAGAATGTGGTGTTGTTGAAAGGCTAAGTAGTACCGCACAGAATGAATTAATGAATATAGTGGTAATAATACTTGGGCTAGCAGTTGGATCTACAATGCCTGGAGAAGTATTTTTAAAATTTCAAACGATAGCAATCTTTGTACTTGGCTTAGTTGCTTTTATAACAGCAACAATTGCAGGGATACTTTTAGCAAAACTAATGAATTTGGTAAGTAAAGAGAAAATCAATCCTATGATTGGTGCAGCAGGAGTTTCTGCTGTCCCAATGGCTGCGAGAGTTGTACAAGAAATGGCCCAAAAAGAAAAGCCTGGAAATATGCTTTTGATGCATGCTATGGGTCCAAATATTGCTGGAGTCATTGGGACAGCGACTGTTGCAGGAGTTTTGTTGAGTTTAGTACCAGGATTAATAGGATAGATAAATGAAAGGTGTATTCCCTATTTTATCAACACCTTTTGATAGTAAGGATAATATTATTTATGAGGACGTTCATTCTGAAGTTGAATATGCAATTGAGTCTGGAGTTAATGGGATTGCAATTGCTTTAGCAAGTGAGATTTATAAATTAACTGACCAAGAAAGAAATGAATTACTAAGAAGAGTAGTTGATTTTGCTAATAAAAGAATAAAAGTCTGCATGAACACAACTGCAGAATCTACAAAGCTTTGTATTGAATATTCAAGAAAAGCTGAAGAACTTGGAGCGGATGCAGTAATGATTGCGCCTCCGTCTTTCAATGGCGTTGATGCAAATGAAATAAAAAAATATTTTTTAAATACCGCAAGTAAAATTAATATTCCTATTTTTATGCAAGATGTTTTTGATACACCAATTTCTCCAGAAATGGCAGTTGATTTATCAAGTAAACACGAAAACTTAAAATATTTAAAAGTTGAAGTTGCTCCAACCTTACCAAGATTTAATAAGTTAAGTGAAATTTCAAAACAAGGAAAACCCATTCCTTTTGGTGGTATGGGAGGAATATTTATGATTGAAGAAATGAGAAGGGGTTCTGTTGGGACAATGCCAGTATGTGCAGTCCCAGAAATGTTTGTAAAAGCATACAATCTTTGGATTCAAGGAAAACATAATGAAGCAGAGGAATACTTTCATAAATATGTTCCATTGATAAGGACTTTAGGGCAAGGTTTAGGGATTTGGAATTGGCTACCAAAATATATTTTGAAAAAGAAGGGTATATTCTCAAATGCAATTGCTAGAGAGCCCTCTTTAAAACCTGACAAAGAACAAATTTACGAATTGGATAGGATGTTTGATAGGTTAGATTTGTGAGTGATCTAACAACAATAAGTACTATTTTTTTAATAATAAGCTTACTGATATCTGGTTATTTTGCAGGTTTAGTAGGAATGCCACTTGGCCCAATACGTATATTTTTTATGCTTTTTTTTGGAGTAAATGCCTTAATAGTTTTTGGTACAAATCTTGCAATAAGCTTTGTAATGATGATTCCAACGGTTTGGAATAATTTGAAAAATCAAAGAATAGATTTTAGGACAGGAATTTTATTTATAATTTCCGGTGGCATAATTGGACCAATTTTTGGAGGTATTATTAGTGAATCTTTTTCTCAAGATATCCTACTTCTAGTTGTTACGATTTTGATTTTAGTTTCTGGTTTACTTATTGTTCAAGCTGTACATTTTCCAAGAAAAAAAAGTATTGAAATTAATAGATCAAGAAAAGATTTTATTGCTTCCTTTTTAAATTTAATTATTGGAGCCCTAGGTTCTTCTGTTGGTATGGTATTAGGGGCTCTTAGGTACCCTGTTATGATAAATTTTTTGAAGACAGAAGCAAAATCTGCAGGTGCAATAAATTCATTTATAAATTTAATATTTGCTTTTTTTGGATTGATTGGTCACTTAATTGCATCTCAAGAATCCGGTAACAGTCATTTCGATTTTTATTTATTTTTACCTTTGGCTATCGCCGGATTTATTGGTTCATATTTTGGGTCTAAGCATGTTGCTTTTTATTCAAACAAATTTATTCTAGTTACTCTTTATATTATTTTATTTATAATGGGTACTTTAATGGTATTAAGGGAGTTTTTATAAATGTCTAAGTTAACAGGCAGTGACTTAATTATTAAATGTTTGAAAATGTATGATGTTGATACAATTTTTGGTATTGCTGGTGATCATATTTTACATTTACTTGATAGGCTTATTGACCAGAATTTCAGAATGATTGATGGTCGCCATGAGGCAGCATCTGTTCATATGGCTAATGCATATTCAAGAATATTAAGAAAGCCCGGCGTAGTATTATCAACAACTCCTGGACACGCTAATGCTGTTGCAGGACTAGCTAATGCGATGCATTCTGAAGCTCCAGTTATAAATATTGCTGGTTCAGCTGACTCTAGCAACATAGGCAGGGGTGCTATGCAGGAATTTGATCAAGTTGGTATTGCAAGACCAGTAACAAAGGGCGCTTGGGAAATACCGTCTGTTGATAGAATACCCGAATTTATAAGCCTTGCTTTTAGAACTGCCATGGAAGGTAAAAGGGGCCCTGTGCACTTAACAATTCCACATGATTTGCAAGAAAAGACAGTGGATATTGAAGTATTTGAAAGATATAAAAAAAGTGTAGATGATGATATTAAAAATTGGCTTACCTACCCGAATTTTAACCAAATTGAAAAAAGCTTAGATTTGTTAAACAGAGCAAAAAAACCTGTTGTTATTGCTGGGCTTGGAGCTGGGGCTACTGTATTAAGTGATGACTTAGATAAATTTTTAAGCAAAACTAAAATACCATTTTTTGGAGTTGATACAGCAAGAGCGTTAGTGCCTGATTCTCATGAATGCTCATTGGGTATTGGTTATTTACCACTAAACAAGTCAGCACAAAGAATAAGTGAATCTGATGTAGTGTTATTGCTAGGTGTAAAACTTGATTATCAGTTAGGATTCGGAGGATCTCCTCCTTTCAATAAAAATGCAAAAATAATTTGCGTTGATCCTGATATTCAACAGTTAAACAGATCAAGAACTGTTTCTTTAGTTGTTAATTCTGATGTGGGCCCATACGTTGAGTTAATTAATAAAGAATCAGCAAAAATGAAATGGAATAATTTTGAGTGGTTAAAATCATTAAAAGATACTAAAGATAATTATATTAGTGAAATGAATAAATTATCAGATGGTAAATTGCCAATGCACCCAATGGATGTAAGCTTGTCTATTCAAGAAAATTTAGATGAAGATACATTTGTAGTATTTGATGGAGGTGATTATTGCCATTTTTCTAGAGCTACGGTTCCAATTGAAAAATATTTAAGATCATTATATGTGAGTAGTTTTGGTATGATTGGAGTTGGGCTTCCATATGCAATTGGCGCAAAAGCTGCTCTTCCTGACAAGAAAGTAATTCTAGTTGTTGGTGATGGTTCATTAGGTTTTCATGCTCCTGAAATTGATACATCTGTTAGGCATAATTTACCTGTAACAGTTGTAGTTGGTAACAACAGTTTGTGGGGAATAGATTATTGGATTCAAAAGGGGTTGTATGAAAGGGATGTTTGGACCAAGTTGGATCAAACAAATTATGAATTGGTTGCAAAAGGTTTTGGTGCTGAAGGTCTTTTGGTTGATAACCCAGAATTATTAAAAAATGAAATAAAGAAATCATTAAATTCAAATAAAATGACAATATTGAACACAATTGTAAGAAAAATATCTAGTCCAGTTGCAGATGCAGCTGTAACAAGAAAATTAGGAACTCACGGATAATGCCAATTTATGATCAAGAAAGTTTAGAACCAAAAGAAATTCATCCAGGCGTTAAAGTAAGAATAATGCATGGAGAAAACATAATGATGATGTTGGTAGATATTTCTCCAGGCGCAACTGTGCCTACTCATACCCATGAAAATGAACAAGCAGGAAGAGTCCTTTCTGGATCTTTTAAGTTGGTAATAGATGGAAAAGAGCATGATTTGAAAGAAGGGGATCACTACATGATCCCATCGAACGTGCCACATAGTGCACATGGAACTTCATCAAATTCATTGGCTCTTGATATTTTTTCTCCACCAAGAGAGGACTACAAAAAACTTTAGTTATTTCTTTGTTTCCCAGAAAATTTCACCTATTTCTTCAAGAGAAGCTTGAAATTCTTTAGCTTTTCCAAGGTCAACATTTACCTTTACAAATGAACCTAATTTGCATGCATTCCATACTTTTTCATGAAGGTCAGGGTATTTTTCTAAGTGTTCAGGTTTGAAATAATCTGTCCAAAGAACTAGAACGTCATCTTTTGCTTTTTTTGCATGTATTTCTTTGGCGTAAACATATCTCATCATTGAATTTGCAAGAGAAGGAGATGGTCCACCTGAGACATCAAGCCCTTCCATTAACTCTGTCATCCGTACAACAGTTTTTGCTGCTTGGATTGCATCATTTGGATCATATATTCCACATGGAATATCGCAATGAGCATAAGCATCTAATTCATTTTTAAATAAGTTTTTAATTCTATCGTTATTGAGCATAAAAATTTCTCCTGTTAAATTATTAATAAATTAATTATCTGATAAAAATTTTAAATGTAAAGAAAAGAAATGTTAAAAAATTTATTTAATCAAAAAATTAATATCATAGAAAAAAGTATGGAACCTTCTTTACTAAATGGAAGTTCAATAATTATGAGAAAGATTATCTTTTTTTATAAGCCGAAAAGATTTGATATTGTACATTTTAAAAATAATAAAAAGAATTTAATTAAAAGAGTTGTTGGTTTGAGCAATGAAACAATTCAAGTGAAAAAAGGAATATTAATTATTAATGGAAAGAGAATTTCAGAAAATTACATTTCAAAAAATCATATCTTTGACTTGCCAGAAATAGTTATTGGTAAAGGTGAATTATTTGTGATGGGCGATAGTAGAAAAATATCTATTGATAGTAGGAAATTTGGGCCAGTTAAAATCAAAAAAATACTATCTTTTTACAGACTCTAAAATAATATTAGAAACATCTTTGCCGCTAATTACTGCACTTTCCATGGTTGACGGCCAAGAAGTATTTCTCCAGTCTCCAGAATAATAAATATTTTTTAAATCTAATGGAATACTGTTTCTAATTAATTCATTTTTCTCATTGCATAAAAAAGTGGCATCTCTCTGTTTGACGATACTAAATTTTTTTAAATTTTCTTGGTTGGCTTTTGGGTAAATTAAATTAAGTTCTTTTAAGAAAATTTTTTTAATTTCACTTTTATCCATTTTCATCCATTTTTCAGATGCACTTTGTGAAATAACCATATGATTTTCGTTATTATTATGATTTTTTGATGTATTAAAAATCCATTGAATTTCAGAATCAACAGATGCTATATATCTATCATCAGTAACTTTATCTTTGAACCAAAAGTGAATTCCTAGTATTGGAGAAGTTTCCAATTTATTTTTAAAATTTCCCTTTATGTTGGAATCTTTAAAAATTTTTTGAATAGATGAGTATTGAGTTGCAAAAATATAATTATTTGCTGTTAATTCTTCTCCATTGTTTAGAACAATATTTTTAATTTGATCCTTGTAAATATTAATCTTTTTTACAATAGTCTTTTTTAAAATATTCTTTGAGTTACTTTTTTCAAAGTTATCCCAAAATGTAGATAAGTTAACTTTTGGCAAACCAAAAATTTGAGGATTTTTTGAAAAAAATGTTTCCTTAATTACAAATAAAGCAGGTTTTGTTTCAATGGTCTCTATTTTTTCATTTAAAGCTGGTTTTAAAAATATATCCCAAAAAAATTTTATTGTTGTATCAGTTTGATTATTCTTTTTTAGCCATATTTTAAATTTTTTCTCTCTATTCGTATTTAAATTTATATATTTTATTTTTAATAATAGTCTTATTAACGATACCTTCTCTTTAATATTTAAATGCTTATACATGACTAACGAAATAAATAATCCTAAAGAGCCTCCAAAGAATTTGGAGCCAAGCATAGAAACTTTATTATTTTTAATGACTGGAACTTGATAATTCTTAATTTGCAATAAATTTCCTGAATTATTAGTTTCCTTAAGTAGATTTAAATATTCTTTGCATGCCCCCACAATTACGTGTTGTCCATTATCTATAAAATTACCTGTTAAAGGATCTTTAAATGAGAAGGCTCTTCCGCCTAAGTAAGAAGACTTTTCAATAATAAGTGCGTTAAGTCCATTCTTTTTTAGATTTATATACGCTTTAATACCTGCAAGTCCACCACCAATAATTATTACGTCATAATTTTTCATGTTTAGATTTTATCAAATAAAATTTTTATAAAATAAATATTTAAATAGCGTTTTAGTAACCATCATTGATTTTTCAATTTTATTCACCCTTGGCCTCATCAAAACAGTTTCATAATTTATTTTTTTAATTTTTGTTAAAACAAGATTGCCACTTTGAATAAATAAAGATATTGGAATTTTCTTTGATCCATTTAATAACTGCACTAATGGTTTGCCATTATTGATAATTTCATATGATCTCTCGCATTGCATTTTAACCAACTCTCTTAGTTCAAAAGTCGATTTATTTTCTAAAATATCATTTTCATCAATTTCAAATTTTTTTAAATCTTCAATTGGCATATAAATACGCCCCATTTTAGAATCCCTTCTAATATCTTGAATAAAATTTATAAGCTGCAAGCCAGTGCAAATATAATTTGAAAGTTTTAAATTAGTTTCATTAAAATCACCAAATATTTTTAATACCAAACTTCCTACTGGGTTTGCAGATAATTTGCAATATTCAATCAAATCATCAAATGAGCTGTATCTAGTTATTTCTAAATCTTGGTAATTTGCTTTTATTAAACTTTGGAAGTCATCAATACTTAGATCAAATTTAATTATTGTTTGCATTAAATTAAAAAACTCATCCTCCTCCTCACATTTTTCTTGAAAACAATCAAGTAATGATTTTTCTAAGTTAAATAATTCTTCACGAGCAGATTCTTTATTTAAATCACTAATATCATCAACTTTCCTACAAAAGTAATAAATTGAAGAAAGGTCAGGCATTAAATTTTTTAAGTAAAAAGAAGACCAAAGAGGAAAATTTTCATAGGAAGTTTTTATTAATTTTTGACTGTATTTTTTTTTAATATTCATAATTAAAATAAATTTTCGAAAATTTTTTTTAAATCAAAATTCTTTTTTGATAATGGTCTTCCTAAGCATATATTATAAATATCAATTTCATTATCATGAGCAAATTTATTACATGTAAAAATAAGATTGTTATGTGCATCAAATTCACCAAGATTATTTAATTCGCTTATGAGAGTTTGATTAATTATTTTTGAATCTATGCTTAAAATATTTCCATAAAAAAAATCAATATTAGTTTTATGGATTACTTTTCTTATTTTTTTATTAAGAGGATTTTTAACTTTTACAACATCCAGATATGGATTATTACCCCATTCTAGAGGAAGGTCATCCAGGCATGAAATATCAAGAGGAATTATTAAATGATTTTCTAAAACATTATTGTTAATTGAATCTACGTAGTCAAAAAATATTATTGAATTAATATCATAATTTGACTTTATCCATTTCAAACCAACCAATAATTCAATTTTTGAATCATTACATTTAAAAATAATTACTTCATCTTTTAATGGAACTGAAGTTCCTTTAAAAAAATTCATTTCACCAATTGATTCTAATTTTTCAACATTTTTAGTGTTTAAATGATTTTTTAAATTTATTTCATTTTTATGGATTATAAGTATCATTTAGTTTTCTCTAGAAATTAGAAATTCAGATATTTCTTTAAAAATTATTTTCTGATCTTTTTCGATGGGTAATTTTTCTATGGTTCCCTCAATATTTAGCTGATAATTTTTTGAAATTTCTTCACATTTTTCTTTAATTTTTAATACGTCCATTACATCCATGACATCATTTACATCTTCTTGTTCTAAGCCTTGCTTTGACAATATTTCATTAATTTTTTCAGATGCAGATTTATTTTTTGAGCTCAAAGATAATATTATGGGTAAACTTTTCTTTTTTCTCTTAATGTCTGCCCCAACAGGCTTTCCAGTTCTATCTGTACCCCAAACCCCAAGAAGATCGTCTCTTATTTGGAAAAGTAAACCAATATCTCTACCAAATGTTGAAACTAAATTATAAAGAAAATTATCTATATCTTTTTTTGAGGCTATAGCACCCAAAGTGACTGAACATTCAATAAGAGCACCTGTTTTTAAACTAATCATTTTTAAATATTTTTCAAGAGAAATATTTTTTTCTTTTTCAAATGATATATCTAAAAACTGTCCTTCCATCATTTTAAGATAACTTTCAGTTAATATCTTTTGTGATAGGAATAAGTCTTTTTCTGAAGAGCCATTATTAGTCATATTATTCAATACTTTGTTTCCTAAAACCAGTATTGAATTTCCAGTTATTATTGCTTTTGGAATACCCCAAATTGTCCATAAAGTAGGTTTATGACGCCTAACTTTATCGTTATCTTCGATGTCATCATGAATTAATGAAAAGTTGTGAACAAGTTCAACAGAAATTGAAGGAGGAAGTGCCATTTCTAATGTTCCTGAAAATGAGGTGCATACAAGAATGCAAATTGATGGCCTAAATGCTTTTCCAGAATATATATTTTTTAAATTATTTTTATCTAATTCATCCCAACCAAAATAATTTTTAATGTATTTTGAAGTTTCCCCCTTGTATGAAGTTACATATTTATATAAGTAATTTTCCATCTTATCTGCGCGATAAGTTAAAAATTTGGGTTTTTTAGTAAATTCATTCATTTTTGTGTTTTATAACATTTAATTCCTAGAAGAATGTAAGTATATTAAAAAGTAAATTTATATAATAGTAAAATAATCTATGTTGACACGGGTTATATCAAGTTATAATATATGTTATGATATAATATAATATATATACATTATATAAATAACAATGATCAAATTTAATAAAAGGTAGCAAATAATATGGTTTTACCAAGAAGAGAAGACTATACAAATGAAGCTTCAGAGGCATTAGAAAGAGCTCATGCGTGGGCATCTGATATGAGAAATGCTCAATTGGATGCAGAGCATCTTGCTTTAGGAATGTTATCAATAAAAGATGGTATGGCAACTAAGATTTTTGAATTTCTTGGTGTTGATCTTGCAGAAATGAAAAAAGATCTTGAATTTTCCTTGAAAAGCCTTCCAACATTGGGTCAAAGACAGTCCTCAACAAGAATGATATATATTGAGCCTCGTTTAAAAAAAGTATTGGACGAAGCTCAGGATGAAAGACAAAGATTAAATGATGATTTCATTGCCATAGAACATCTTTTAAAAGGACTGTTAGCCCTTGATGATGGAGAAATAGATAGGTTATTAAAGCTCAATAATATTACCATGGAAAGAATTTACCACGCACTAAAAGAAATAAGAGGTAGTCAAAGAGTTAGTGATCAAGGTGCAGAAAAAAAATACCAGGCATTAGAAAAATATAGTGTCGATCTAACCAAGTTAGCAAGAGCAGGCCAACTTGATCCTGTTGTTGGGCGAGACAATGAAATACAAAGAGTAGTCCAAACTCTTACCAGAAGAACTAAGAATAACCCTGTTATTATTGGTGATGCTGGAGTTGGTAAAACAGCTTTAGTAGAAGGTCTGGCACAAAGAATAGTAATTGATGACGTTCCTGAATCATTAAAAAATAGAAAACTTTTAAAACTTGAAATGGCTTCCTTACTAGCTGGGGCAAAATTCAGAGGAGAGTTTGAAGAAAGGTTAACAGCTGTAATGGATGAAATCCGAGCTGCGTCAGGTGAAATAGTTTTATTTATTGATGAAATACATATTGTTGTAGGTGCAGGTGGTGCCGAAGGTGCTATAGATGCCTCAAATATGATGAAACCTGCTCTCGCAAGAGGCGAAATGAGGTTAATAGGTGCTACAACCCCTGAGGAATACAGAAAATATATTGAATCTGATAAGGCATTAGAAAGAAGATTTACGCCAGTAAATGTAAATGAACCTGACCAAGATATTGCTGTTGAAATGTTAAAGTTTTTAAGACCAAGATATGAGAAACATCACAAAATTGTGATAACTGATTCTGCACTTGAAGCTTCAGTAAATTTAAGTGCTAGATATATAACAGATAGATTTTTGCCAGATAAAGCAATTGATTTAATTGACGAAGCAGCAGCAAAAGTGAGAATTGATTCAGAATCATTACCTGATGAAATGAAAGATTATGATAGTCAAATAAAAACGTTAATTGATAAAGAAGAAGCAGCTAACGGAAGAAATGATTATGAAGCAGCAACTAAGTTCAAGTCTGAAAGATTAAATTTGCATGAAGAAATGACAAGAAATGATGGAGCTAGTAATAATAATGATGAGCTAACAGTTGACTCAGAAAGTATAGCAACATTAATTTCTGAAAGAACAGATATACCAGTGACAAGGCTTGTAGAGAAAGATAAAGAAAGATTAATAAATCTGGAAGAAAAACTTCATGAAAGACTAGTTGGGCAAGATGACGCTGTGATCGCATTATCAAATGCTATTAGAAGGCAAAGATCTGGAGTCAGTGACCCCAAAAGGCCAGTAGGAACTTTTATTTTTTTAGGTCCTACTGGGGTTGGAAAAACAGAGTTGGCAAGAGCACTTGCTGAGAGCCTGTTTGATGATGAGGATAATTTAGTTCGAATAGATATGTCAGAGTACATGGATAAAGGGTCTGCTACAAGGCTTATTGGGGCACCTCCTGGGTATGTTGGTTATGATGATGCTGGGCAGTTAACTGAAGCAGTTAGAAAAAGACCGTTTAGAGTAGTACTCTTTGATGAAATTGAAAAAGCTCACCCCGATGTAATGAATTTACTTCTGCAATTGCTTGATGATGGCAGGTTGACAGATGGACATGGAAGAACGGTTAATTTCAGGAATAGTGTGATAATTATGACTAGCAATTTAGGCTCATCTCATATTGCTAAAGAATCTATTGGATTTTCCGGAACATCATCTCAAAAAAATTCAAGAAATGTTGCAGTTGAAGAAGCTTTAGTAAATCACTTCAGGCCTGAGTTTCTAAATAGGATTGATGAAACCATAATTTTCGATTCATTGTCTGTTAAGGAATTATCAAGTATTGCAGAAATAGTGACAAGTAAATTTATAAATAGAGTTAATAATTTAGGCATTGATATGAAAATAACTAAAAATGGAATTAGCTGGTTAGTTGAAAATGGATTTGATAAAGCTTATGGTGCTCGACCTCTAAAAAGGGTAGTACAAAGAAGCCTTGAAAATGAATTTGCAAAAAAATTGTTATCAGGAGAATTTCAAGAAGGTGATTCGGTTGTAGTGACATCTAAAAAAAATAACCTAGTGATAAATAAAACAACTTCAAAATAAAAAATTAATACAGCCTTATGTAGTCTGATATAATTGTTCATCGTGAATGATAATTTATCAAATAAAAGTAAAAATTTTGCTATTTTACTTTGTGCTGGAACAAGTCAAAGGATTGGTAAATTTGATAAAACAATCTCTCAATTCAACGGTAAGCCTTTATTCTTGCATTCACTACAAAAACTTATTTCAAATAATTACATTGATGAAGTGATAGTTGTTGTATCTAAAAAAAACAAAGAAATTATTACAAAGAAATTACCCAAAGAGATAAGAAAAAAAATTCAAATCGTTGAAGGCTCAACAGAAAGAATGAGTTCAGTTAAAAATGCAATCAAGCATTTATCATCATACGAACCAAAAAATATTATTATTCATGATTCAGCAAGACCATTTTTTAATTCACATATGATTGCTGATGGAATTAAAGAATTAGAAAAATTTAGTTGTGTTGTCCCAATTACAAAGATTGTCGATACAGTAAAGAAGGTAGATGGTGCAAAATTATCAAAAATTGATAGAAGTAATTTATATTATTCACAAACTCCCCAATTTTTTAATTTCAAACAATTAAGTCAACTTATAATTAAGTACGGGGATGATAATAACTATACTGATGAAATTCAGCTTTTTGAAAAAGAAAATTTAAAAATAGGAACAATTGACGGAAACTTATTAAATCATAAAATCACTTTCGAAAATGATTTAGTTGCCCTTGACAACCTTAATTATGAATCAAATTTTACTGGCATATCATCAGATGTCCATAAATTAAAAAAAGGTGAAAAACTTTATTTGGGTGGTTTAAAAATACCATCAAACAAGGGTCTGTTAGGCCACAGTGATGGTGATGTTGTTCTTCATGCTATTTGTGATGCAATTTTGGGAGCATCTTCAAATGGTGATTTAGGAAAGTATTACCCTTCATCAAATAAAAAATGGAAAAATGTTTCTTCAGAATTATTCCTAAAAAATACTTTAGATCTCATAAAAAAAGAAAACAAACAAATAAAAAACATTGATGTTCAGATAATTTTGCAAGAACCCAAACTAGTTAATTATCTCGAATTAATTAAAGAAAATATTGGCAAATTATTGAACTTAAACAGTGAAAATATTAATGTAAAGGTCACTTCAACTGATAAGTTGGGGCTTATAGGTTCTGGTGAGGGTATTGGAACTCTATGTGCGGTAAATTTAATTAAGTTATGATTCAAATATACGACTCATATTCAAAAAAATATAAAGAAGTTAATTCAAAATCAATAAATATGTATGTATGCGGAATAACTACATCTGATTACTGTCATTTAGGTCATGCATTTTCATCTGTATCATTTGAAATATTAGATAGATTTTTATCT
>JAYYQG010000017.1:0-8167 GCA_036128515.1 Chloroflexota bacterium
GGTGGAGACGGGGGAGAGTCGAACTCCCCGTCCAAATAAACAACTGAATAATTATCTACGAACATAGTCACTTAAATAAAAACCCAATCAACCAAGCGACAAGTTTCAATTGAGCAGTTTGCTTAAAGTCTTTACTGATAAATTAAGCAAAATATCAGTGCATCCCGGTTAATTGTCACCTTTTTTAAGCTATCCGGGCTAAGCTTAAGAAGATGTAGCAAGCTAGTTTATACTGCTGCTAAAGCGTATTCTTTTTCGCCGTTTATTGTTTTCACATTTTTTACGAGTACATGAAACTCGATTCGCAAACTAAACTTTTATTTATCTGTCGAAACCACGCGTCCCCATTCAATGGTTGAATTATAAAGGTCATTTATTAGCTTTTCTAGTTCTATCTATATCTCTTAGTTGCTCTCGTTTTTTTATATCATGCCTTTTGTCAAAATTTTTCTTACTTTTTCCTAAGCCAATATTTATTTTTGCACGACCTTTTTTAAAAAAAATTTTTAATGGGATTATTATTAAATTTTTTCTTTTTGCTTCAAGATCCCATTTAAGTATTTCTCTCTTATTTAGAAGCAATTTTCGAGATCTTGTTGGATTATAATCAGGCTGAAAATCAATATTACTATAAGGGGATATGTGAGCATTGTGTAGCCAGACCTCGTCATTTTGTATCCTACAAAAAGCATTAGAAATGTCTATTTTAGATTCTCTAATAGACTTAATTTCAGACCCTTTAAGAACAATTCCGGCTTCTATGGTTTCATTGAAACTGTAGTTGTAATTGGCCTTTCTGTTAGTTGTCATTATTTTAATTGGAAATCAAGCTGTGTTATTGCAGCCATCATTTGAAGATCATCTGTTTCATTAGCTTTATTTTTTACAACAACATCAGGCTCTAAACCATTTTCTTCAATCACTCTTCCTTTAGGGGTAAACCATTTAGCTACTGTGTAGTAAATTCCACCTTCATTGCTCAATCTTCTTTGTATTCCAACGCTACCTTTTCCAAATGTTGTCTCACCAATCACAACTGCACGATCTAAATCTTGCAAAGCACCTGCAAGAACTTCACTTCCACTGGCACTAAATTCATTAACTAAAATTACCATTGGGATTTCTTGGTGATTTCCAAGGTCTTTTGAAAGCCAATTTTTTCTATATCCATTTCCATCAAGTTCATAAAGTATTAATTCATTTTTTGGAATAAATTCACTAATTATGTCAACAACTGACATTAATAATCCTCCAGGATTTTCTCTTAAATCAACAACAATTCCTTTTGCTCCTTCAGATTCCATTTCCTGTATAGCTACTAATAGTTCAGCATGAGTCTCCTTTGTGAAAGAAGTAACCTTAATATGTGCATATTCTTCATCAGTTATCATTTTTGATGTAACACTTGGGAGCTTAATTTCGCCTCTTTTAATAATTACATCTATGAGTTCACTTTCACCAATTCTTTGAACTGTTAGCGTGACATTTGTTCCTAATTGGCCTCGTATTCGATTTACAGCATCAAGTACTGTCCATCCTTCAGTATCATCTCCATCAACAGACATAATTATGTCACCAGCCTTTATTCCAGCTTCTTCAGCAGGTGAGCCAGCAATAGGGGCAACAATTAAAACCCTTAACCCATCTTTCGTTTGCCCAACAGTAGCACCAATTCCGTAAAACTTACCTTGGAAAGCTGTTTGGTCGATATTAAATCTATCTGGTGGTATATAACCAGAATGCCTGTCATTTAATGCTTTAAACATACCATTTACAGCACCTTCAGCTAATTTAGCTTTATCCATTTCGTTTCTACCAACAAATTCTCTAGCTAAATATGAATAAGTTTCCCAAATTATTATTAAATCTTGATCTAATTCACGTGGAGATGGTTGAGGCAAAGCATTTTCATCATCAACAACAGGAAAAAGTGGCTCTTCGACTTCAGTTGAACATGAAATAATTGCTAATGAAACAAGCGATAAAATTATTAGTTTTTTTATTTTATTTAAATTCATTTTATACTCTCTACTTTACATAACTTATATAGTGCGACGTTATATATATTAATAAACTGTGTATTCCATTACTCTATTGTAGCTTGTATCGATATGTTTTAGGATAATTTGATTTAATTGATCAATATTTACTTCCTCTTTTGATGAAATTGAAACTAACGAATCTGTCATAAAGTTCCCAAATTGTTTAATTTTTTCTTTTAAGGATTCATTTCCATCTTCATCAAGCCTGTCAATTTTATTAAAAACATATATCATTTCTTTTTTTTCAAGACCTAAATCATCTAACAATTGATTAACAACTTCAATTTGTTTATCAAAATTTGGATTTGAGCAATCTACAATATGCAATAAAAGATCAGAATATTTTAGTTCTTCAAGAGTGGCTTTAAATGCATCAACCAACACCGTAGGTAATTTATCTACAAATCCAACTGTGTCACTAATCGTGCAATTTACATTTATACCTAAAAAGGCTTTGCCAACTTTAGTATCAAGGGTTGAAAATAACTTGTTTGAGCTAGCTGAGTTTTTTCTTGTTAACAGTTCAAAAATAGTGCTTTTTCCAGCATTGGTATAGCCAACTAAAGAAATATTAAATAAATTTTTAATTCTTCTATTTCTTTGAGTATTTCTTGATATCCGAACTTTTTCTAAATCTTTTTTAATTTTTTTTATTGAATTTCTGACTAAACGCCTATCAGTCTCGATCTGAGTTTCTCCAGGCCCTCTTGTACCTATCCCTCCACCTAATCTTTCCAAATGAGACCATTGCCCTGCTAGTCTAGGTAGTAGAAATTCCATTTGAGCCAAACTAACTTGCAGCCTCCCTTCTTTAGATCTAGCCCTTGAAGCAAAAATATCAAGTATTAAAGCAGTCCTATCCAGAACCTTTATTTTAAAAAAATCCTCGAGATATTTTTGTTGATTAGGTGATAATTCATCATCAACTATAATTAGATCAACATTTAGAGCTTTTACTTCTCTTTTAGATTCGTTTAATTTTCCTGAGCCAATGTAGCTGCGTTGGGGTTTTTTTAGATTTTGTACAACAACGCCCTCAACATCAACTTTTCCTGTATCACATAAATTCAAAATCTCTTCGATCCTGTAATCAAGACCTTTTTTATCTTGTTGCATATTTGCAATGAGTAAAAGTGCTTTTTCACTTTTATGCATGAAAAAAATCTATCCTTTCCATTTGGATATTCTTTTTACTCCTTCATCAACTAAATCATCAGGAGTTGTTAAAGAAAGTCTCACGTAGCCTTCTCCATATTCACCATATCCATTGCCTGGAGTTACAACAACATTGCACTGTTCTAAAAGAAGCTCGGTAAATGATGCTGAAGTGTAACCTTCTGGCACTTTACACCAAAGGTAAAGAGCTGCTTTTGGAACAACAACATTTAATCCAATTTCAGCTAATGCATTTGCAAGTTTATCTCTTCTCTTTTTATAAATAGCATTATTTAAATTTGTAAATTCTTCAATCTTCTCAAATGCTTCTACGCCCATCATTTGAATAGCTTGAGGTACACCTGAGTCTAAATTAGATTTTACTGTTAAAAGATTTTGTACTAAATCTTTATTTCCAGCGGCAAACCCAAGCCTCCAACCAGTCATATTGAAACTTTTTGAAAAAGAATGATATTCAATAGCAATTTCCATAGCCCTATCAACTTCCAAAATTGAAGGCGCAATATAGTCATCAAACGTAACTTCTGCATAACAAGCATCATGCATTATTGCTATATCATTCTCAATTCCAAAATCCACCACATCTTTAAAAAAGGCAAGGTCTGCAATACCTCCAGTAGGATTATTAGGATAATTTATCCATAGTATTTTAGATTTTTTTGCGATTGATTCTGGAATATCATTTAAATCTGGCTTCCAGCCTAATGATTCTTTTAATGGCATTTTAAAAATTTCACCCCCAGAAAAATTGCAACCAGCTGAATATACAGGATAGCCTGGGTCAGGAACTAATGAAATATCGCCTTCATCTATCAATGCTAATGATGCATGCCCAATCCCCTCTTTTGCACCAATTAAACTAATTATTTCATTTTCAGGGTCGAGCTCAACATTAAATCTCTTTTTCATATATTTTGCTACTGCCTCCCTGTAAATTGGCAACCCTTCTGATTCAGGGTACCTATGGTTTGCAGGGTTGTTTGAGTGCTCAAACATAGAATCTAATACAAATTTTGGTGTCGGAATATCTGGGTCACCTATCCCAAAAGAAATAACATCTATGCCCTGTTTTTTCTTTTCAGCTATTGTTTTAGATATTCCTACAAATAAGTAAGGCTCAATAGTATCGAATCTTTTTGAAAATTTCATAATTACTCCTTAATTTTCCAATTTCCTGTAAATACTCTCTCAGTTGGTCCCTCTAAATATGATTCTTCACCGGGAACCCAACTTATATTTAAATGTCCACCGGGAACATTTACTCTAACATTGTTATCTAATAACTTTTTCTTAATACCAATTATCGCACATGCTGAAGTACCTGTTCCTGAAGATAAAGTTTCACCTGCCCCTCTTTCAAATATTCTGGCCTTAATTTCATTTTTTGAAATTATATTAACAATCTCAAAATTTATTCTATTTGGAAAAGCTGGATTATTTTCAACTAACGGACCAATTGTTCTTAGCTCAAAATTATCTACATCTTCATCCAGTATTGATACAGCGTGAGGGTTTCCAATATTTACACAACTTACGGTTATTTTTTTTTCTAAATCTAAGACCAATTCATTTATATCAGTATTATCCTTAAAGATATCTTGGCTTACAGGAATCTCATCTCTTAAAAATTTAGGTTTACCCATGGCAATTTTTGCAGAAATCATTTCGCCATTATCAAAAACTGGAAATACCTCTCTTACTCCACCACCAGTTTCAACTGTGAATACTTCACCATCAAAATCAGTTAAATTATTATCAAGCACAAATTTAGAAAATAACCTTACTCCATTTCCACTCATTTCAGCTTCAGAACCATCTGGATTAAAAATCTTAATCATTGCGTTAGCTTTCTCTGATTCTTTTAGAACTACAATTCCGTCACTAAAGACTCCAAAATGAGGCTTGCTCATTTGATAAGATAACTTACCCCAATCAATATCAATTCCTCTACCGTCAATTGCGATGTAGTCATTGCCAGCACCATGTAATTTTTCAAATTTTATATTCAATTTTTTCCTTTAATATTTTTTTAGCAATTTGATCAATATCATATTTTGAAGAGTCAAACCATTTAATATCAGGATCGTTTAACTTGAACCAATTATATTGATGTCTGACTAAATTTCTAGTCCTTTTTTTTATAATTCTAATTGCTTCTTCTAAATCTAGATCATTTACTAAATGATCGTAAATTTCATTATAACCTATACTAGAGAATGAATTTAAAGTTTTATTGAGTCCCTTTTTAATGAGCAATTCAACCTCCCCTACCCAATTATTTTGAATCATGTTTTCTATCCTAATATCAATATTTTCATAAAGAATTTCTCTTGGCATAGTCAGCCCAAATTTAAAAAATTTATGCATACTTATTGTTTTTTCTCTACTCACATTTTTACCCATTAACCCAAGTTCATAAGCCCTAATTACTCTTCTAGGATTTTTAGGGTCAATTGAAAGTGCATTTTGTGGAAATTCTTTACTTAATTTATTGTATAAATAATCAACTCCATTTATCTGTATTTCTTTATCGAGCTTTTTACGAAGGTCATAATCTGGCTTAGTTTTTGATATATTCCAATTTTCAACTAGAGCCTTGAGGTATTGACTACTGCCTCCAACTATCATTGGGATTTTTTTTGAACTATTTATTTCTTCAATTAGTTTTAGAGACATTTCAATAAATTCCGACAAAGAATACCTAAGTCTTGGATCTAAAAAATCAACTAAGTGATGCTTTACTTTACTCAATTCATTTGGAGATGGTTTTCCAGTACCTACTTCAAGATCTTTATAAAAAATACTAGTGTCAGAATTAATAATTTCAGAGTCTATGTATTCTGATAACTTCAAAGAAAGTGAAGTTTTTCCAGTTGCTGTTGGCCCTAATATAACTAAATTATTTATTGTCATTAAATATATTTAACATTTCTTCGATAGAACCTTTATCTAATGATGCAGAACCAATTAAAACACCATCTATACTATCTGATAACAAATAATCTTTAATATTGTCTTTATTAACACTTCCTCCATAAATAAATGCAGTGTCTTCTGCAAACAATGATTTAGTTAAATTAGAAATCTCAATAACTTTATCTAAATCACAGTTTTTCCCAGTACCAATAGCCCACACTGGTTCATAAGCAACAATTTTATTTTTGTAATCTGAGGTAATACTTTCTTTAAGTTGACCTTTCAAAAAATCAATATGTTTATCTGAATTTCTCACATTGGTGTCCTCCCCTACACAAATTATAGGGTTTATTTCATTCTGAATTGAAAATAATCTTTTTTTATTAATGTCTGAATTTTTTTCATTAAGATGATTTCTTCTTTCTGAATGACCTAAAATTACATATTCAGCATAATCCGAAATCATTTTTGCAGAAATTTCACCTGTAAATGAACCATTAACATCATCAGTGTGTGAAATGTTTTGTGCTCCTAATTTTACAAAACTTGAAAGTATTTGATAGCAATATGGCAGGCTCATATATGTTGGGCAAATAATGATTTCAATATTCTTATTTTTGAAACCTGATAATGTCTTAATGATATTGTTTGAAAATTCAATACTTTCGCTTACAGTAAAGTTCATCTTCCAATTTAGGATAATGTATTTTTTATCTTGCTTCATATAAATTCTCAATTCCTGGCAAGGTTTCTTTTTCTAGTAATTCTAAAAAGGCGCCACCTCCACTTGAAACATGCTCAAAAGATGATTTATGGTCAAATTTATTTATAGCCTCAATAGTTGAACCACCACCTGCATAGGTTTTTATATTATTTTCTTTTAATAAATTAATCAGGCTCTTAGTTCCCATATTACATTGTTCCCATTCAAATACCCCCATACTACCATTCCATATTGCTATATCTATATTTTTTAATAATTCTGAAATTGATTTAATGGATTTAAATCCTATATCAACTATTTTAAGTGAATCATTATAATCAGAAACATGTATTATATTTTTTTCTGAATTTTCAGAGAAATTTTTTGTAACAAGCAAATCTTCAGGTATGTAAAATTTTTCTTTATTAGTTTGATAGATTTCTTTAAGCTTTTTATCAAGATTCATTGTTAAAAAGTTGGCTATCATTCCTCCGCCAATTATTATCTTATCGACTTTTTCAATAAGATTTACCAATATACCGGATTTGTCTTCAATTTTTGCGCCTCCAATTATCAAAACAGACTTCCCGCTTGATGTTGAATTAATTTTAGTAATTGTACTCAATTCTTTAAGCATGAGTTCTCCTGCATAGGAATCCATTAAAAAGGATACTCCATATACTGAAGAATGCTTTCTATGGCTTGCTCCAAATGCGTCATTAATGAAGACATCGCACATTGAAGACAATGCCTTGGACAACAATTTGCTATTATTTAACTCTCCATCAAAAAATCTTATATTTTCTAATAAAAAAATTTTGTCCTTAGACGAAAAAAATTCTGAAAAATTTAAATTTTCTTTATAATCAATAAAACTTATTTCTCTCTCAAGCTTCATTTCAAGGTATTTATGAACCTTATTATTCAAGCTTAGATCTACCTCTCTTGATTTAGGTCTTCCCAAATGACTACAAATAACAATTTTATTTACAAAGTTATAACTTAATAATTTTTTTATTGTTGGGATCGACATCTCAATCCTGCTTAAATCATTTTCTGTGATATTTAAATCACACCTTAAAAAGATATTTACTGTTTGGTTTCTATATTTATTTTTAAAATCAGATAAAGTTTTAAGTTTCATTTGATGAAAGCATTTTCAAGGAGGATTTTATTTCATTATTAAAACCTAACTCATTTAATAAAATTTCAATTTCAAGTTCATACTTTTTTATTAAATTATTATAAAATTCTAAGTAATTCTTATTATCAGAAATTGTCTTTTTGATGGTATTTAAGTCTGATTCTTCAAGTACTCTTTTAAAGTAAA
>JAYYQG010000018.1:0-8855 GCA_036128515.1 Chloroflexota bacterium
ACTTAATGATAATGATCCAGCAATAATAACAACTCCTGCGGCAGAAATTCCCATAGGAATTTCATAACTTAGTAACATGGCAACAGCTCTTATGCCCCCAATTATTGCAAACCTGTTACCTGAAGCCCATCCAGCCATCAAAACTGATAGGCTGTTGATGGAAGTTATTGCTAAAACAAATACTACACCTACACTGATATTGGTCAAAAAAGATTTTGCACCATAAGGAATTACAGGAAATATCATAAATACTGGCACAACCATTAATATTGGAGCAAGAACGTATATTAATTTATCTGACAAAGTAGGTTCAACGTCTTCTTTAAACATAACTTTTATAGCATCAGCTATGGGAGTGAAAAGCCCTAAAGGACCCCATCTATTAGGACCTAACCTTGCTTGAAATTTTCCTATTAATCTTCTCTCACCCCATATAAGCATTAATACACTTATAAGCGCTGCATTAATAAATGCAAAAATCCAGAAAAAAGCTGTCAGGCTGAAAGATAACCAGTTTAATTCAACTGGAATAAAAGAAAGATTAATAAATCTTACTGAATCACATGAAGGATCCTTTGATAAATGACAAAAAACAATTTCGAATAAGAAGCTATCTCTTGCAGGTCCCATTATCTATCAACCTCACCCATATTTACATCAACAGACCCAAAAGTAACAAATAAATCGGCAATTTTATATCCTATAACCATATCTCTCAACAACGTAAGATTCATTAATGATGGGGCTCTAACATGGCACCTAAAGGGAGAAATTCCACCATCACTAACAAGATAAAACCCTAGTTCTCCTTTTGGAGCTTCAATAGGAACATAAGAATCGCCTTCACCCGGTCTTACTAGAAAAGGAACTTCGTCAGGCTTTATTGGTCCAGGCTCTATTAGATCTAGGCATTGCTCAATAATTTTAAGGCTTTCTCTAATTTCATGTAATCTTACTAAATACCTATCGTTATTATCTCCAACAGTCCCTAATGGTCTTCTAAATGATACTTTGTCATAAAAATCATATGGATTTCTGTGCCTTAAATCCCAATCTACACCTGATGCTCTTAACATTGGGCCAGTTATTGAAGCGTTTATCGCATCCTCTTTATCAAGAACAGCAACATTTTGAGTTCGAGAGACAATAATTTCGTTGTCAGTAAGTAAATTTTCAATATCGTTGAGTCTTTCAGGCATTTCATCTAAAAATCTATTCAATGATGGCCAAAATTCTTCAGGCGCATCCATAAATACTCCACCTGGTCTTAGATAGCTGTTTGTAATCCTAGCTCCGCACATCATTTCAAATAGCTCTAGTATTTTCTCTCTTTCTCTGAGCAAATATAGAAGAGGAGTATGCCAAGCACCTAAATCATTTATTAAAAACCCTATTGCTACAGAATGAGCAGCAATCCTTTGCAGTTCAGCGGCAATCATTCTTAACCAAACACCTCTTTCAGCAGGTTTAATTCCAGCAAGTTTTTCTACTGACAATATGTAAGCCTGATTGTTGGTCATAGATGCTGTGTAATCCATTCTATCTGTTAAAGTTACAATTTGAGTATAAGTTCTTTCTTCAGCCAACTTTTCAGAACCTCTATGTAAATAGCCAATTATTGGCTCAGCATCAATAATTGTTTCACCATCGAAAGTTACTCTCATCCTAAAAACTCCATGGGTACTCGGGTGAATTGGCCCTATGTTCATCGTTACTAATTCTGTGCTCATTTAGCTCACGAAGTCCTTTCTAAGCGGATGCCCGTCAAAGTTCTCCCACAGCAGCAACCTTTTCATGTTTGGATGATTATGAAAATAAATGCCCATCAGGTCGTATATTTCTCTTTCCTGCAATTCAGCACCTCTCCAAACACTTGTAACACTTATTATTGACGGTTCAATTCGAGATTCTCCGCAAGGTATTTTGATTACTATAGATTCATTTTTCTCAATTGAAGTTAGGTGATATACAACAACAAATTTACTCATGTAATCAACAGATGTGACTGAACTTAATAAATTGAATTTATTATCTTTTTTTAAACTATTAAAAAAATCTAGTAATTTTTCATTATCATTTTTTATTAGTAGATGATCATTTTCAATACTGATTATAAGTTCATGGAATTTATCATTAATAGTAGATTTGATCTCATTTCCAGTAAGCTCCTTAGTCATTATTACCTGCTGACTTACCTTTAAGAGAATATCTTTTTATTTTCTCATGTAATTGCATAAGACCGTACAATAGGGCATCAGGGCGTGGTGGACATCCAGGAACATAAATATCAACAGGTACAATCTTATTTACTCCTGGAACAACAGAATATGAATCATAATATGGGCCTCCACTTGTTGCACATACACCCATACTTATAACCCATTTTGGGTCTGACATTTGGTCATACATTGTTCTTATAGCTGGAGCCATTTTCCATGTAACTGTTCCAGCAACAATCATTAAATCAGCTTGCCTTGGCGATGCAGAAAATCTTTCAGCTCCAAACCTTGCTAGATCAAATCGTGAAGCAGCAGATGCAATCATCTCAAATGCGCAACATGCTAATCCAAATTGAGCAGGAAAAAGAGAAGATTTCCTAGCCCAATTCAATAAAAAATCTACAGAAGTAACAAAGGCTGATTTTTTTAATTCATCATTACTACTTAAATCATCAACAGGTATTTCATCAACATTTTCTCTCTTCATCTTGTTGATAACATCACCTTCTTCAAAATCTATTTCAGAGGTTTGGGAATAAAGAGGGAAATTAAAATCTTTGTCTTCTAGTTCCATTCAAGGTCTCCTTTTTTCCATGCATAAACGTAACCGATAGTAACTATAAATAAGAAAATAAACATAGATAAAAAGAATGCAATTCCAAATTCTTTACTCCATATTCCATATTTAGCAGCCCAAGGAAATAAGAATATTGTTTCAACATCAAATATTACAAACATTAATGCGTAAAAATAATATTTAATATTAAATCCTTGCCATCTTTCGGTTTCAGGCTTCATACCGCACTCATACATGCTTTCTTTTAGCTCAGAAGGGTTGCTTGGCCTAACTTTGATAAATTGTGCTAATTTCGAAAGCGTAATCATTCCAATTGGAACTGTGATTGAAACCAATAGATAAAATCCTAGTATTGCATAATTTTCAAAATAATTTTCGAGCAATTGATTCTCCTATCAATAGTATTATATTTTAATTATATCCCCTTTTAAAATTTAAAATACTATTACTCCTCTTCCATCCTCTCCTTTATCAATATCTTCAAATGCTTCATTAATCTCGGATAGCATAAATTTTTTTATAATTAACGTCTCTATATTTATTTTTCCTGTCAAATACATATCAACAATTTTTTTCATTGTAACCAAAGGTGATGCATAACCGTAAAAACTACCAACTACTTTTTTTTCATTTCTCACAAGATCCACCATATTCAAATCTACATCGGACTTTGGATGAGCTAACCCAACTAAGGATGCAGTTCCCCTTCTTCCTAAGCTCTCTACTGCTTGCTTCATAATCATTGGGCTTCCAAATGAATCAAATGAATAATCTACACCACCATCAGTAATTTCTCTTATTTTTTCAACTGGATCTTCGTTTTTTGCATTTACAACATGTGTTGCTCCAAATTTATAAGCAAATTCCAGTTTGTGGTCTGATATGTCTACAGCTATTATTTTGTTTGCATTTAGAGACTTAGCTCCTTCCAGAATATTTAAACCAACTCCACCGCAACCAAAAACTGCTACTGTAGATCCTGTCTTAATGTTATCTAAATTAACTATTCCTCCAAAACCAGTTGTTACGCAGCATCCAATAAGAGCTGCAACTTCTGGAGGCACTTCATTAGGTATTACTAATAATGAATCTGCAGGAACAACTTGCTTTTCAGCAAAACCTCCTAATTTATTCATCTGGAAGATTCCGGTGTCTTCTTGATCGTGTATTCTAAAAGTATTATCAAATAATTTGTGCTGAACTTTTGGGTCTGAATAATGTCTTGAACAATGGTTTGCAAGACCGGTTCTGCAATAAACACAATTTCCACAACTTGAAACAAATGACATAATTACCGAATCTCCAGGTTCAATTCCTTGGACATTTTCACCAATTTCTTCAACAACACCAGCATTTTCATGGCCCAAAACAATTGGCGTTGGGTATGGAATCTGACCATGAATTACATGATGATCACTAGCACATACTCCAGCAGCTTTCATATTTACCAAAACTTCACCTTGTTTAGGTTTACCAATATTGAGGTCTATGATTTCTAATTTTTTTCCTACTTCGTAGAGTACTGCTGCTTTCAAAATAGCCTCTCATTCTTAAATCATTAAGTTTTATTAATAAATATAATACAATGAAAGTGAAAATAAATTTAATTTATGAAATATCCAAAAGTAGAATTAAATAAAATAACTAGAGAAGACGTAAAAAGGATCGTGGAGTGGATTAAAGATGACGAGGTAGCTGAGTTGTGGTTTGGAAGATATTCCTATGGTGACGCAGCTCATTTAGGTTATGACCCTCAAAAAATGCTAACAAGTTCTAATGAAGACTGGGAAAGGACATTTGATGATAAAAACCCTGAACCTCACAGAAATTTTTTTTCAATAATTAATCCAATTGAAAATGATCATATAGGAGAAGCTCAATTATTTATCGATGATGCTCTTGGTGACGCTCAATTATCTGTATTGATAGGCAGGAAAGATTTATGGCATCTTGGATACGGCTCTTCTTCAGTCATAACATTAATGGATCACGCTTTTAACGAATTAGATTTATATAGAGTATGGGTGGATATTCCAGAATATAATACTCATGCAAGAAACATGTTTGAAAGCCTAGGTTTTCAGCATGAAGGCACTTTAAGGCAAAGTCGTCCTCATCACGGTGCTAGATACAATTCAGCAATAATGGGTATGCTAAAAAACGAATTTATCCAGATTTATGGTGAAGATTTAGAAAAGTTATTTAAATAGCGTTAGTTAACTCTTCAAGATATTTATAACCTGAACCAGTATTAAGTAACAATACTGTTTCATTTGGTTTAATAAAATTGCTGCTAATTAACTTTATTGTTGCTGAAACTATAGAGCCCCCTTCAGGTGCACAAAAAATACCTTCTTTTGAAGACATTTTTTTTACTCCTTCAACCATATCTTTATCGTTAATTTTAAGTGCAGTTCCTTGACTCTCAATAACAGAGTTTATTATTAAATAATCACCAACTGCAATGGGAACTCTCATCCCAGCAGCAATTGTTTCGGGATTTTCAAATAATTCAGCATGCTTTTTACCCTTAAGATATGCATCTACAACGGGACTGCAACCATCTGCCTGAACGCAAATCATTTTAGGTAAATCAGATTCGATCATTCCAATTTCAGATAACTCTTGAAAAGCTTTCCAAATACCAATTATTCCTGTTCCTCCACCAGTTGGATAAATAATATGATCTGGCAAATTCCAATTTAGTTGTTCAGCAATTTCGTAACCCATTGTCTTTTTTCCTTCAACCCGATACGGCTCTTTTAATGTTGAAACGTCAAAAAGATTTAAATTTGAAGACTGTTCTAAAGATCTTTTACCAGCATCATTAATATAACCATCAATTAATTCTAGATTTGACCCAAAGTATTTCACTTCAGTTTTATTTGCCTGCGGTGCATCTTTTGGCATAAAAACATAAGATTCTAAATTTCCTTTAGCCGTATAGGCTGATAATGCACCACCAGCGTTTCCAGCTGTTGGGATTGAAAATTTTTTTATTCCAAATTCTTTTGCTTTCGAAACTGCAGCGGATAAACCTCGTGCTTTAAAAGAAGATGTTGGATTCAAACTTTCATCCTTGATTAATAATTTTTTAATTCCAATATCGTAAGCTAAATTTTTTGCATCTAATATAGGCGTAAATCCTTCACCCAAAGAAATAATATTTTCTTCAAAATTTACTGGTAAAAATTCTTTATATCTCCACATATTTGGTTCTCTATTTTTAAGATCATCGATAGATTTTCTTGATTTTTCAGCGTTCAAATCATATTTAGGAAATAGAACTTTTCCGCAATCATCAACTGGGCATAATTTTAAAATTTCATCTTTTGAAAATATTTTTTTGCAACTCGTACATTCAATATGAGAAAACATTGAGCCTGTATTAATCATTTAAAACCTCGCAATCAAAATTATCTTCTATTTCTCTAAGTAAAATTGGCTTTAAGATGCTCATTTTAATTTCTTTTTTTAATTCTTGCTTAATAGATGTTACTGAACTACCTTGTATTCCACAGGGGACAATAAAATCAAAATCATTCACATTATTATTAATGTTTAATGCAAAACCATGCATTGAGATTCCATTACTTATTCTTACTCCAATAGCAGCAATCTTTTTTTCAATATTATCTGATTTAACCCAAACTCCTGTTTTTCCTTTTATGATATAAGATGAAATATCAAAGTTTTTAAGTAGATTTATAATTAAACTTTCTATTTTTCTTACAAAGTCTACTGGCTTTAAGTTGTAGTTCGAAATTGGCATCACAACATAACATACAAGTTGACCTTTATTATGAATGGTTACTTGTCCTCCTCTATCTGAATTAATTACTGAAAAGCCTTCTTTTTTAAGTTGATTCGCAGAAACTAAAACATCATTATCGTCACCTTTAGTTCCAATAGTTATTACTTTGTCATGTTCAAGTAAAATTACATTAGCATTATCTGAAGTCTTATTATGTATTTTTTTTTGATAAGAAATACCATAATTGTAATCAACTAAACCAAGGTCAATTATTTTTATTTTATTTTGAGTCATATTATCTAATTTGATGTTGACATAATTTAATTTTCTAATAAATTAACTATGATGATAAATAAATTTACATTCTACCTCATTTTATTGCTTTTAATTCCATTTGGTGTTGCTTGCAGTGATAGCGCAGATGGTGAGAATGAACTCTCAGGGGAGATAGAAATGACTAAACAATATTATGCCTTTGTTGAACTTGAAGATCAAAATGGTGAAACCATGGGAAAAGTAAAGATTGAATTATATGCTGACAAAACTCCAAAAACTGTTCAAAATTTTATTGATCTTAGTAATTCTGGATTTTATGACGGAATTATATTTCACAGGGTAATACCAGGATTTATGGCTCAAACTGGAGATCCAGATGGCACAGGCTCTGGAGGGCCTGGATATACGTTTGAAGATGAATTTCACCCATCACTCAGCCATGACTCTGCAGGGATACTTTCTATGGCAAATCGAGGTCCTGATACCAATGGAAGTCAATTCTTTATAACATATGGACCACAACCTCATTTAGATAATATGCACTCAGTGTTTGGGAAGGTTGTGGAAGGCCTTGAATTAATTGAAGCAATTCCACCTAGAGACCCGTCAATGATAAATGACCCATCTGTAAAAATGGTTGGGATAGAAATAACGGAAAATTAGGCTAATTCGCTTGCTGCATTATTGACTGGGAAAACTAACTGATTTTCCTTACAACAAACAATGAAAAGTTTTCCTTCAAAACCAACTGATGATTCATTCTTTATAACGTAGGATCCACTTATTGGTTTTCCATCCACCCTAACAGTGTGATTTGCATTTAAAGAATTAATAACAATGTAATTTTTAAAAAATTCAAGTTTAAAGTTACCAAAATTGTATTTTTTTAATTCTGAAGGAAGTAAAGAATTTTTATTAAATATTTTTGAAAATAAACTTTTTTCTACTTCTGAAAAATCGATAATAAAATTTCTGCCAGAATCTAATAAAAATCCATGTGGCTTGACTTTATCATTCCATTTTTTCAATAAGTAAAAAGATATCAAAATTATAAAGAATGCAATTATTGAAATTGAAATATAAAAAATTGTCCAGAAGTTTGATTTTGGTCTTATTACTGTTACTTGTTGAACAGGAGAATCATAAATATCGCCTAAAAATTCAATACTTAAATTTGCAGATAAATTAAATTCTTCTTCGATATATTCCTTAGTGGAGATAAAAAATTCATAGTCATTATTATTTCCAATTTTATTTTTTGAAGTAATAATAATTTCACGATTAAAACCATCTTTATCAGTTAAGTTAATATTTAAATCATCTGAACCTACTTCGTAAGGAATGCCATTGACTTCAGTCCTAACAAACCCAACAACATTCTCCATATTATCGCTTCCGACAATATCTAAATTGGACATCAAAAACATTTTAGGGAATTGTTGCGTATTAATTTTAAATTCAACAGGGTACTCAATTTCACTGTTTTTCCATCCAACTTTTACCAAAGCTACATTTTCACCTAAGCTTGAATCTGCAGATATTAAAGCTGTATATATATTGTCTCCCTCAACTTTATCTCCTGAAATCCCATCATCTTTCATGGTGTAATTTTGCACTACTCCTGAATTCCATCTCATTTCTAATCCAACATTTAGAAATTGTTTTAAAGAGCTATCTTGATGTTCAACTTTTATTTCAATAGGAACTACAGTTGATCCAGGTATGGTTTTTGACGAAATCATATCTACAATTACTAAATCATTTTCATCAGCACTTAAATAACTGGAGGGCAAAATTATTAAAGTTGAAAGTACTGTTAAATGTATTAAATTTTTTAACAATTTTTTCATTATCAAATTATTTTATTTATTCACTTAGCTGAATTTCAATAATTTAAGGTTCAAAAAAAAGTAATTTTCAACTAAAATCAATTAAATCGAGGGTTAAATGAAAATTACTGAATTAAAAACTCATTTGTATGAATTTGAAAACAACAGAGTTGTTGGGGATGCAAATTCGCCTGCAGGAA
>JAYYQG010000019.1:0-19518 GCA_036128515.1 Chloroflexota bacterium
GTAGGAACTAAGTTTCCATCAGGGTCAAATGTAGATAACGGGATTGGAGATAATCCTGCAGACGCACCTGCAGTTCCAGCAACTGGAGCTTTTGGAGCAAATGCATTAAAGAATGTAGTTGCAACAAGTTTATCTTCTCCACCCTTATCTCCAAGATAAAATACATCTGGAACTTTTCCATCTATTTCATTACCTTCCACATCTGTGGCAACCATATCTCCCATTTTCTTTCCAATAGGATTTCCATTAGGATCAAAAATCACTTGGTCAGGCTGCTTAACACCAATCTGGTTTCCATTTTCATCAAATAAAGGTTCAGGCATAGGCGGTAAGAATTTTTCTCTAAAAGAATTCTTTGCGCCCTCAAAACCAATTTTTTCACCAGTAATTTCATCGATTCCAGCTGTATTTTCAACAACAGTAGCACCTTCAAAATCACCAACAGTATCAACTAATTCTTCTTGAATTTGTAGTAATTCATCTGCAGAAATTTCTCCAGCATCATATGCTTTCTGAACTTCTGCTGCTTCAGCTATTAAATCTGCTGCATTTTCATCAACTGCTTTTATTTCAGCATCAGATTGTAATTCTTCAGATGCTTCTAATACATCCTCTATTGGTACAGGTAAAAGCATATCTGGATCAAGAACAGATTCTTCTTCAAATCTCTCATTTGTAATTTCTAATGCAGCATCTATATCACCTGCTTCACTAATAGCTTCAACACCTTCTGGTCCTGCCAAGGCTGCAACTTGCAATATAGCTAAGTCTTTAGTTGCTTCATCTGACTCTAATGCAACTTCAGATGCCGCTTCCAAAACTTCTTCATCAACAACATCTGCACCAGCAAGTGAAACTATGTAACCAACGTCAGCTGCAAGCAAAGGATCAGCTTCAATCATTTCAGCACTTATTGGTTTTTCTTCAGCCGACTGGAATGCAACACCTGGCTTTACAACCATTGCTTGCAATTCTTTTTCTACTTCAAAATCTTCTTGAATGATTCCATCTTCGTTATATACAGGTTCTGATTTCATTCTCATCATAGTTGCAGTACCTTCAATAAGCTCAAGCTTCGTATCAATAGTTGCTGCTGGATGATCACAAGCTTCAGTACCATCACCAGCATCTGAACAACCTGTAAGCTCCTCTTTCATTCCAACTCTTCTTGATAAAGATCCACCAGTACCTTGAATCGTAACTGCACCATCAGGTGTCAAAAATGCCCATGTGTTGGGAGGAGATTCAGCTGGAACAACATCAAATGAAACCCCACCATTAACAATTTTTAAATTCACATGCCTTTCACCACCTTCAGAAACACCTCCATTAATTAACTGATAAAGTGAAATTTCAACTTCTGTTGTTGGCTCAAGTAGTACCATGCTTCCATCTTCAAAATTTAAAATTGCTGTTGATACTGCCAAGGTCTTTACACCCCATCCCTGTTCAATTGGTTGAGCATCTACTGCATCTATCCACCCTTGACCATCTCTCATATTAAATTGTGCTTTTCCTTCAAGAATAGAAAGTGTAAGAGGGGCAACTTCAACTGTAACTTCAACGCTTAGCTCCCCAGTAAGATTAGGAATATCTTTTGTTTCTTCGGAAGGTTCATCAGAAGTCATTTTTTCCTGTACAACTTCTTTTGCTTCATCCATTTTTTCAGCTATTTCATCTGTACCACCACATGCAATTAAAATCGACATTATTACAAGCAATGAGATTGATTTAAATTTTAAATATTTCATAATTTTATTCCTTCATTAAAGTTACTTACTATAATTTTATATCCTACTTATACTCAAGTAAAATTTTTAATCAATCTTTAACTGTATTATTATTTAAAAAAAAGATGTTAGAATGACTTACGCTTACATGCCCCTGTAGCTCAGTGGATAGAGCAACTGCCTTCTAAGCAGTGGGTCGGGGATTCGAATTCCTCCAGGGGCGCCATACAAAATAAGATGATTTCAAGAAAAATAAACCAATTTATGAAAGACAGTTCCTGGATAAGGAAGATGTTTGAAGAAGGCGTAGAACTAAAAAAGAAATATGGCGAAGAAAATGTTTTCGACTTCTCACTGGGAAATCCCAATCTAGACCCTCCTGAAATCTTTTTTGATAATTTAAAAAATCTCGAAAAAAATCTTAATTCAAATATTCATGGTTACATGCCAAATGCAGGATTTGTTTCAACTAGAGATGCTATTGCAAAAAAAATATCAAAAGAATCAAATTCAAAATTAAGTTCTGAAGATATTATTATGACTGTTGGGGCTGCTGGAGCACTAAATGTAATTCTGCATTCTATTTTGAATCCAAAAGAAGAGGTAATTATATTTAAGCCATTTTTTCCTGAATACAAATTTTATATTGATAATCACGAAGGTATTGCAAAGTATTGCGACTACGAAGATAATTTTGAACCTTCCCTAGATAATTTCGAATCATTAATTAATGCCAATACAAGGGCAATAATATTAAATTCACCAAATAATCCAACTGGAATTACATATTCTAGTGAAACAATAATAAGCATTGTTGAGATTATTAAAAAAAGTGAAAAAAAGTTTAATTCTAAAATTTACATAATTAGTGATGAGCCTTATAGATATCTAGAATACGAAAATACTGAACAGCCTTTCATTAATTCTATTTTTGACAGAGGAATTATAGCAACGTCATTTTCTAAGGATTTAAGCCTTGCTGGCGAAAGAATTGGGTACATTGCAGTAAATCCTAGAAATGAAGCCAAAGGAGAATTAATTTCTGCTTTAAATTTTTCAAATAGGACTTTAGGATTTGTAAACGCTCCAGCAATTGCACAAAGATTGGTAGAAAAATCAATTAACTCTGTTGCAGATTTGGCAATTTATAAATCAAAGAGGGATTTGATGTTTAACGAGCTAACATCATTTGGTTATGAAATAGTAAAACCTACTGGTGGTTTTTATCTTTTCCCGAAATCCCCTATAAATGACGTTGACTTTTGCAATACTCTAAAACAAGAAAAAATACTTGTTGTTCCCGGCTCAGGTTTTGGTGCACCAAATTATTTTAGAATTTCTTACAGCGTTCATGATGATGTTATTAAAAACTCTATGAATGGGTTTGAAAAAGCAATAAAAGCTTTTAAAAATTAACTTTATCCAAATCTTTAAGGCCGGACCCAGTAATCGGAATAACAATATTAGATTTTTCATTTATTACTCCTGATTCAATTAATTTTTCTGTTCCAGCAAGAGCAGCTGCGCAAGTAATTTCAGAAAGAAACCCCCAGCTTGCTAATTCTTTATGCCAATTTAAAATATTGGCTTCCGAAACTTCAATAGCTTTTCCATTACTATTTCTAATTGATTCAACAACTTGATTTAATCTTGGAGGGTTACTTACTGCTATTCCACCAGCTAATGTTTTTGAAAATTCATTAAATTTCCATTCTAAGCTATTAAATTTTTTTACAATTGGTGAAAAGCCTTCAACTTGAATACAGTGCATTTTTGGCATATTTGAGATTTTTTTTAATTTAATTAATTCTTCATAAGCTTTTACTGCACCAATTAACAATGAACCATTTCCTACCGGAATAATTATATCTGTAATATCAGTATGAAATTCATTAAAAACTTCATGTCCAAAACTTTTCATTCCTTCAATGAAAAATGGGTTATAGTTGTGTGATAAATAATTTATTCCGGTCGATTTTGTAAATTTTTTTACCTCAATTGTTGAGTTTTCTCTTGGACCATCAATTAAGTGTAATTCGGATCCAAATATTTTAATTTGGTTTTTTTTATTTTCTGGAGTTGAATTTGGTGTAAAAATATGCGCTTTCATACCTATATTTGCAGCGTAGGCAGACATAGAGGCTCCTGCATTTCCTGAAGAATCCTCTGCAAACTCTTCAACACCATTCATGTAAGCTTGCTTTATTAAAACACTAGTACCTCGATCTTTAAATGATCCTGTTGGAGAGAAATATTCTAGCTTTAAATTTGCAGATAAGACTTCTGGAAATTTATCGCTTATATTTACCGAAGGTGTGTTTCCTTCGCCGAGCGAATATGCCTCAAATTCGATTGGCAAATCATTTTCTTCAAAAATTATGTCAAAGCAAGACGTATCCAAATATTCACAATTGCCACTTGTGCATTTAAGTTTATTGAATTCAGGCTCGAAAGTATTTCTGCACTCTATGCAAATATATTTATAATCCATAATATGTATTTAATAGTAATTATAATTAATATATAGGAGATTATATGCCAGAAAAAGGATTATCAGGATTATGGTATGACAAAACAAAGAAATGGGAGCTTGTAGAATTACCTGTTTACCAACCTGATGATGACGAAATTGTTGTTCGTGTTACTGCAACCGGAATTTGTGGCTCAGATCTTCATGTTACAAGAGGAGACGGAAGGGACGAAAATTCTCCAGAAAGAGGTCCATTGGCAATGGGTCATGAAATGACTGGGGTTGTTCATAGCCTTGGAAAAAAGGTAAAAACTGATTCTTTAAAAAAGCCATTAAAAGAAGGTGATAGAGTTATATTTCCATTCTTTTTTCCTTGTATTAGTTGTTATAATTGTATGAGAGGAGAGTTTGGAGCTTGTAAATACAGATCAAGGATTCCATATGCGGATTTCAAATATTGTAATTCGGGTTATTCTCAATATTTTGTTCTTAGAAAACCTCACATTATTTTTCATTCCCCAAAAAATTTAAAAGATGATGCTCTAGTTTCTCTTAATTGTGCACTTGCTCAAGTAGTTGAAGCTTTTAACGTAGGCAAAATTAATTTTGGAGACAACATTGTTATTCAAGGCGCGGGGGCTTTAGGGATTTATGCAACCGCAGTTGCTCGAAGTATGGGAGCTAACGAGGTAATAGTTATTGACGGTCATGAATCTAGGCTTGAACTTGCAAAGAAATGCGGTGCAAGCAAAACAATTAATATTTCTGAAATTAAATCTGCTCAAGAAAGAATCGATTGTGTTTTTGAGTATACCGACGGAATTGGTGCGGATATTGCTTTAGAAGTTGTAGGTTTTCCAGCAGTAGTTGAAGAGGGGATAAAAATGGTAAGGATGAGAGGTAAATATTTAGAAATAGGAAGTATAGCTGAAAATTCTTTTATAAACATTGATACAAATTATTTAGTATCTCAGCAAATAAGGATGACTAATTTCCAGCACTATGACCCGTGGATATTACCAAAATGTGCCGACTTTCTTGAAAGGACAAAGGATCAATTCCCTTTAACTTCACTAGTTTCACATCGGTTTAAGCTAGAAGACATAAATGAAGCTTTTGAAAAATCTGATTGGCTTGGAGAAAATGCAGACAAAACTATAACAAGAGCAATGATCGAGCCTTAATTAGTTTCTAATTCTTATATTACTTTTACTCAAATCACTTAACTTTGTGCATCCCATTAATTTCATATCTCTTTCTAATTCTTGCCTAAAGATTCCCAATGCCCTCTCAACACCCTTCTGACCTGCTGCAGCAAGCGCATACAAGTACATTCTTCCCCCACCAACAGCTTTAGCTCCAAGTGAAAGTGCTTTTAGGATATGAGTACCTCTATGAATACCCCCATCTAAAATAACTTCTAACTTATCCCCTACTGCATCGACTATTTCAGATAATTGATCTAATGAAGATCTTGAGCCATCAAGTTGCCTGCCACCATGATTTGAGATAATTATTCCAGTGCAACCTATATCAATAGCTTTTTTCGCATCTTCAACGCTCATAACCCCTTTTAATGCAAAAGGGCCATCCCACTTAGACCTTAATTTTTCCGCATCATTCCAATTCATAGATTGATCAAGATAATTTGAAAAGTAACTACTAATTGACATAGCAACATCTGATAATTCATTTATATGATTTTTTACTAAAGGTAATTCAAATTTACTTCTCAATATATAATTTAGAGCCCATGAAGGTTTTAAAGCATATTCAAGCATAGTGCCTAAAGTTAATTCTGGTGGTGACTTAAATCCTGTCTTGAGATCTCTTTCACGATTCCCTGCAACAATAGTGTCTACAGTAAGTGCCATAACATCAAATTTTGATTCTTTAGCTTTTTGAAGAATAGCATCGTTTAATCCTTGGTCTTTATGATAATAAAATTGAAATAATTTTGGTGTATCAATCTGTGATAATTCTTCAACTGGAATAGTTGATAATGTAGAAACTCCAAACATGGTTCCAAATTCTTTTGAGGCTTTTGCAACAGCTCTTTCACCTTCATGATGAAATAATCTTTGCAAGGCAGTTGGCGAACAATATATTGGCAAATCAAGCTTTTTGCCAAATATAGTAGTTGATAAGTCTATATTTTCAACTCCTCTTAGCACATTAGGAATTAAATCTATGTCATTAAATGAACTATTGTTTCTGTCATAAGTAACTTCGTCTTCAGCTGCCCCGTCAATGTAATGAAATATTGGAGAAGGTATTTTTTTCTTTGCCAACTTCCTAAAATCATAATAATTATGACAATTATTGAGTGCGTTTCGGCTTTTTAATTTAAATTTTATGAGATTCATATATTTATGCTTATAATCAACTAAAAATATATATTAACCAAAGGGGGAAATCAATTGAATCTGAAACTTGAGGGTAAAAATGTAATTATTACTGGCGGAAGTGATGGAATTGGAAAAGAAACAGCACGAATTATGGCTGAAGAAGGGGCAAATGTAATCATCTTTGCTAGGAACATAGAAAATTTGAATAAAACTAAGGATTCTATAAAAGGAATTACAGGTAAGGAAGTTGATGCCTATTCTGTGGATGTAAAAAATGAAAAAAATGTAAAAGAAACCGTATTAAAAGTTGTAGAAAAATATGGAAATATCGATATATTAGTAAATAATGCTGGCACATCTTCTGCTCATCCAATAATGAATATTACTGATGAAATAATGAATGAAGACTTGGGAACAAAGCTTTTTGGTGCAATTTATATGATTCAGGCGGTTGTTCCATCAATGAAAAAAAATGAAAAGGGTTCAATAGTAAACATTACTACACCAGGGGGGAAAGCATCTGGAGCAAATACTGTACCTACTTCAGTTTCTAGAGCAGCAGGCATATCACTCACAAAGGCCATTTCTAAAGAACTTAGTGAATTTAACATTAGGGTAAATACAGTATGTGTCGGATTATTTAAATCTGGACAACATAGAAAAAGGTACGAATTAAGAGTTAAAGATGAACCTTCATTAACTATAGATGAATTTTACAATCAGCTTGGAGAGTCAGTACCTCTTGGAAAAAGAGTTGGTGAAGCTGAAGAAGCAGCAGCATTAATTACTTTTTTAAGTTCAGATTTATCTAGTTACACAACAGGTACTGCAATAAATGTTGATGGTGGTGTGTCTCCGGTAGTTTAATTTAGTATTTTAGTAGCTAAACTATTTATAAATTCTATTCCATAGGACATGCATCTTTCATCAAAATCAAATTTTGAATTATGATGCATTTCAGAGTTATTCTTTTTTCCTCCTAATAGAGCGTAGACTGATGGAGCTAATTCCATAAATTCTGCCATATCATCTGCAACACTTACAGGATCAACTTTAATGGAAGCATTATTACCAAATATTTCATCAGCTATTGAATAGCTTTGATTTGCAAAATCCTTATTATTTATCACTGGACCAGTGCCGCTGGATTTAGTAAATTTTCCTTTACCCCCAAAACTTTTTGGAAAGTTTTCAGATAAATTTTTCAACTCTTCGATTAAAAATTCTCTTGTCTCTTTACTCTCTGCCCTAATAGTTCCTGTCAATTTAACTACTTCAGGAGTAATGTTTGCTGCTGTGCCCGCTTCGATTTTTCCAAATGTTATTACTCCAAGCTTTCCTGGATTTTTTTTTCTGCTAATTATAGATTGAGCAGAAATAATTAAATTTGCAGCTATAAAAATAGGATCTGTATTCAAATGTGGCATTGCACCATGCCCTCCCTTACCAAAAACTTCTATTTCAAAAGTATCAGCGCTAACAAATACAGTATTGTCGTTGAAAGCTATTTTTCCGAGATCTATTTGATTCCATATATGAAAACCAAAAACATGAGTTAAATCTTTAAAAAAATCTGGTCTTTGCTCAATCATTGCTTTAGCACCACCAACTTCTTCTTCAGCTGGTTGAAATATTACTTTCAATTTTCCAGCAATATTATCTCTATTTAAATTTAAATATTTCAATGCAATAAGCATCATAGCTACATGGCCATCATGGCCACAGGCATGCATATTTCCATTTTGTGATTTGAATTCTAAATCTGTTTCTTCCTTTATTGGCAATCCATCAATATCAGCTCTCAATGCAAGAACATTTTTTCCAATTTTTTTTCCAGTTAATTCTACTAATATTCCTGTTTTTGCAATATTGCTTTCAAACTCAATATTATTAGATCTTAAAAATTTTTGAATATAATTTGAAGTTTCGAATTCATTAAAAGCAGTTTCAGGAATTTTGTGCAAATCTCTCCGAATTTTAACAACTTCTTCATGAAAGTTATTTGGGAGGCTTTTCTTCATTAAATTACTTTTTTTTGCCTCAATATCTCAGCAAACTTATTAATGCCTTCTCGATTTTTTTCTGGAGATTCATAAGCAAAACAAAGTCTTGCTGAGTTATGACCTGAATCACCTTTTGGTGAAAATTTTATTCCAGACAAGTATCCAACACCATTATCAAAACAATGTTGTTGAAGAGAATCCATATCTATATTTTCTGGAAATGTGATCCACAGATAACAACCACCTTCAGGGGTTGTCCATTTTATGTCTAATCCCCCAAAATTTTCTCCTAAAGATGAAATCATTGCATCTCTCTTTTCTCTCAGCAATGAAGAAGCTCTCAGCTTATGAGATTCCATTTCTTTATTAAGAAAATTCTCAATTGCAAGAGATACAAATTGACTTGGTCCAGACGTTTTCAAGTAATTAAGCCTTTTCATAACTTCTATTGGTGCATTTACGTATCCCATTCTCAATCCAGGGGCAATCAGCTTTGAAAAAGATGCAACATGAATCACAGAGCCACTACTATCTAACGATTTGTAAGATGGTTGAGTCTCACCTTCAAATCTAAGATCAACGTAACAGTCATCTTCTAATACTGGCAGCCCATATTTATTTGTAATTTCAAGTACTTTTTCTCGTCTTGATAAAGGCATAGTGGAACCAGTTGGATTTTGAAATTCTGGAATTGTATACAAATATTTAATTTTCTTGCCTTTTGATAACAAATTTTTAATTAAATTATCTAATTCTTCTGGAATAATACCTTCATCGTCCATTTTTGCTCCAACAATATCTGCTTCAGCTTTATTTAATTGGCTCAATGTTCCCAAATATACAAATTCTTCTGTAATTACCGTATCTCCTGGATCAGTTAAATTTTGTATAACTAAGTTATTTGCTTCTCCTGAACCATGAGTAATTAATATTTCTTCAATAGATGTATCAATATCTCTATCTTTTTTTAGTTTTTCTTTTACTAAATTTCTTAACTCCTTTGAACCAAATGGATCTGGATAATATGCAAGATCTTTTCCTTCTCTTTCCAATCCCCTTTCTAATCCTTCAAGCAATCCTTGAGAGGGAATTGTTTCAGGTGCTGGGTAAGCTACAGCAAAATCATACTCGGCATGAACCGGGCTAGAAATTTCTTGTTCTTTTGAATTTTTTGAATAAAATTTTTCAAAATTAAATGTATTTGATGTCATATATTTATCCTCTCTTTATAAATTATTAAACTAAAATTAAAAGTTTTCAAGATTTAACATTTTGGTAGCATTTCAGTTTAAGTGGTCATCTATAATTTTTTGTATGAGCCAAATTAATAATTTAGATGACATTGATGAGCAATCTGATTCTGATCCTTCACAATTAACAACATCTAGTGTTTTAAATTTTGAAAATAACGATGATATAAATGAAGAAACATATGAAACTGATTTAACGCAGGATTCAGTTAAAACTTATCTTGCTGAAATTGGCAAGAATTCATTGTTAAAACAAGACGAAGAAAAACAACTAGCCATGGAGCTGGAAATTTCGGAGGAATTATCCGTATTTTTTTCTGATTCTATTGAAAATGTATCTATTACCCAATTAATCGATTGGTTTAACTCAATGAAAAAAACCTTTTTAGAATCCAAAAATTCTCTCGATCAGTTAGTTAAATATCACAATTATGAAATTAATGTTTTCAAAATGAATCTTTCACAAGTTCTCTCTGATGAAAAATTAATTGAACTGATTAATTCTCCATTCACTGAGGAATTTGTTTCTCATTTAGAGGCAGACAAGAACGTTAATTTAGATAATATAACTACAGATATACGAAATTTATCAGTAATTACAAGAACAATTCCTAACGATCTTGTTAACAAATTTGATGAATCTAAACCCTCTGTGATATCAGAGTCTGAATACTTGAAAATTATTAAATCATTGGATGCTCTTAGTAATAAAGGTAAAAATGCTCTTAAGAAATTAACTGATTCTAATTTACGGCTTGTAGTAAGTGTTGCAAAAAAACATATAAATCGAGGTCTAGGAATACTCGACTTAATCCAAGAAGGCAATATTGGTCTTTTAAAAGCAATCAAGAAATTTGATTACAGAAGAGGATTTAAGTTTAGCACTTATGCAACTTGGTGGATAAGACAGGGTATCACTAGGGCACTTGCAGACCAATCCAGAACTATTAGAATACCAGTTCACCTTGTTGAATCATTGAATAAAGTTACAAGAATACAGAGACAGTTAACTCAAGAATACAATCGTGAACCAACTATTGATGAAATTTCGAAAGCTTCCGGACTTCCAAAAGCTAAAATTAATACCGTATTATCTGCATCTTCAAAACCTGTTTCTCTTGCAGCATTGATTGGTGACGATTCACCTACTGAAATTGGTAACTTAATCGAAGATAAATCTAGTGATGCGCCCCCAGATGCAGTTTCAAAGGGTATGACTAGGGACGAAATAAATAATTTATTAGAAAATTTATCAACAAGAGAAAAATTAGTAATTCAACTAAGATTTGGTCTTTCTGATGGAAGAAATAGAACTCTTGAAGAGATTGGTAAGATGCTGGGGCTTACTAGAGAAAGAATTAGGCAAATTGAAAAGAAGGCAATTACGAAATTGAGAGGAATTGACGGAATAAGTTATCTAAAAGAACTTCTTGTTTAGTCCTATCTGATCATATATTCAGTTTACTTCCAATATATCTGACCATTTGGTAGTGTACCTTTTCGACCTGCTATTAGACCTCATTTGCCACTCTTTATTTATACCTTGAGATAAATAAAATAACGTTTTTGGCCCCATAGACCTGTTCAAATTGTCAACTAAATTCATGAATTCTTCCTGGCTATCATTATCGTTATCTGCAAAGAAGTGAGATTGTTTGTAATTTTCTGGTACAAGATCGAGCAGGATTATTCCACATTTATGAAAACTAAATCCTTTTCTGTATATAATCTTCATAATTTCTTTAGCTTTTGTAACTATGATTCTAGTATCAGAAGTAGGAAGATCGAATTCAAAAGAAAGGCCATTCCTGTATTGGGGCCTATAGGACTGAAAAGAGTTAGTTTTTATGAAAACATATATACCTTTGCACTTGCTTTTCTGACTTCTAAGTTTTTCGCACGCTCTTGATGCATATGAAGACAAAGCTTCTTCTATGTGATTCAAGTCTTTGATTGGTTTACCAAATGACTTTGAAGACATTATATTTTTCTTAGGAGATGATTCTTCTAAATCTAGACAAGGAATCCCATTAAGCTCATAGACTACCCTTTCCAATACAACCCCTAAATTCTTTTTTATAAAACCTGGATTAGATTTCTTCAAGTCATATATAGTTGAAATTCCTAACGACCTAAGCCTTCTTCCCCAATTAACAGAAATACCCCATATATCTTCTACAGGCATTTTTTTAATTAACTTGTCACATACATCATCTTGCCTTATGTCAAAAACACCCACATTAGTTTTTTTCTTAGCTACATGATTAGCAATTTTAGACAGAGTCTTAGTGTGAGCAATCCCAAAAGACATAGGTATTCCTGTCCACTTAGAAATATTCTCTCTCGTAGTTAAAATTTTATTAAAAATCTTTAAATTTTTTGGATTTTTCAATCTAATAAACGCTTCGTCTATAGAATAAACCTCTAAAGAATTGTTCATTATTTTTAATGAATCCATTACTCTTCCAGACATATCTCCGTAAAATTGATAATTTGAAGAAAATACTGCTACATCATTATTTTTAATTACCTGTTTATATTTGTGATAAGGCGCACCCATAGGAATACCTAAAGATTTAGCTTCATTTGACCTGGAAACAACACACCCATCATTATTGGACAATACAACTACGGGCTTGTTCTCCAATGAAGGGTCGAACACTCTCTCACAGGATACGTAAAAATTATTACAATCTGCCAGGACAAAAACAGTCTTATTCACTCGTTCTATACCCTATGTAGAACGTTAGTTACAACACCCCATATTACAACCTCATTACCTTCATCAAATTTTATAGCTTCAAAATCTTTATTTTCGGGCAAAAGATATGTCTCACTTTTTGATTTATGCAATCTTTTAACTGTCAACTGCCCATCAATTGCGGCAATGACTATTTTTCCATGTTTTGCCTCTTCGCTCCTATCTACCACTAATATATCTCCAGGATGTATTCCTGCCCCAATCATTGATTCTCCAGCAGCCCTTACAAAGAATGTCGCTGTTGGATGCTTGATTAAGTATTTATTAAGATCTAGCTCACCTTCCATATGATCATCTGCAGGGGAAGGGAATCCTGCCTGAACAGAGCATGAATACAAAGGTAAGTTGTAACCACTACTTTCAACAAATTCCATAACGCCACTAATCAAGCTTTCTGGAACTCTAATAGGTTTAGTCGGCTCTTTATATTTACCTTGACCCTTAGGCCTACCTGCTCCGATTCTAAATCCACCTCTTGGCATTACATTATTCCTATCTTTAGTTATATATTTTAGAATATCGTACAATATTCAAAAGTCAACATAAATAAGTCTAAAATTATAATTTTGCATCACCCATTTTGATTGTATAAAATTAACTTTATGAAAATTATTGACGCTCATCATCACCTGTGGAATATAGACTTGCACGATTACCCGTGGTTAAGGAAAGACAGCAAGAGCCCATTGTCCAAAAACTATTTAATCGAAGATTTCAATAAAGATATTGGGGACCTAGAAGTAGTGAAAAGTGTTCACGTTCAGGGAGAAATGAATCATAAAAACTCTTTAGATGAAACAAGTTGGCTACAGGCAATCTCAGATAAAGAAAATTCTGGAAATAAACCGAATGCGATCGTAGCTTATGAAGACTTAACTTCCAATAATCTACAACAGAATTTGGAAAATCAAAAAAAATATAAAAATATTAGAGGAATAAGACAGATATTAAATTATTCAGAAACAAACCCTGAGCTAAATATATATGACGGGGTTGATAAGAATTTTTTAACCGATGAAAAATGGAAAAATGGGTTTTCTTTACTTTCAAAATATAATCTTTCTTTTGATCTTCAAGTTTGGCCTTCACAACTTTTAAAATCTTACGAACTATCTAAAGATTTTCCTGAAACATTAATAATACTGAATCACACCGGGTGCCCACTTTTAAATAGCAATAAAAAGGATGAGGATGAGTGGTACGAAGGCATGAAGATTCTTTCAAAGAGTGAAAATGTTGCAGTAAAAATATCGGGCTTGTTTATGAGAGGCGACCCTGGAGATAGTAATTTAGATGAAATAATTAAAGAAACAATAAATTTATTTGGTATAAATAGGTGTTTTTTCGCAAGCAACTTCCCTGTCGACTCATTAAAAATTACATACAAAGATCTTTGGGATTATTTTCTAAAAGTCTCTGAAAATTACACAATTGCTGAAAAAGAAAAACTATTTAATATTAATGCAGAAAGTTACTACAGGATTTAGATAGTTGATGCCAAAATTAGTATTTTTCATATTAACAATTATGCTTTTTTCTTGTTCAAATGAAGGAATTAATGATGAAACTAATGTTTTAGAAAAAACAGTAATTGCTACAATTGCACCTGACCCATCCCCTACTCCTGAACCTACTCCTGAACCTACTCCTGAACCTACTCCTGAACCTACTCCTGAACCTACTCCTGAACCTACTCCTGAACCTACTCCTGACACAATTATACCCACCCCAACATCACGTTTAATAAATATCCATTTACTAAATGAAGAAATAACTGAATTAAATATAATTTTTGACCAAGATAGCATAAGAAAATATATTCAATTTACTGTCCCTAATGGAAGAATATTAAAACAATTAATTCTTAACAAATATGTTGGGGACGACAAGATCGCTTTTTATGGAATATACAAAACAGTTGAAATATGGGAACCAAATGAGGAAATAGTTCCTTATCTTTCAGCTTGGGGTCATATAGAAAGCGAAAAATTTATAGGAAAAAATATTTTGAGCTACTCAGAATTTTTAGAACTTTCTATTGATCAAAGAGATGGAAATGGTTATGTAACTTTGAAGCCAGGAACATACGTCATGATTGTTCAAAATGGCAATATAACTAATGCGGAATATGAATTTAGTTTTATATTAGAATAACTTTAAATCAAATAAATATTAGGTAAGGTGAATATGGAAAATGCGAGCGAATTTAAAGATAGAGTATGTTTGATTACTGGAGGTAGTTCAGGTATTGGGAGAGGAATAGCATTAGAATTTGGCAGATTAGGTGCAAATGTATTAATTGCGGACATACAAGAAAATTCAAAAATTGGTAAATATCATGATACAGATATAACAACAACAACTTCTGAAGAAATTATTTATAACGGCGGAAAATCTGAATTTATAAAATGCGATTGCTCTAAAGATTTTGAACTTGAAAACTTAGTTAAATCAGTAGAAAAAAAATTTAAAAGGATTGATATTCTTGTTAATAATGCTGGAATTCATATACCTGGCTCCATTGAAGAACAGTCTATTGAAGAGTGGGATAAAGTTATGAGAGTAAATCTAAGAAGTATTTATGCCCTAACCAAACTTTCACTTGAATTAATAAAAAATTCAGATTACGGAAGGATAATTAATATTGCTTCTGTAAATGCATTTAGGGGTGGGTTAGGCCCTGCATATGCTCCGTCAAAATCTGGTGTTCTTAATTTAACAAGAGATTTAGCAATTACCCTTGGTAGACACGACATCACTGTTAATGCAATCTGCCCTGGATATATAGAAACTCCAATACAAGATTACAACACCCCAGAATCAATTGAGGAATTTCTTGCAACTTTGCCAATTAAGAGACTTGGAAAACCAAAAGATATTGCTCATGCAGCAAAATTTTTTGCATCTAAAGATTCAGAGTGGATTACTGGATCATATCTTGTAGTTGATGGGGGAGGTTTAGCCTCTTAATGGAAGTATTGCTTATTGGTGCGAACAGAGGGCTTGGATATCAAGTATTAAAAGAATTAGTAAATAAAGAGATTACGGTCAATTGTTTAATTAGGAGAAAGGGATTAATAAATTTTGAAAGTAAATATTTGAACATATTTTATGGTGATGCAACGAATATAAGTGATCTAAAAAAATCTATAGGGAATTCAAAATGCATAATAAGTTCAATAAATGTTCAAAGAAAAAATATTTTCCCTTGGTCCAGATTAATCAATTCAAAAACTACTATTTCTGACTTTGCAAAAAGTTCAATTGTTGCTTCTGAAAACAATGCAAATCGAATAATTACTATTTCTGCATGGGGAGTTGGAGACTCTATTGGGCAAATCCCAAAATTATTTAAATTTTTAATAAGATTTTCAAATTTAAAATACCCATATATCGATCATGCTGTTCATGAAAAGGTTATTGAAGATTCTAATTTAAATTGGACAATAATTAGGCCAACAGCACTTATTAATGAAAAAAAGTATCATGATGTAAAGGTATACAAAGAAAACGAAAAAATTAGAAAAATGATTATCGGGAGGAAATCTTTAGCAAAATTTATTGTAAATATTGTTAATGATAAAACTTATTTTAATAAAAAAATTGTTTTGTCTAGAAAATAATTATATTTTTAAACCAATTTTATATACTTTATTAAGCATTTTTAATCTTTTATTTTTTTCAACAAATGGAACTTGGAAAAAAGGATAAAACTTAGTTTTTTTGAACCCAAGAACGTTAAAGCAGCCCCTTTTTATTCTTCTTATAGGAAGATTAAAAAACCATAGCTTTGTAGCAAATTGGGGTGAACCGTAAGTTTGGATTATTATTGCTTTCTTGTCAGTAAGCTTGCCAATTGGCCTACCAAAATTTCCTACAAACCTTTCAACTATTTCTGTTTCAGTAATTTTAAATTTCTTAAATGTGTATGCATAAGGCGTTGTCATTACTCTGTCAATCCATCCCTCAATAATTGCTGGCGCTCTAAACCACCAAGTAGGATAAACAAATGTAATTACATCTGATTCAGTAACCATTTCTTGATACTTTAATACATCTGGAGCATCTTCTTCTAAATCATATACGGGATTAAATTTTTCTTTATACAAATCTATTATTTTAATTTGATTATTATTATTCTCTTTAACACCCTGAGCAAAGCTTTCTGCTAAGGCATGACAAAAACTTTCGCTTTTAGGGTGCCCTATAACTATTAAAATTTTTTTGTTTAAAGTTGCCATAATTCCAAACCACCTTATATCGATGTCTGAATAAATATTAACATGGGAAAGAAATTAATATTTATTTATTGTAATTTAAGCTCTCTGTAATGTTTTGAAAAAAGGAGAATTGTAAGGTGAAGGCAAATAATAACTAAGCAAGAAATTAATATTGTTAAATTTATTCCTAAAATTTGTCCTAAAATTCCACCTACAATAAAACCAATACCAATTAGTAAAAACATTGTGAAAAAAAATGAAACGACCCTGCCCATATACTTTTCTTCTGGTAATGTCTGTAGCAGATTAAAAACATTAGCAACCCAAATTGTTATAAATCCTCCACTTGCAAATAAACAAAATGCAGCAAAAATTATGCTCGTGGTACTAAAAAATAAATAACTAAAAGCAGCATACATAAAAATATAAAAGCTTAATAATTTTCCTGTAGCAAGTTTTCTACCAATTATAATTAATATTATCGATCCAACCATATTTCCAACAAAGAAGGTTGTTGTCATTAATGAATAGCCTGTGCCATCTAAATTTAGATAATCCCTACAGTAAACTGGAATCAAAGGTTGTGTAATCCCCCAAATGACCAAAGATGATCCAAGTATTAGTATTGGCCTTATACTATGATTTTTAAAAACATATTTTATTGATTCTGATAAAGAAGAGTCGTCTGTATTTTCTAAAATTTTCTGCTTTGGTAATTTTATAACCATTATAAAAATCAATAATCCTGAAAAATAGCTTACTAGTGGCAAGCTCCAGTACAACTCACTAACGGTGAAAATAGTTAATAATACTGCAGCTAAAGGAGGAAGAATTGAATTAATTAAACCGTTAACTAATTCCGTAACTGCATTACCTTTTGAAACATTTTCTAATCCCAATATATCTACTAACATATTTTTCCATGACGGTGCATTTACTCCTCCTGCTAATCCAACAAATAATGAAATTACACCAATTGACCATAAAGGAGATATATTTAAATTTATAAAAACTGCCAATACTAGAAATGAAGTTGCTTCAATAATTCTTGTAATAAATAAAATATGCTTTCTTGAATATTGATCAGCAAATTTACCCCCTAAAGGAGAAATTAACGGTTGTACTAGGACAGGTATTGAACCAAATATTCCAACAAGAAATGAAGAGTCTGTTTTTTCTAAAACATACCAATTTACTAATATAAGGCGTAAAAAAAAAGTTGAAAAAGCTAGTCCGCCTGAAACAAGATGCAATGAAAAAAATATGTTTCTTTTATTAAATATTTTAATCACCTCTAATTAACTGAAATTTAAGTTATAGTTACAAATATTTATTTCAAAAGAATTACAAAAGAAAAAAAGGCCTGAAATTCAGGCCCTTTTTTCAGAGTCGAAAGGTTATTTTTTTAGAATACCTGTGGAATTTGAGCTTCTATTAAACCCAACGGAATAACTGAGCTTAATTGTACTTGTGAAGTTTCATAAATCCCTACAGGTATTTGCTGTAAAATTTGTGACTTTACATTAGATTTTTCTAATGTTGATTCAATGATGTCTCTAATTACTAATCTTCTAAATGTGTAGTCGGTTTCTGGGTCGATGTATTCATAAACAACGAAATTTGGAATTTGAGAATCAATTAATTCTTTATTGTTTCCCATTTCATCCATACCAGGGACTAACACTTTATCAATCACATGGATAACACCATTGGATGCTTCAATATCAGTTGATGTGACTTTTGAATCATTTACATACACATTACCATCAACAATTTCAATACTTACTTTATTCCCAGCTAAGGTTTCAGCTTCATCCAATGTTACTACTGTTTCAGCTTTTACAACGTCACCTACTACGTGGTATAGCAATATTTGAGTCAACGCTTCTGTATCAGCAAGCAAGCCTTCTAACATTCCTTCTGGTAAGGCTGCGAAAGCTTCATCTGTTGGTGCAAATACTGTGAAAGTACCTTCTCCTGAGAGTGTTTCTACTAAGTCAGCAGCGTCTAGAGCTGCAACAAGAGTGTTAAAGCCTCCAGCAACTGCTACTTCTGCAATTGATTTGACATCTTCAACAACATCGTTTGATACAGCTTCTTCCAATTCTGGAACTAATACTTTATCTATTACATGCACAACACCGTTTGATGCTTCAATATCTGTTGATGTAACTTGTGAATCATTTAAGAATACATTTCCATCTACAACTTCAATTGCGATTGTCGATCCTTCTAATGTTTCAGCATTATCCAACGTTACTACTGTTTCAGCCATTACTACATCACCTACTACGTGATATAACAAAATTTGTTTCAAGGCATTCGGATCAGCAAGTAAATCTTCTAACATACCATCTGGTAATGCCGCGAAAGCTTCATCTGTTGGTGCAAATACTGTGAAAGTACCTTCTCCTGAGAGTGTTTCTACCAAGTCAGCAGCGTCTAGGGCAGTTACCAATGTGTTAAATCCACCATCGACAGCGATTTCTGCAATGCTTTTTGTAACCTCTTTTTCAGGGTAAGGGGTACTTTTTTCAATAATTTTTATTTCTTCAACATCTTCTGCTGTTGTAGTTACAACAACCTCTTCTTCACCGCAGGCAATAAAAGCGAATAACAAGGTAAAGACCAAGAATGTTAAGAAAATTGTTTTTGTAAAGGTTAAATTTGAAAACAACTTATTTCTCCTTAATTATTTGTTAACTATAGTTAATATAGTAAACAAGTTTTTATATA
>JAYYQG010000020.1:0-25598 GCA_036128515.1 Chloroflexota bacterium
ACAAAAAAGACTACTGCAAAAAAGACTACATCTAAGAAAACAACAGATAAAAAGACTACTGCAAAAAAGACTACTCCTAAGAAAACTACTGCAAAAAAGACTACTGCTAAGAAAACTACTGCAAAAAAGACTATTACTAAGAAAACTGCTGCAAAAAAGACTACTGCAAAAAAGACTACTACAAAAAAGACCGCTAACAAAGATAGTAAATCTGAAAGTTAAGGATATCAAATATGTTGCAACCAAAAAGACCAAAATTTAGAAAACAATTTCGAGGAGTTATAAAAGGTGCCAGAATTAAAGGCAGCAAGATTAATTTTGGAGATTATGGACTGAAAACGTTAGAGTCAGGGTGGATAACTGCGAGGCAAATTGAGGCTGCAAGAAAAGCAATTGTAGGTCACGTAAAGAGAGGTGGTCAAATGTGGATTAGAGTTTTTCCGGATAAGCCAGTATCTGCAAGGCCAGCAGAAACAAGAATGGGTAAGGGTAAAGGAGCTGTAGAATATTGGGTAGCGCCTGTCAATTCAGGAAAGGTATTATTTGAACTTGGTGACCTTCCAGATGATTTATCAAGAGAAGCCTTAAGACTTGCTTCTCATAAATTAGCACTTAAAACAAAAATTGTGTCAAGAAGTGAGCAATTCTAATGGATATGGCAGAGATAAGGAAGTTTAACATTGATGAATTACTGTCTAAATTAAAAGAGACAAGAAGAGATCATATGGATTTACGATTTAAAAAGGCTAGCATGCAATTGTCAGATACAACTGAAATCAAAAAAATAAAAAAGGATATTGCAAGGTTAGAAACAAGATTAACAGAATTAAGATTTTTGAAAGGAGAAAGCAATGACTAAAGTTGAAAGAATTTTAGAAGGAGTTGTTGTCAGTGATAAAGCTGACAAAACCATCGTTGTTTCTGTTTCAACAAGGTCAAAAACTCGATATAAAGGTAAAACAATTAAAAGATCTCAGAAATATTTAGTTCATGATCCAGATAATTCTGCCAATGAAGGTGATAATGTTCAAATAACAAGTTCACGTCCAATTTCTAAATTGAAAAGATGGAGATTATTTAAAATAGATAAAAATAATGATAACATTCCAATTTCTTCAAATAAGGGTGATAGTAAATGATACAACCACAAACAAGATTAATAGTTACAGATAATTCAGGTGCAAAAGAAATTATGTGTATACATGTTGATGGTGGCAGTTACAGAAGATTTGCTTCTGTTGGAGATGTAATTACTGCAGCTGTTAAAGATGCAACCCCAGGTGGAAATGTGAAAATGCATGAAGTTGTAAAAGCTGTGATTGTAAGAACAAAAAAAGAAGTTAGGCGAGTTGATGGATCCTATATTAGATTTGATGACAATGCTGCTGTAATAATTGGAGAAGGTAAAAATCCAAGAGGTACAAGAATATTTGGTCCAGTAGCAAGAGAGTTAAGAGATAAAGAATTCATGAGAATTATTTCTTTAGCTCCGGAGGTACTTTAATGGCAACAAGAATTAAAAAGAATGATACCGTTGTGGTAAGGTCCGGTAAAGACAAAGGAAAAGAAGGTAAAGTAATAGTTGTTTCTAAAAATATGGTTATAGTTGAAGGGATCAATATTGCTACTAGGCATGTGAAAGCTGGGACAGGTGCAAAAGAAACTGGATTTGTTCAGAAAGAATTGCCTATACATATTTCAAATTTAATATATAAAGACCCTGACTCAGGAAAAAGTGGAAGAGTAAAAATTGAAAAGTTAAGCGACGGAGCTTCATCAAGAGTTGTTGTTGAATCAAAAAAAAGTGAGGGTAAATAGAAAATGAAAGCTACTAATACAATTTCATTGCCTAGAATGCAATCTGTCTACATAAACGAAGTAAAAGATAAGTTAATTGATGAGTTTGGGTACAAAAATAAAATGGAAATACCAAAAATGCAAAAAATCGCTGTTAATGTAGGTATGGGCGAATCATTAACTAATAAAAATGCTATTGAATCTATGCTTGGTGACTTGACTTTAATTACTGGCCAAAAGCCTGTGGTAACAAAAGCAAAATTATCAATTGCTAATTTTAATCTAAGAGAAGGTATGAGAGTTGGTATTAAAGTGACACTAAGGTCAAAAAAAATGTGGGATTTTTGGGATAGATTAGTAAATCTATCTCTTCCTAGGATTAGGGATTTTAGAGGTATTTCACCCAATAGTTTTGATGGAAATGGTAATTATAATTTAGGTATTAAAGAACATATAATTTTTCCTGAAATTGATTATGGTAAAGTCGATAAAATTAGAAGTTTTCAATTGACTGTTGCCACATCAGCAAAAACTGATCAAGAAGGTCTTAAACTTTTACAACTTTTGGGTATGCCTTTTATGGAGGGAAAAAATGGCTAGAAAAGCAAAAATAGCACGAGAATTAAGAGTAGAAAGAATAATTAAAAAGTATGCTGTTAAAAGAGCTGAACTTTTATCAGTTTGGAATGATGCATCGCTTCCTATTGAGAAAAGAAGAGAAGCTAGAATAGCTATTAGTAAATTGCCAAAAAATTCTAATCCTAATAGGCACAGAAATAGATGTAGCTTAACAGGCAGATCTAGAGGCTATGTAGGATTTGTTGGTTTATCAAGAATAAAATTTAGGGAAAAAGCTCTTCAAGGAGAATTCCCGGGTATTAGAAAGGCAAGTTTATAAATGAGCGATCCAATTGCAGATATGTTAACTAGAATTCGAAATGCTGTTGCAATGAAAAAAGAATTTGTTGAATTCCCTTCTTCAAAAATGAAGTTGTCAGTTTTATCTGTAATGAAAAAAGAAGGTTACATATCAAATTTTACTTCAACAATAAATGATAATAAATCTTTAACAAAAGTTGATCTTAAATATGATTCGGAAAGAAATTCTGCGCTCAAGGGACTTACTAGAGTTAGTACTCCTGGATTAAGATCATATTCAAAAAAAGATGAGATACCTATGTATATGGGTGGTTTAGCAATATCAGTAATATCAACATCGAAAGGTGTGATGACAGGTAAAGAAGCTTTTAAAAGTAATCTTGGAGGAGAAATAATCTGCTACATTTGGTAGATGGAGTTATTATTATGTCTAGAATAGGAAAATTACCAATAAAAATACCAAGTGAAGTAACTGTAAGTATTAATGGAAAAGAAATTTCTTTTAAAGGGCCTAAAGGTGAAGAAAAGGTTACTGTTCACGATACAATAAATATAAAGCACGAAGATAATCAAATAACTTGTCATAGAGATAGTGAGGACTCCGAAATTAAGGCATATCATGGCCTCGCTAGAAGTTTGATAAATAATTGTGTTATTGGAGTTAGTACAGGATTTGAAATTATATTAGATGTAATCGGAACTGGATACCGTGTTAATAAGAAAGGCAAAGACTTAGAATTTAGTTTAGGTTTTAGTCATTCTGTCTTAGTAAATCCTATAGGAACTAACGAACTTTCAGAAGAGAACCAAAATATTGTATTTGTTAGGGGTTCAAATAAGCAGACAGTAGGTGAACAGGCTGCAAGAATAAGAAAATTGAGAAAACCAAATCCATATACTGGAAATGGAGTAAAATATCGAGACGAAATAATTAGGAGAAAAGCTGGAAAAACAGCAGTAGGCGGTGAAGCATAATGGCTGCAATAAAATTAAATAAAAGAAAAATTAGACATTTGAGGGTAAGAAAAAAAATCTCTGGTACTCCTAATTATCCAAGGTTATCTGTTTTTAGGAGTAATAAATTTATTTATGCACAAATCATTGATGATGAATCTAACAAGACAATTGTTTCTTGTAGCAGTAAAGATAAAGATGTTTCTTCTGATAAGACTGAAAACAAGTCCGGATTATCACAAAAAAGCTTTGATGCATATAAGGTGGGCCTTACTATTTCAAACAAGTGTAAAAAATCAGGTATTACCAAGGTTGTTTTCGATAGAGGTGGTTATAAATATCACGGCAGGGTAAAGGCTTTAGCAGATGGTGCAAGAGAAAATGGATTGGAGTTTTAATGGTATCGCAAACAAATTTAAATCAAAATAAAGGCAGGGGAAGGGATAGAAGAAGAAATGATGAGGAAAAAAACCCTTACATAGAAAAAGTAGTTAGCGTAAGGAGAGTATCGAAGGTTGTTAAAGGTGGCAGGAACCTGTCATTTGCAGCATTTGTTGTAATTGGTGATGAAAAGGGAAAGGTTGGTTTTTCGTCAGGAAAAGCAGCAGCTGTTCCCGACGCAGTAAGAAAAGCAGTTACTACTGCAAAAAAAGAATTAGAGGAAATAAACTTAAAAGGTACAACGGTTCCCCATGAAGTAATTGCAAAATTTGGTGCTTCAAAGGTAATGATTAGGCCCGCTGCTCAAGGTACAGGTATTATCGCTGGCGGTGGAGTAAGGGCAGTAATGGAAGCTGTTGGTGTAAAGGATGTAATATCAAAAACTCATGGCTCCAACAACGTTTTCAATGTTGTCAAAGCAACAATGAAAGCACTAAAAAGTATGGAAAATTTAAACAAATCGAAAAATAAAGATGAAAGTAAAGATAAAGCAAATTAAAAGTTCAATTGGTGCAAAAAAAAATCAGAGGGAAACTATAAAAGCTCTTGGATTGACAAAGATTGGAAAAACAGTTGAAAAAACTTTGAATCCATCGATTGAAGGTATGATAAATAAGGTAAAACACCTTGTTGAGGTATCGGAGGTTAATTAAATGTCCAAGTTAAATAGTTTTAAATTGCCTGAAAAAAGAAAGTCAAGAACTAGAGTCGGAAGAGGCAACGGAAGTAAAGGAACTTATTCCGGTAGAGGCTTAAAAGGACAAAAATCCAGATCTGGTGGCGGTGTACCATTATTTTTTGAAGGAGGTCAGCTGCCTCTAGTAAAAAGATTACCTTTTTTAAGAGGATTCAAGAATAGATTTAAAAAAGATTTCAGTATTGTCAATCTCTCAGATATTGACAATAAATTTAATGAAGGTGACCAGGTTAATGCTGAGTCTCTTTTTAATCTTAACTTAATCAGAAATAAAAGATTAAATGTAAAAATTTTAGGAAACGGCAATTTAAATAAAAGTTTAAAGATAAGTGTTCATGCAGTTACTAAATCTGCTGAATCTAAGATAAAAAAATCTGGAAGTACCATCGAGCTTATTAATGAACAACATGCAGAAAACAAAGATTGATGACTACCAGCACTGATAATAAATCAAACATGCCTTCATTGATAATAGCAGTTATGGATGCAATGAGAATTCCAGATTTAAGGAATAAAATTTTATTTACTTTTGGAATTTTGGTTGTTTTTCGATTTTTAGCACATGTGCCAGTACCTGGGGTTGATAGAGATGCATTAGCTGCGGCTTTCGATAGTGCTCCATTACTTGGATTTTTAGATTTATTTTCAGGTGGCGCACTAAGAAATTTAAGTATTGCAGCATTAGGTGTCTACCCTTATATTACTGCTTCAATCATTATGCAAGTAATAACTCCTGTAATTCCATCGCTAAAGGAATTGTCTCAGGAAGGCCAATTTGGTAGGCAAAAAATAAACCAATATACTCATTACTTGATGATACCAATTGCATTCTTGCAGGGTTGGGGGCAAATTAGCATATTACAAAGTTCATTTGGAGGACAGGTTATTGAGGGATCTGGATTTGGGCAAGGCAATTTTATTTCTTTTACTTCTATTCTTCTAACAATGACAGCAGGGACAGCCTTTCTTGTTTGGTTAGGAGAATTAGTTACTGAAAAAGGCATTGGAAACGGAATTTCATTAATTATTTTTGCCGGTATAGTTTCTTCTTTACCCTCAATTATTGGGCAAGGCGCTTTACTTTCTGGTCAATTATTTCAGCTTACATTGCTTGTTGCTATAGCTTTATTAATTGTATACCTGATTGTTGTATTCACCGAGGCTCAGAGAAGGATTCCTGTTCAATATGGAAGGAGTGTGTTTAGAGGAGGTAGAATGTACAGACAAACTGGAGGTTCTTTCATTCCTTTAAGAGTCAATTCTGCTGGAATGATACCTTTGATTTTCGCTTTTTCACTATTAATATTGCCTGCAAGTGTAAGCGGATACTTTGTAGATCCATCTACAAATTCAGCAGGGTCTCAAATTGCTGAATTCATTACCAATTTATTAAGTCCAGCAAATGTCGCATATTGGGTGTTGGTATTTATAATGGTAATGTTATTTACTTTTTTCTACGCATTAGTAACATTTAATCAACAAAATATTGCAGAAAACTTACAAAAAAATGGTGGTTTTATTCCTGGAATAAGACCCGGGTCACCCACTCAATCATATCTAAGCCAGGTTATGGTAAGAATTACTTGGGGAGGAGCAATTTTTTTAGCTATGGTAGCAGTGATGCCCTTCATAGCTGGAATTGTTACAAATGTTGGAGCTGCATCCACAATTATGAGTAGTACAAGCTTACTAATTATGGTTGGAGTTGCACTTGACACAATGCGTCAGCTTGAATCACAGTTGTTAATGAGAAATTACGAAGGATTCATGAAAGAATGAAATCATTAGAGGTACTAATTTTTTTGGGGCCACCAGGGTCAGGAAAAGGCACACAAGCTGAAATACTTACTGAAAAGTTAAATCTTAATCACTTATCTGTAGGTGATCTTCTCCGAGAGAACATTAAAAAAAAGACAGTGCTAGGAAAATTAGCTGAAAGTTATGTTAGTTCAGGTGAATTAGTACCAGATGAACTTATTATTGACTTAATGGACTCTTACATTACAAATATTAAAAATCAAAGAGAAACCTCTGGAATTATCCTGGATGGTTTTCCAAGAACAATAAATCAAGCAATAGCTCTCGAAAATAAAATTAAACAATTAGATGTAAATATTAAAGCTGTTTTAAATTTAGATATTTCAGACCAAAAAATTTTAAATAGATTGGCAGGAAGAGGAAGGGATGATGATAAGCCTGAATTAATAAAAAATAGATTAGAAGTATACAGGAACCAAACTGAACCGCTGCTTGAATTTTATAATGATAGATCTCTTCTTGATTCAATTGATGGTGATCAGTCAGAGGAAGATGTTTCTAATTCAATAATTAATGTTCTAAAGGCTGAGGTGGCTTAATGTTGAATAACAAAACTAATATCTTAATTAAAACTGAAAAAGAAATTTCATATATGAGAGAAGCGGGTCATATTATTGCTGACATAATGAATAAGATGGAGGCAGCTATAGAACCAGGTATAACAACAATAGAACTAGATAATATTTCAAAAAAAGAAATTAAAAAAAACAATGTTAAATCTGCTTTTTTAGGATTATACGATTTTCCTAATACTATTTGTGTATCTATAAATGAAGAGATAGTTCACGGAATCCCTTCATCAAGAAAATTGAAAAATGGTGATATTATAAGCATCGATGCTGGAGTTATTGTTTCTGGATTTAATAGTGATCATGCTAAGACCTTTGCTGTTGGAGATTGCACTCAAAAAGAAATTGATCTATTATCAGATACTTCGGAATCGTTGAAATTAGCAATAGATGAGTGTATGAGTGGTAAATTTGTTGGTGATATTGGTAACGCTGTTGAGAAATTTATCATTCCAAAAGGTTACGGTTTAGTTAGGAATTATACAGGCCATGGGATAGGGAGGTCACTACATGAACCTCCACAAGTTCCAAATTTTGGTGTTTCAGGCACAGGCCCTAAACTTATTCCTGGAATGACTTTAGCAATTGAACCAATGGTGAATTTGGGTGGTGATGAAACAAAATTATGCGATGATGGGTGGACTGTAGTAACATCTGATGGTGCAAAATCTGCTCATTTTGAAAATACAGTCTTAATTACTGATTCAGGGCCGGAGGTTTTAACAAGTTAATTATGTCAAAAAAAGACTCAATAGAAGTAGAAGGGAAAGTAAAAGAAGCTTTACCAAATGCAAATTTTAAAATTGAATTAGCGAACGGGCACGAAGTTCTTGCTCATGTTTCAGGTAAAATAAGAATGAATTTCATAAGAGTTATACCTGGGGATAGAGTTTTAGTAGAATTATCACCCTATGATTTAACTAGAGGCAGAATTACATATAGGTTTAAATAAAATGAAAGTAAGATCGTCAGTAAAAAAAAGATGCGACAATTGCAGAATAATTCGAAGGAGAAGGGCAGTAATGGTAATATGCTCTAATCCTAAGTGTAAACAAAAACAAGGATAATTAATGGCAGTAGTAAAAGGTGTAAACATACCTGACAACAAGAGAATAGAAATAGCTTTAACAAGCATATATGGCATTGGTAGGACTAGTGCAAAGAAATTAACTGAAAAGGCAGGTGTTTCTAATAATCCTAGAGTAAAAGATTTAACTGAAGAAAAACTAAATCTTATTAGGTCACTTGTAGATTCTTTTGAAGAACCTATTGAAGGTGACCTCAGAAGATCTGTTAGAGACGACATTAAAAGGCTTGGAGATATTAAAACATACAGAGGTGACAGACATAGAAGAAACCTTCCTGTTAGGGGTCAAAGAACTAAGACCAATGCTAGAACAAAAAGAGGTAAGAAAATTGCTATTGCTGGAAAGAAACAAGTAACTAAACATTAAAATGGCTAGAAAAGTAAGACAAAGAAAAAGAGAAAAAAGGTTTATTCAAAAAGGTAAGGCATATATTTCAGCTACCTTTAATAACACAATCATTACTTTAACAGATGAATCTGGAAACGTGCTATATTCTAGTGGCGCAGGTTCAGTTGGGTTCAAGGGATCAAGAAAATCGACTTCTTTCGCAGCTCAAAAAATTGCGGAAAGTTTAGCAAAAAAAGCTGAAGAAATTGGCCTAAGTAAGCTAGACGTTGTTGTAAAAGGGCCAGGAGCTGGTAGAGAAGCAGCAATTAGAGCACTACAATCATCTGGGCTTAATGTTCTCAGCATTAAGGATGTGACCCCAATACCTCACAATGGTTGCAGGCCACCCAAAAGAAGAAGAGTATAGAGGAGAAAGTAATTGAAGCTTAGAACATCAATAACATGTAAAGAATGCGTCAGAATGGGTGAGCGACTTTGTTCAAAGCCATCTGGAAAATGTTCAGTTGAAAGAAATAGATTAAGGAAGAACACTTATGTTCCAACAAGAAGATTGTCAGACTATGGAACTCAACTTAGAGAAAAACAAAAAGCTAGAATTATTTATGGAATAATGGAAAAACAATTTCGAAAATATGTCAAAAAGGCTTCAAAAATGGAAGGTATTGCTGGTGAAAATTTATTATCTATTTTAGAAAGTAGATTAGACAATACAGTTTTTAGGCTTGGATTTGGAAGGTCAAGAGCACAATCAAGACAGCTTGTGAGCCACGGCCATTTTCTTGTTAATGGCAAAAAAGTTGATGTGCCAAGTTATTTGGTAAGGAATGGGGATAAAATTGAGATTTCAGAAAAATCAAAAAAATCTGAAATGTATAAAACTATGGAGCTTGATGAGGAGATGAAAGACAGAAATGTTCCTGAATGGTTAAAATCAGACAAAAAAAATGGTTCAGGAGATGTCATATCAAGACCTGAAACAGATGATATGGAAATTGGAATTCAAACAAGATTAATTATTGAATATTATTCAAGGAGATAAAATGGGAATGATGCCAGAAGAAATAGAAAAACAATTTGGTGTAACAACTACATCTGAATTTGAAGAACAGATGAGTGAAAAAAAGTTACCTGAATTATCATTTGTAATAAATGAAGAAAATGAAAAATATGCTGAGATTATTGCCAGTCCACTTCCAAAAGGTATGGGGGACACTATAGGTAACTCAATGAGAAGGACATTGCTAAATTCTCTTTCTGGAGCAGCAATAACATGGGTCAGAATAGATGGAGTCCAGCATGAATACTCTTCAATTGACGGTATGACTGAGGGTGTAATTGAGTTTATTCTTAATCTTAAAAATATTAGATTAAAAGCTATGTCTGAAAGATCAGGAAGAATGAGATTAGATGTTAAGGGCGAGGGTAAAATTACTGCTGGAGATATAATGACAAGTGCTGATTTCGAAATTGTAAATCCAGAGCTGTATCTGGCAACTTTAAATAGTAGTTCATCTAAGCTTTCAGTTGAATTTAATGTAGAGCATGGTGTTGGATATATTCCTGCAGACAGATTTGCTCAGGAGAGTCTCGGAATAGGTTTCCTGCCTGTAGATTCAATATTTAGTCCTGTAAGAAAAGTTAATTACTTTGTTGAAGATATAAGAATAGGAAATGAAACTAACATTGAGAAATTAACTTTAGAAATTTGGACTGACGGTTCTATTATTCCTTCAGATGCAGTAAAAAATGGTGCTGACATATTGATGAAGAAATTCTTTCAATTTGTAAACCTAGAAGAAGTCACCAACGTTGTTGAAACAAATGATTCAAAAGGAGTTTCTGCTGAAGTTTATAATACGCTTGTTGAAAGCCTTGATTTATCAAGTAGAACTTTTAACTGTCTGAAAAGAAGTGGATTGAACCGTGTTGGAGATATCATAGAGTTCCCGCTTGGTCCTGAGATGCTAAAGCTCAAAAACTTTGGCCAGAAATCTTTAGATGAACTTGAGGAAAAATTACAACCTTTCATTAAACAAGTTGAAGAAGAAGGAAAAGCATAGCTATGAGACATAGAGTTTCAGGTTATAAATTAGGTAGAAAAACTGGTAGTAGAAAAGCGCTATACAGAATTCTTTTAAATGAATGCATAAAGCGTGGAAAAATTACAACTACCATGTCCAAGGCAAAAGCTGTGCAGCCAAAATTAGAGAAACTTATTACTCTTGGTAGAAAAGGTTCTGTAAACGATAAAAGGAAAGCTTATTCAATTGTAAATAATACAGAAATAACTGATGAATTATTTAATGTAATAAGTAAGAGATTTGAAACAAGAGATAGCGGATTTACTAGAATCACTAAGCTGGGTTATCGTAAAGGTGATTCCTCTCACATGGTTGAGCTGTCAATACTGGATGATATTCCTACAGAAACAAACCAAGATGATAATGATGATGAATAATTTAGTTGCAGCAATTGAATATGATGGAACTAAGTTTCAAGGGTCACAGAAACAGCCAAACGTAAGAACCGTTCAAGGTGTTTTTGATCAATCTCTTTTATTAATTCATAAAGAAAATATTATTTCTGAGTTCGCAAGCAGAACTGATTCTGGAGTGCATGCTCAAAAACAGGTTGTCAGCTTTAAATCAAATTTAGACATTAGCGATAAATCTTGGGTTGATACTTTAAACTACAACCTTCCTAAAGACATTAGGGTTTTTAAATGCAATAGAGTTAAAAAAAATATCGATGTAAGAAGAGATGCAATTGAAAGAGAATATACTTATAGAATAATACTTGGTGAAAGAATATCGCCAATTGAATACAATTATTACGAGCATTTGAATCACAAGCTTAATTTGAGTATTTTAGATAGTGCAACCAAAATTTTTATAGGTAAACATAACTTCCTCTCTTTTACTGGCAGACTTCTTCCAAAAAATTCTAATACTGTCAGAGAAATCAAATCAGTAAATTATGAAGTTGATGGAAGAAAAATGAATATAATTATTACTGGTAACTCATTTTTATATCAACAAGTTAGAAGAATAATTGGCTCATTGATATTATTAATGAAAAATAAAATAAGCTTAAGTAATATTAGAGAAGCTTTAGAAAATCCAATTAAAGGTAAATATAATCTGCTTGTTTCTTCAAGAGGGTTATACTTATCTGACATTAAATATAAAAACATACTAAATTAATTATGGTTAACAAAGATTTAAATAAAATATCAATTAGTTCTAAAGAAATTACTAACGAGTGGCATTTAATTGATGCCAATGATCAGGTGCTTGGAAGAATTGCAACTCAAATAGCAATGAAATTAATGGGTAAAGAGAAAGTAAACTATGCTCCAAATTTAGCAACAGGTGACTTTGTTGTAGTTATTAATTCTAAAGGTGTTAAATTAACTGGAAAAAAAGATATACAGAAGGAGTATTTTAAACATTCTGGCTACCCAGGTGGTGAAAAATTAATTAAATTTCAAGAAATGATGGAAAAAGATTCTAATGAAGTAATCATAAATGCTGTAAAAGGAATGCTTCCTAAAAACAAATTAAGGGATGTTATGCTTAAAAGACTTAAAGTTTTTTCAGATAATTCTCATCCTTTCGAAAAAAATATTGAAAAGAAATAGGAGATTATATTGTCAACTCAAAAGTATTACTACGGAACAGGGAAAAGAAAATCTGCAATTGCCAGAGTTAGAATTTATAGTGGTAATAAACCTGGTGGAGTAACTGTTAATGGTAAACCTCTTGAAGAAGCAATTCCAGTAGAAATATGGCAAAAATCAGCAACCAGACCTTTAGAGCTTCTTGAAGTTGCGGGAAGTTTATCTGTAATCGCAAAAACCCACGGTGGTGGAATTTCTGGCCAAGCTGATGCATTGTCATTAGGTATATCTCGAGCTTTAATTAAGATGGATCCTTCCTTTAGAAAGAAATTAAAAACTAAAGGATTACTTACTAGAGATTCGAGAGTAAAAGAGAGCAAGAAATACGGTTTAAAGAGAGCAAGAAAAGCTCAACAATTTACCAAGAGATAATTATCTAAGTCTAATTTCAGCTATTCTATCTAGATTGTTTAGATCCTTAAATATTGATACTTTAAAATTTTTTAGATCATTTAGGTAATCGGTGTGTTTTGGGTCAATTTCAATTAAAGCAATTCCATTTTCTTTAATTATTATAGGCAAAATATCAATAAGCATTTTTATGTAATATAATCCGTCATCTTTTGCATATAGTGCTTCATTTGGTTCGAAATTTAATTCATTTATTTTTTTATCTTCAGGAATATAAGGTAAATTCGCAGTAATAATGTCATATTTTTTATCTAATGTTCCTAAGATTTCTTCAATGCCAATATTATACAAATTTATTCGTTCTTCTAATTTATAGCTTGAAATATTTTTTTTTGCTATTTCAAAAGTATGAGGATCAATGGCATCAAATGAGTCAATATTTGAACTATTTAAAATAATAGAAATTGGTATGCAGCATGAACCTGTGCCAATATCAATTACAGAAATATTTTTAGACTTTGTTTTCGAATATTCTATAAATTTTTCAACAATAAATTCAGTTTCATTTCTGGGAATCAAAGTTTTTATGCCATCATTCTTGTAAACGTGAAAACTGTAGCCATAAAACCAGGCTTCATCTAATATGTACTGTATAGGAATCCCATTAGACCTCCTACTGATAATGTTATTTAATGTTATTAACATTTTTTTTTCTAAACCATAATCTGAAAATTTTCCAAATATTTCTTCCTTTTCCAATCTTTGCCCAAAATTTTCTTGGAATAATCGACTTGAAAAAATCAATGCTGTTTCAGCTTCAGATTCAATCTTGTCGTTTGTAATTAATTTAATTTGATTGAGGATATGAAAATACGATTCAATTATCTTCATTTTCAGATAATTTCATTATTTGTTCATTTCTGATTAATTTATCGATTAATATATCTATAGATCCATTCAAAAATTCATCTAAATTATATACTGACTCATTTATTCTATGATCGGTAATTCTGCCTTGAGGAAAATTGTATGTCCTTATTTTTTCTGATCTATCTCCACTACCTACCTGATCTTTCCTATTTTTACTATGTTCAGATTGTTGTTTCTGGTATTCAAGATCCCATAACCTAACTTTCAATAAATCCATAGCTATAAGCCTATTTTGAGATTGAGATCTTTCTCTTTGGCATGTCACGACAATCCCTGACGGATTATGAGTAAGCCTTACAGCTGTTGCAACTTTATTTACGTTTTGACCTCCTGCTCCTCCAGAATGAAAAATATCTGTCCTAATATCTTCTTGGTTAATAGTAATATTTATATCCTCTAGCCTTGGTAAAACTGCAACTGTTACTGCAGATGTGTGTATCCTTCCTTGAGATTCAGTTGAAGGTACTCTTTGAACCCTATGAGTACCTGCTTCATGCTTCATTTTTCTAAAAACCCCAGAACCATTAATTTCAAAAGTCACCTCTTTTATACCACCTAACCCATTATCATTCATGTCAACCAGTTTGAAAGACCAGTTTTGCAGCTCTGTATACCTTTGATACATTCGAAAAATTTCTCCCGCAAAAATACTTGCCTCATCCCCACCAGTCCCAGCTCGGACTTCAACAATTGCATCAGCTTTATCTCTAACATCTTTTGGAATTAGTTGTTCTTGTAAGTCAGTACTTAAAGTCTCAATTTCTTTTTCTAAATCAGAGATATCTTCTTTTGCTAATTCAATTAATTCGACGTCATTCTCTTCTTTTACAATTTGTTTTAAATCAAGTAGTTGAGATGATTTTTCATTTATATCTTGATATAAATTTACAACTTTTTTTAATTCACTATGTTCTTTTGCTAATTTAGTGATCATCTGGATATCTGAAGCATTATTTTGGTCAGCCATGAGCTTTTCAATTTCAAAAAATCTCTCTTCAATATTTTTTAGCTTGTTTAATGTTGATTTATCCATTTTCAATTAATTTTGAGTAAATTTCTTCAAAATTGAATTTCATTTTAGTGACTAGGCCACTTGAAAGTTCCTTAAGTTCAATCTCATTATTAGTTAATTCATTATCCCCAACAACCATTAAATATTTTGATTTTATTTGATTTGCATATCTCATTTGGGATTTAAAACTTTTATTTGAAGATGAATTTACAACAATAATATTTTTTTCTCTCAATTTACTAGAAAGTAAGTTTGTTTTTATCCACGCTTTACTTGAAAGAGGAATAATAGTTAATTGAGGCAAACAATCAATTTCAAAAAAATCATCATCCATTGAAAGCATGACCCTTTCTATTCCACTACCAAAACCGGCAGCAGGTGTTTCTGGCCCCCCAATATATGAAATTAAATTATCGTATCTTCCTCCCGAAAGTATACTTGCTTGAGATTTTTCACTTTTATCAACTGGTTCAATTTCAAAAACAGTCATTGAATAATAATCAAGTCCCCTTACTAAATTATGATCAATAACTAAATCGATATCATCAAAATTTTCTATCATTTGATTAATAATTAATTGAAGTTTCTCCCAATGTTGTTTAGATTCATTATCAAGAAATTCAATTGGTTTTGGTGAATCAAGAATTAAATCCCTTGTGACCTTTTCTTTAGAATCAAGAATTCTGATGGGATTTACATCAAACTTTTTTTTATCAACTTCAGGAAGTTCATTTTTCTTTGAAGAAAAATAATCTAAAAATTCTTTCCTAAATTTTTTTCTTGAATCCTTATTCCCAATTGAATTCAGCTTTAATCTTAAATTTTTTATTCCTAATTTTTTTAAATAAGTAAGCCCTAGAAGAATTATTTCTGCATCTGCTTCTGAGCTATTATCTCCAAAAATTTCAACACCAAACTGATGATGTTGTCTCATCCTCCCACTTTGTGGTCTTTCATGACGAAACATTGGTTCTATATAAAATAACCTTAGTGGATAAGGTAAATTATGCATTCCATGTTCCACAAATGCTCTACATACTGGCGCAGTTCCCTCTGGCCTAAGTGTGAATTCACTGCCGCCAACATCAGTGAGATTATACATCTCTTTTTGTACAACATCTGTGCCTTCTCCGACAGCTCTTTTAAATAAGCCTGTTTGTTCAAAAACTGGAGTGGTTATTTCATTATAACCAAATGATTTAGCTGTTTCTCTTGCAATTATTTCAATCTTATTCCAGTTAGCTTTTAAATCTGGAAGATGATCAGACGTTCCTCTTGGTGCTTTAAATTCCATAATTATATAATCAATAAGTTAATGTAATTTTAAAGGATATATTAATTCTAATTAAACTTACATAAAAATAAACACAAATTTAAAAAATATGAAAATTATTAGGTCTGAAAAAGAAATTATCAATCATTGTAATGAATTAAAATTTCGAACTTCATTTATTCCAACTATGGGGTCTCTACATAAGGGTCATATAAAACTTTTGGCTGAAGGAAAAAAATACAGTAATTATTTAATCTCTTCCTTATTTATAAATCCTCTTCAATTTAATAATCAAAAAGATTTAGTAAATTATCCAAAAAATTATGAAGAAGATATAAGTATTTTTGAAAAATTTGGTGTCGATTTGCTTTACATCCCAAATGAAAAAGAGATATTGAATTCAAATATAAAAAAAATAAATTCTGGCTGGCAAGGAAAAATATTAGAAGGCAAGTATAGGCCAGGTCATTTTGATGGGGTCTTAACTATTGTTAACAAATTTTTTGAAATTATTAAACCAGATTATTCATTTTTTGGAATTAAAGATTTTCAACAATTATGTTTAATTTATACAAAGTTATCACCTTTTCATAAAACTTCTATAATTCCTGTAGAGACAATACGTGAAGATTCTGGACTTGCTTGTAGTAGTAGAAATAAATTATTGAATTCTGACCAAAAGGTATTAGCATCCAGAATTTATAATGGATTAAAACTGCTTGAAGAAAAAATAAAAAAAAAACCTGGAATTGATTGTGTAAGTTTTTTAAATGATTTTTATAGTAATTTTAAATATATTGATATCGAGTATGTTTTATTAGAAAAAACTTCAATATTTGATGAAAATGAAAAATCTATATTAGATTTATTTAAAAATAAGAACAAAGTAATTATGGTAGCTGCGAAAATTGGAAATGTAAGAATAATAGATAATTTATTGTTTAGCTAAACTGTTCAGAATCTAGATATATTTTAACTTTATCGACATAAGTTGAAGAACTTAATTTTATAAGTTCAACATGCCTTTCATTTACTTCGCCTCTAATTCTCGCTGGATTTCCCATTACAAGAGATCTTGGAGGTATCTTCATGTTCTCTAAAACCATTGATCCAGAAGCAATTAACGAAAATTCACCCACAATTACACCTTCATTTAATGTTGACCCATTACCTAGCAAACAATTATCCATTATATTTTTAGCGTGACATGTAACTCCATGGCCAATTGTTACATTATTGCCAATACTTGCATCATCATCCGAATGTATAACCGAATTGTCTTGAATATTAGTCCTTTCACCAATTCTAATTAATCCATTGTCTGCTCTAACAACAGCGCCAAACCATATACTTGAGTAAGGATTTAAAATTACATCACCTATTACTGAGGCAGATGGAGCAATAAATGAGTTGTCTGCAATTGAAGGAAATTTGTTGTTAACTTTAATAAGCATTAAGGATACCTTTTGAAGTTTAAGCTCATATTTACAACATATGGCTCATTAACTTTTGATAATTTAAAGTTTTCAATAGCTTTTTCTTTATCACCGTTATCGTTTTCAATATAAAAAATAACCTCAGCAGTTAATTCAGATTTGTATTTGGGAGCAACTAGCACATTTAGGTATCTACCATATAATGTTTCAACAATTTCAGATCGAGACTTTCCAAATTCAGCATAAATAACTACACCTTCTTTAATTGGTTGGCCATTTACATAAGCATTGCCCATGAAAACGTGCGGAAATGCAGGTGGTCCCTGAGAAGAAACAAGCATTTCATCTTCACTATCTGAGCAACTTAATAATGAAAATATTATTAAAATTATAAGTATTTTTTTCATATGTTTATTGATTCTAATATATTTAATTCAATGTGTTTTTCAAATTCTTTAGCAATGTCAATAATTTTTAAATCTGAAAAATGTGGACCCATAATTTGCAATCCGACCGGAAGTCCATCAGATACACCGCAAGGTAGCGAAATTGCTGGAATCCCTGCGATATTTGCTGGCATTGTACATATATCATTTTGATACATTGTCAATGGATCATCGATCATTGCTCCAATATCGAAAGCAGTTATTGGTGATGTGGGTGAAATTAAAATGTCATATTCCTTAAATACTTCTTTAAAAGAATGGACAATCATCCCCCTGACCTTTTGTGCTTTTCCATAATATTCATCATAATATCCTGATGACAGAGCAAATGTTCCAAGTAGTATTCTTCTCTTAACTTCTTCACCAAAGTTACTTCTGGTATTTTTTATTACTTCCCATGAGCTTTTATGTTTATTATCCGAAAAACCGTATTTTATTCCGTCATATCTATTAAGATTTGAAGATGCTTCTGATGGTGCAGTTAAATAATATACAGGAAGAGATTCTTTGATATATGGAACAGAAACATTTTCTACTTCTGCTCCTAAATTTTTTAATTCATCAATTGAATTTTCAAAATGCATTTTTACATCATCTGATATTCCATCGCCTGTTAATTCATCGCATATGCCTATTTTCAATTCATTAATTCCTTTTTTTTCAATTTCAGAAATATTGTTTAGTGAAGTTAAATCACCTTTGTCATAACCTTTTATTGTGTTGAACAGTAATTCACAGTCTTCAACATTTTTAGAAAAAGGACCAACTTGGTCTAACGAACTGCCAAAAGCTATCAATCCATTCCTGCTTACTGTTCCATAAGTTGGTTTTAATCCTACAACTCCACACAAAGATGCTGGTTGCCTTATGCTGCCCCCAGTATCGGAACCAATACTTAATAGATTTTGAGATGATGCAACTGATGCAGCTGAGCCACCACTACTTCCGCCAGGAACTTTAGAAGTGTCCCAAGGGTTAAGGCAGGGGCCGTATTGAGAAGTTTCATTTGAAGACCCCATTGCAAATTCATCACAATTTGATTTTGATGTTATTATTGCCCCCTCATCTAATAATTTATCAACAACAAAAGCATTTTTTGGTGGAATAAAATTATTTAAAATTTTTGACCCAGCTGTTGTTAGAATATCCTTTGTATTTATTGCATCTTTTATTGAAATTGGAACTCCAACGAGTTCTTTTTCTTTAAAATCGTTGAAATTTTCATCAATATATTTTGCTCTTTCAACTGCCTCTTTTTCGCAAATCGTAATTAGTGAATTAATCTTATTATTTATACTTTTTGATCTATTAATAAAAAAAGATGTTGCTTCAGTAACAGATATTTTTTTTGATTTAATTAATTCTATATAATTTTTTGCTGAAAGTTTTTCTAAGTTCATTTTTTACCTGTCAAGAATTTTTCTTATTTTGAAAAACCCATTTTCATTTTCTGGGGCATTTTGAAAAATTTCCTTATTTTCAAATGAATTTTTTATTTCATCATTTCTTAGATTTTCCAATTCAGCTAATTTATTATCATCAATTTCCCAATAACTTAGATTGAAATTTTCAGTGTCTATGTCTTTTAAAGAAGAAAAGTGATTAATAATATTCTTAATTTGATCTTTATACCTTTCAAGCTCATTCGATGATAAATTAATCTTGGCCAATTCTGCCAAATTTTCGATATTAAAGTTATTGTTATTTGAATCCATTACAAGGAAATAGTATATCAACAATTGACAGAGAATACTTATAATTCTTAGAATGATTATGTAGTTGCGACGGGAAACCTTAAATTTTAAAGAAGGAAAGTTTTGACAAAGTATATCTTTGTAACAGGAGGAGTTGTTAGTTCCCTTGGAAAGGGAATCGTTTCAGCATCTATTGGGAGGATACTTAAAAACAAAGGTATTAACGTTTCAATAATGAAATTAGACCCCTACCTCAATGTAGATCCGGGAACTATGTCTCCATTCCAACATGGTGAAGTCTTTGTTACTGCAGACGGGTCTGAAACCGATCTTGATCTAGGACATTATGAAAGATTTATTGATGAAGAATTAAACAAATTTTCAAGTTTTACTGCTGGAGCAATTTATAGAGAAATTATTGAAAATGAAAGAGAAGGCAGATATCTTGGCGGGACAATACAAACCATCCCTCATGTCACAGATTTAATTAAGGATAAAGTATTCAAAGCTGCTCAAGAAACGAAGGCAGAGGTAATGATTGTTGAAGTTGGTGGCACCGTTGGTGACATTGAAGGCCAGCCATTTATAGAAGCAATAAGACAGATTAGAAGTGAATTTGGTCAAGAAAATACACTATTTATGCACTTAACATTACTTCCAAAACTTGGTGCTACTGGTGAAGTAAAAACTAAACCAACTCAGCATAGTGTAAACGCACTAAGAGCAATGGGTATTCAGCCAGATTTTTTAGTTTGTAGAAGCGATGAGGAATTTGATAATGGAATTAAAAGTAAACTCTCATTACATTGTGACGTGAAACTCCAAAGGATATTTTCATTAGAAACCCTTGATACAATTTATGCTGTCCCAATTGCCCTCGAAAATCAAGATATAGGAGACAAGATCTCTGAATTTTTAAATCTCAAAAAAAATAAATCTGACTTAGATCAATGGAAGAAAATGGTCTCAGTAATCAGGAATGACAAAAAAAATTTAAACATTGGCATAATTGGAAAGTATACCTCGCTAGAAGATTCATACCTTTCAGTAAAAGAAGCACTTTTGCATGCGGCGGTCAATCAAGAATTAAATTTAAATATTGAGTGGATCTCCTCTGATGAAATTAATGAATCAGATCTTGGAAAGGTTTTAGGTAAGCTTTCAGGAATTGTAATACCAGGTGGTTTTGGCCCAAGAGGTATTGATGGAATGGTTAGATGTGCAAATTATGCAAGAGAAAAAAATATACCATATCTAGGTTTGTGCCTTGGAATGCAGATAATGGTAATTGAATATTCCAGAAATGTATTAAATTTAAAAGATGCTAACTCTTCTGAATTTGATCAAAATTCAAAAAATCTTGTTATTGATTTTCTTCCTGGGCAAATGAAATTAAAAGAAACAGGGGCAAGTATGAGATTAGGAAATTATCCTTGTGTAATTAATAAAGATTCAAAAGTTTTTAATTGTTATAACAGTGATGAAATTGTTGAGAGGCATAGACATAGATACGAAGTAAATAATAATTACAGAACTGAGTTGGAAAAAAGCGGACTCCTTGCTTCAGGAACTTCACCTGATGGAGACCTTGTAGAAATTATGGAAGTTGCTAATCACTCATTTATGATTGGTAGTCAATTCCATCCCGAGTTTTTATCTAGGCCGGATAGACCTCACCCATTATTTTATGGATTTGTTGCTGCAGTCAATGAGACCGTAGTTGAAGGCGACCAAATAAGGTTAATTCAATAAAATTTGCATACTAATTTTTTTTACATATAATATACTTATTGTCGAATTCATCGGCATGCTCTAATTAACATTTATCACATTTTTATTTAATAAGAGCTTTCAAATAATTTTTTTAAAATTGGCTACAAGTAAAAAAACTTCAACTAAAACAACTACATCAAAAAAAGTTACCGAGAAATCCTCAGCTACTACAAACGATAGTTTATTAAAAAAAAGTGGCATTGATGAATTAGGCTTTGAGGATCTTTTAAAATTTGCGAAAAAAGAAAAAGTTGAAATTCCTGAATCTACTGATGAATCAGATAGGGTAAATATTGTTTTACCTTTACTTGCACATTTAGCTCAAAAAGAAGACTTATTACTCGGTTTTGGCATTCTAGATATACTAAATGATGGCTATGGTTTTTTAAGAAATCCGGATACTGATGATAACAATGATGATATTTACGTTTCACAATCTCAAGTTAGAAGATTTAATTTAAGGCAAGGCGATAAGGTTGCTGGTCAAGTTAGGCAACCTAAAGATAAAGAAAAATACTATGGTTTAACAAAAGTTGAAATGGTTAATGGTTTTGATCCAGAATCAAATCAAATGAAACAAAGGCCAGTTTTTGAAAAACTAACTCCAATTTATCCTAATGAGAGATTAACACTTGAAACAGGAAACAAACCTTTTTCAACAAGACTTATTGATATCTTTTCTCCAATAGGTAAGGGGCAAAGAGCTTTAATCGTAGCTCCTCCAAAAGCTGGAAAAACAATTTTGTTAAAAGATATTGCTCAAGGCATAACTAAAAATAACCCAGATGTTGAATTATTTGTTGCACTTATTGGTGAAAGACCTGAGGAAGTAACAGACATGAGAAGATCTGTGGAAGGAAAGGTTTTCAGTTCAACTTTTGACGAACCTGTAGAAGATCATTGCAAAACTGCTGAAAAAGCAATTATCGAAGCAAAAAGATCTGTTGAATCTGGAAAAGATGTAGTTGTATTACTTGATAGTTTAACTAGATTAGCGAGAGCACACAACTTAAATACTCAAAGTAGTGGAAGAACATTATCTGGTGGAATGGACCCATTAGCACTATATCCACCAAAACAATTTTTTGGTGCTGCAAGAAATTTTGAAGAAAATGGAAGTTTAACTATTATTGCAACATGCTTAGTTGATACAGGTAGCAGGCTGGATGATTTAATATATGAAGAATTTAAGGGTACTGGAAATATGGAGCTTCATTTAGATAGAAGGCTTTCTGAACAAAGAGTCTGGCCAGCAATAGAGATATCTAAAAGTGGAACCAGAAATGAAGCTAACTTATTAGATGAATATGCTCTCAAGCAAGTTACATTACTTAGAAGAATGATTGCATTATCGAATTCACACTCCGATGCCGCAACTGACCCTACTGCCTTAACTCAAAAAATTCTAAAAGCAATGGGAAAAACTAGTTCGAATGCGGATTTCTTAAAAGTAGAGAGCTGGATAAAGGATTGAAATAGCAAATTTTACGTTTTTTTTTACAAAATATTAAAAAATTGTGTATTTAATTGTTTTTTTTAAAAAAAAAGGGTTTTAGTCGTTGACAATTAGTCGGGACAACCTATACCCTTAATTTAAATTTGGTAAAATGCGTGTAAGGTGTTAGCTAGCTTTGCACACAATTTTTTTAACCAGATACAAAAATTTAATAAAATGTTGTTGATAATAACTTGACATACATACTATGTTATGAAATTATCTGTACGATAAGCAGGCATATTGTCTGACGTTTTCTAGTTGCGACTAAGGTAAACCAGACGCTTCTTATATAAAACAACTTTTTAAATTAGTTGCTAAAAAAGTAAATAAACAACAACCGTATCGTGTCCGGGTTTCTAACTGGCACGTAGGGAATAAAAAGGAGACTTATTATGACCTTTGAGTCAAAAGAAGAATCCGGAATAAAGGTAAAGGGGGAAAACAGAGTGAAAAAGATCATCTCTGCAAGAGTCTTAGGAGGAATGGCTGCTATGTTATTAGTAGTTGCTTCTGTTATTGGACTTAATCAACAAACCGATACGGCTCAAGCAGCAAAAACAGGAACGATCAACTTGGTTAACAATTGGTCTAAACTTTCAACTGCTACGAGTCCGTCGAAGTTGGATGCCACTTATGGTGGTACTACTCCAAGTTATGTAGGATCAGGCAAAACGCTTTATGCTACATATACTTCTACTGGTAGACACATAATGACTGGTTCAAACCAACTTGTAATTGAAGTTGTAGATGCTGACCTTAATGACGCAATCGTTAAGAGTACAATCGTCATCTTAAAGGGAGGCCACTCCGCTTCAAGTACACTAGTAACCAACTATAAAGTTGGAAACAACAGTACTCAAGATGAGTACGCAATTCCGATTATTGATAACAATAGTGACGGAGTCGTAAATGGGCAAGACCTTACATTCGCATGTAGGTGGCTTGGTGGAGGATTCCACGATGCGCCAAGTGCTGACTCAACCGGTGAACAAACTCCATTAGGAGAAATTAGTAAAGCTGCTGGTGACTCATTATTAGATGGAACTACTATTATAGGGTTCGGAACAGGTGCAACACTAGCTAACGCTAGAACAGATGCAGCTACTGCAACTTCTACATTGGGTAGGTCAGATCTTCAAGCTGATTCATTAGCAATTGCAAGATCTGGATCTGAAGCTGCATTAATGGGTGCGTTTAACGATGCTCCAAAATGTACTACAGCTACAACATCATTAGTTTCAATTTCGTTACTTGGATCTGCTGGTGACCCAGTTGCGGGTCAATCTGCACAAATTCAAGTTTCTACTCCAACTTCAATATTAGGTACAGCTAAATGGGAACCAGGTACAGTTGGTACTGAACCTAATGATACCAATAGGGCTTCAACTAATACGCAAGCTCCTGTAATTGCTGGACTGATACAGTGGAAAACTTCAAGAATTAACACAACTACTGCGAAAGTATGGAGTGGTGTTGTTTCTAAATCAAACGCAATTGACATTCTATTGACTGAAACTGGTAGAAATACTGGTGTATTCAATGGAATAGTTAACTTATTCGATAATGAAAACACGTTCATGCCTATGGGTATGGCGCTTGAATACGCAGATGACACATCAAGTGGAGCTAACATAATAGCTACAGCATATGTAGGATCATTTGGTAACACCAATGCTTCATCACCATGTAAAGGTGATTGTGCGAACGGTGTTGGTAGAGCTGCTACATCACAAACTTCTACTCTTGCAGTAAAAGATGGTGGAACAGTTTATGCTGAGTACAATGATGCACTTGACGTAGATTCTAATACAAACCAAAAGAGAGAAGTGACTGCAAAAGTTGACGCAACAGTTCCAACTGTAGAAATCAACTCGCCTGCACACTCTTCTGAAAATCAAACAAGAACACCAACATTTAGCATAACAGCTACTGAAGCTGCTTCTGGTCTAGATGTTAGTGGTTCATTACTAATCCTCCAGGAAGGTTCTGAACAGAACAACTCTGGTGAGGACGGATCAGTTGGTGGTAATGGTGTAGACGTTATGACTACATCTGCTCTACACAATGCAGCTGGTAATGACGTAGGTAAAGGTGGTAACTGGTTAACAGCTTCTATCTTTGCACTTACTGGTGGTGACATTACATTAGGTTCATCTACAGATGAAAGTAATGTTTCTAGAACTGCTTCTTCTGTTACTGTAAACAGAGGTACTTCTACAGATGGTGTGTCAAGCTTAACTTACACTTACACACCAAGTTCAGCTCTCCCATTGGGAGCAGCTACTCCTGTTGATCACTGGATTGACTTCCAGGGTATTGCAACAGACTTAGCTGGTAACGTTGGTTACACTGACTCTGCTACAGGTACTGATGCAGGTGTATTAGAGAAATATGGTGCACACCACATTAAAATTGACCAAAAACTTCCATCAATATCAAATGCCTACACAGGCTGGTGGTGGGATACTAGTATCGATTCTAAGAATAAAACTCACAAACATACTTCAACTAAAGCTAACTCGCTGGTTGTAGAGTTTGATGGTAATATCACAGACATTGATGCTACTGATTTCCAAATCACATTTGATGATGGAACTACACACACTCCTACTGATGCTGTAATTTATTCAGCACTACCTACACAGGTATTCTTAACATTAGGAGCTTCTATGTCAGCTGACAACACGCCTAAAGTTGCGCTTGTTGGATCAGTTTCTGATATAGCAGGTAACTCAACTTCAACAGGATCATTAGCTAACGCTACTGACAAGATCCACCCATCTGTAACTGCTACATTATCTGGTGGTACAGGTACAGGATCTGCTGCACTTGAAAGTTCGAGTGACTTAACTAAGAAGAGCATTACTCTTACTGTAACAACAGATGAAGAACTAGTTTCTAACCCTAAGGTTGAT
>JAYYQG010000021.1:0-16581 GCA_036128515.1 Chloroflexota bacterium
AAGATCGATAAATATTGGAAATAAAGTGCTGATAATAAATATAATTGGATCAGCAATATTAATATTAATTTTAAATTTTTTAAGATTTTTTATCTTAGGATTTGAAAATTTTAATTTTTTAAATTTCATTCTAAATTTTCCACTTTTACTTATTCTTTTTACATTTTTAATTATTAGTTTTTACTTAGTAAAATTAAAAAGTGAAAGTCAATTTGTATTTATAATTATTACTTCTTGCTTAATACTAATTGGAGTTGAAAATTTTAGAGTTATTGATTTATTTGATAACAGAATGAACACAATTTTTAAATCTTATTTTCAGGTTTGGATACTAGTTTCATTATTTGCTCCTATGGTAATGGCGAAATTAAACCTTTTACAAAATAGTAAAAATAAAATCTTCAAAGTTATTTTTATATCAATATTTACTATTAGTATTGTTCAGTTTGGCTCAAATATTTATTATTCAACAGATAAATTTATATTTAAAAAAACTCTTGATTCTTCTGAATTCATTGAAGATTATCATGAAGGAGCTTTAAATGTTGTTGACTGGATATCAACTAATACAGAAAAAGAAGATATAATTTTTTATGAAGTCGGTAATGATTACGAAATTACTTCATTTTTTTCTTCTTTTACTGGGAGATCTTCTCCTATCGGGTGGCCTGGACATCAAAAACAATGGGGGAGGGATCCTGTTGAAATAAATTCTAGAGTAAATGACCTAAGGGATTATGGAGACAATTTGGAGATTTTAAATAAATATAATGTTAATTACTTAATTACCAAAAATACATTTTTGATTAAAAATAAAAATTTCAAGCAAGTTTATACAAATACCAACTTTTCAATATACCTAATAAATGACTGAAATTATAAATAAATTTAAAAAACCGACATTTTTTAATTACTTCACATTTGCCCTTATCTTTTTGATTATTTTTTCTTTAATTTCTAGATTTATTTTTCTTGATTACAGGGCAATACATCACGATGAATCTCTACACGGTTACTATTCATGGCTTCTATCTAATGGTTATGGATATACACATAACCCGCTAATGCATGGGCCATTAAATTTTCATTTAAATGCATTGGTGTTTTTAATCTTTGGTGATAGTGATTATACTCTAAGAATTGCTCCAGCTGTTGCAGGAATATTTGTTGTATTATCCCCTTTTCTTTTTATTAAAATTATTGGAAAAAATCCCTCTATATTAATCTCAGCGTTTCTTTTAATTTCTCCAATTGTTACTTATTTCAGTCGCTTTGCAAGGAATGATATCTTTGTTGCTTTGGTTTCTTTAATTCTCATCTTTCAAGTTTTTAGATATTTAAATGAAGTGGATGGCAAAAAAAGTCTACTTATAATTTCAATTTGCTTAGGTTTCATTTTTTGTATTAAGGAGATTAGTTTCATAATTATTTTTATATTAGGATCTTTTTCATTAATATTCTCAAGTTTTAATCCTTTTATAAAAAATAAGTTGAAATTGAATTATCAATTTACAAATATTTTCGCTTTGCTATTCTTGTTATCCTTTCCTCTTTCAATGCCAATTTCATCATATATATTCAATTTTTTTGGAATAAATCTTGTTGCCCCATCAGGCTCACTAACTAAAATTGGTATGCCAATTGGCAATGTTGCAATAATTACTTCTTTTATAATTTCAGTTATAAGTTTATTAACATCATTTGTTTTTGGTTTCTTGAAATTTAAGAAAGACTGGTTATTATTTTTCTTTATTTTCTGGTTTATATTTATATTTTTTCATAGTACTTTTTTTACTAATCCAGCAGGTATAATTACTGGATTTTGGCAATCATTAGGATATTGGATTTCACAGCAAGATGTTGCAAGAGGAGGGCAGCCTTGGTATTACTATTTTTTACTTATCATTAAATATGAATATATTGGATTTTTATCTTTCTTTATTTTTATTTTTTATCGTAAATTTAAATATACTATTTTTGAATTTTTTCTAGTTTATTGGTCAGTTTTAAATATTATTATTTATGTCATTACTAGTGAAAAAATGCCCTGGTTATTAGTTAATATTATTTTGCCCTTTATTTTTATTTCAGGCATTCTAATCAATGAATTATTGTCTAAAATTTTTAGAAGTAATTTAATGCTGATCTTTAAAATTAATATCTTAATTATTCCTTCTTTCATATTATTATTATTTATTTTCAATTCAGTAGAAACAAATTATGTTGATTCAGATAAACCAGATGAAATGATTGTTTACACTCAAACATCAAAATATGTTCATTTGCTTTCTAAAGAGATTATTAACGAAATAAACGAAAACAATGCGAATATTATTATAGATTCATCAGAAGGTTTTACTTGGCCTTGGGCATGGTATATGAGAAATCACAGCATAAAATATTTTGATAGTACTAAAGAAGAGACTTATAAAGACATAAAATTTGAAAATTATGATTATATTTTAGTTAACACATACAATTTTCCAAAACTCTTAAAATCTAGAGAAAATGAAATTAAATATAATAGTATTTCTCAAATTCCATTTAGAATGTGGTTTCCTGAAGATTATAGATTTAATTCATTTAAAGATTTTGCAAATTATATGAGAGAATTTGAAAATATATCTTATTTGTTTGGGCATGTTTTTAAAAAAGATTTCTCACAAAATATAGGTAATGTAGGACTAACAATTTTAAAATGAGCATATTTAATAGTAATATTTTTAAAGGAATTTTTGGGACGACTATATCAGTATTTTGTTTCTTTATTTTTTTTAACAAGATCGATGACTTAGGTAAGGTAATTGAGATTGTTACGTCTGTAGACTTTTTAATTATTTTATTGGGTTTTCTGTTTTATTTTTTTTCAATATATTTTCGTACAATAAGATGGAATTCAATATTTCAGAATAAAATCAAAATAAAACTTACATCACTTTCAAGAATAGTTATATCAGGCTATAAGTTTAATAATTTACTTCCTGCAAGATTAGGTGAATTGGCAAGAATTTATCATTTTAATCTTGTAAAGAAAATCGATAAATCATATTTGTTTGGAACAATTTTAGCTGAAAGAATTACAGACGTAATTGCGCTATTTATATTTATTGGTGTTGGTATTTTCTTTATACCAAAAGACTTATTAATCAATTTATCTGATGAACTAGGTGTAAATATAAATTTAATCTACTTATTTTTAATTTTGATAGGCTTATCTATTGTTTTCTTTGTGCTAATGCAATTTAAAAAATATAGAAAAATCATTACAACTTTTATGCCAAAATTTAATTTTATTAATAATAAAATTTTAAATATTGTTGATAGTTTCTTCAAAGGTTTATTTAACTTAGAAAAAAATAAAATAATCTATATCATCTTTCTTGCTTTAATAATTTGGATAATAGAATTTTCAATGTTTTATATTATTGAAACTCAAATTGAACTAAATTTAAATAATACTTTTCTAGCAATAGTTTTTTTTGGTGTTTTTGCTAATTTAAGTGGAATAGTTCCATCGACTTCAGGCGGTTGGGGTCCATTTGAACTAATAGGTACAATAGTTTTGATTTCATTTGGTGCAGACAGGGAAAGCGCTGCGGCCTTCACAATCATAGTCCATTTAATTCTTTGGTTGCCAATTTCAATAATAGGGTTAATTTGCTTTTTATACGATTTAAAGGGCAGGAATACATGAATGTATCTGTAATTGGGGGAGGCGTAACTGGACTAGTTACAGCTTATAAACTTTCAAAGGAAGGCTATAAAGTTACAATTTTTGAGTCATCATATTTTTTAGGTGGACAAGCATCTGTAGTAAATCTAGGTAGATTTAAAATCGAACGAGGTTATCACCATTTATTTCAAAATGACATTGACATTATTGAGTTAATTGAAGAATTAAATTTATCAAATTCGCTCAAATGGTATAAATCTTCAGTTGGAATGTATTCAAATAAAAAATTGTACCCTTTTTCTACGCCCAAGGATTTACTAAATTACAAGCCAATAAGCATATTAAATAGATTTAAATTAGGCTTAGTAAGTTTGTACTTAAAAAGACAGAGAAATTGGAAAAAATACGAAAAAATTACAGCTCAAAATTGGATGAAAAAATATGCGGGTAATGAGATTTACAATAAGGTTTGGGGACCTCTTCTTAAAGCTAAGTTTGGATACTTTTATAATAAAGTTAATATGTCATGGTTTTGGTCAAAAATGATAACGAGGTTTGCTTCAAGAAATAAAAAAGGTGAAGAAATTTTAGGTTATTTAATTAATTCATTTGATCAATTAATTGAGGAATTAGTAAAAAAGATTGAAGAAAATGGAGGCAAGATTTTACTTAACTCAAAAGTGATATCAATAAATCATAAATCAAATAAGGTTAGTCATATTAAATATGTACAATCAAATACTATAAACAAATTTGATACCGATCTTGTTGTAGCAACTATACCAAATTATGAACTAAAAAATTTAATTAATTTTGAACCGGATTACCAAAAGAAATTAGATACTGCAGAATATCTTGGAGCAAGCGTTTTTATTCTAAAACTAAATAAAAGATTTTCGAAATATTATTGGATAAATATAATCGATGAAGACGTTCCGTTTCTTGGGTTAATCGAGCACACCAATCTTGTTGATAAAAAATATTATGGAAATGAACATATTCTCTACATAACAAATTATCTTCACTACAAGGATGAAGTATTTTCAAAAGACAAGGATGAATTATTAAATGAATATATTGAACACCTAAAAATAATTAACCCAGAATTTAATGAAGATTGGATAGAAAATTATATATATAATTCAGTGAGCGCTGCACAACCTCTATTGCCTGTAAACTATTCTTTGTTAAAACCAACTTTGAAGTCTCCAATAAATAATTTATATATAGGAAATACATCTCAAATTTATCCTGAAGATAGAGGAACTAATTATAGTGTAAAAATTGCTGGAGAAATTGTATCTTTAATTATCAAGGAGTTTAAATGAGTGAAAAGTTATGTTTAATTACTGGAGGTGGTAGTGGGATTGGTAGGGCAACAGCACTAAAATTTGCACAAAATAAAATTAACACAATTATTGTTGGTCGAAGAAATGATGCTCTTGAAGAGACAGTTGCACTATCTAAAGAAAATTCAGTTTTTTTAAATCCCATAAAAGCTGATTTATCTAATGAAGACGGTATAAACGATTTATTTACAAATGTTGAAAAAAATTTTGATAGCCATGTGAATATTCTAGTAAATAATGCAGGTTCAAGTAGCAAAATAAGAAGTATTGCACATATTCCTAAAAATCAGTGGGATGAAGTTTTAAATATCAATTTAAATTCAGTGTATTTGCTTTGTCAGAAATTTTTAAAAGATATGATTAAAAATAAGAATGGGACCATCATTACAATTTCCTCTATGGCTGCTTTAAAACCTGGTTTATTAGGTGGTGCACCATATGGAGCTGCAAAAGCAGGAGTCACAAATCTAATGGGCGCTATTAACTCTGAATTTTCAAATGATGGTGTAAGGGCTACTGCAATTATGCCAGGAGAAGTTGACACACCAATTCTAAATAATAGGGCAAAAGTCCCAAACAGTGGTGAAAGAGATACAATGATGAAGCCTGAGGATTTGGCAGAAATTGTTTTTTTAACCGCAAATTTAAACAGTAGAACTAACATTGAAACCGTTGTCGTAAATGCAACTTATAAAAGAGACGTCTCAGATGACTTGAAAGCAGCTAGAGAAAAAACAAATTAATCTCACTATTATTAAAAAAAAAGATATAATTAAATTATATGAAAAAGCATCCGACTAAAGAAGAAATATTAGAGGCGATAGAAAATCAGCCAAAAATTAGCAAGATTACTGTTTTGTCCTGCCTATTAGCAGTAAATTCAAAATTTCACTACATTCCTAAAATTGCTGTAGAAGAAATAGCAAACTACACTGGAAAAACAACTAATGATGTATGGGGAGTAGCTTCATTCTATACAAATTTTAGATTTACTCCTCCAGGTAAAGCAACATTAGATGTATGTTGGGGGCCATCATGTCATTTGCAAGGATCACAAGGATTATTAAAAGATGTTCATAAATTGTTAGGAATTGATCATGAAGGGGAAACGAGTGATGGTAAAATTACATTGAGATATAGCACTTGTTTAGGAGCTTGTTCACAAGGACCAGTATTTGCAATAGATCATAAATTATACGGAAAAGCTAATATAAAAAAAATTGAAAAGGAAATATCGGAAATATAAATGTTTGAAAAAATATTAAATGATGCAAATTTAAAATGGGATAAATTAACTTCACCTGAAAACATATGGATTAGAGTCAGTTACGGTGCCTCAGGTCAAGCAGCTGGGGCTGATTATGTTTATGATAAATTGAGCAAATTATCTAAAAATAATAATAATGTTTTTGTTGACTACGTTGGGTCAATGGGCCTCAGTTATGCAGAACCTTTAGTTGACTTCACTTTTGGAAATGGAATAAGAATTTTTTATAATAATGTTGATTCAAAAAATGCAGAGATAATATATAACTCTCATATTCTTAAAAACAAAATTGATCATGATCTTGTTTTTGGTCAAATTGTTCCTAATAATTTAAATCCGATTTCTGATATTCCTCAGTTAGATAAAGAAAAGCCATTATCACTTACAAAGAGAATAGCAACAGAAAATTGTGGAAATATATCACCAACCGACATTAATCAATATATTGCAAACGGTGGTTATAGTGCATTAAATAGGGCGCTAAATGATCTTGATCCAGAAAAAACACTAAACATGGTCAAGGAATCTGGTTTGAGAGGAAGAGGTGGAGCTGCTTTTTCAACTGGTGTTAAATGGAGCTTTCTAGCTAATAATCCAAGCAAAGAAAAATATGTTTTATGTAATTGCGAGGAAGGAGACCCAGGTGCTTTTAATGACAAAGGTATCCTTGAGAATGATCCTCATATGTTGCTTGAGGGTTTAATTTTATGTGGATATGCAACAGGATCAAGTAATGGTCATATATTTATTAGAGATGGTCATGAGATTCCTATTGAAAATTCAAGAAAAGCAATTGAACAGGCATATGAACTTAATCTGTTAGGCGATAATATACTTGGAACTGGTTTTAGTTATCATGTAGAAGTTTCTCTTACAGGTGACTCTTACGTAGCTGGTGAAGAAACGGCTTTGATGGAAGCCATTGAAGGTAAAAGGTCTATGCCAAGATTTAAACCCCCATTCCCAGCTGTTTCAGGCTTATGGGGCAAACCTAGCAATATAAATAATGTGAAAACTTTATCGTACGTGCCGTTCATTGTTAAAAATGGAAGTGAAAGCTATAAAAATATCGGATCGGAAACAAGTTCAGGAACAGCAATTGTATGCCTTTCAGGCCATATCAAAAGGCCAGGTATGTATGAAATTGAAATGGGGATGACAATAAACGATCTATTAACAAATATTGGTGGAGGTTCTTCTACTGATAAAGAAATAAAGCTTCTCCAAACAGGTGGCCCTTTAGGTGGAGTATTAGGTTCAAGTGAGTTTGATGTAAAGATAGATTTTGATGATATGGCCAAGGCAGGAGCAATTTTAGGTTCAGGGGGAATAATTGTGGGAGATGAAACAACTAATGTTGTTGATTTAGTAAGAAACCTTGTTGCTTTTAATCAATTTGAAAGTTGTGGTAAATGTTTTCCTTGCAGGCTTGGCAACACTCACATGCTTGATATTTTGAACAGAATTTGTAATTCAAGACCAAATGAAAAGGATATGGACGTAATCAAAAAAATTGGAAACAGCATGAAAACTGGATCGTTATGTGGGCACGGTCAATTAGGCTACAATCCTGTATCATCAGCAGTAAAATATTTCAAAGATGAATTTGACAATGCTCTCAGTGCAAATCATCCAATAGACGATAAAGAGGTAGATACAATGATTCTTCCGACAAGGACAAGGCCATAATGACTACTATCGATAAAGACAATAAATTATCTACATTCAATTTTAATGGAAAGATGATTAATGCAAAGCCTGGTCAGACAATTATTCAGGCTGCCATGGATCACGGCATGTATATACCTTATTTATGCTATCACCCTGGATTAGATCCTTACGGGGCATGCAGAATGTGTGTAGTTGAAACTGAAGTTAATGGAAGGAAATCAATTCAAGCTTCTTGCACAACCCCAGCAATTGAAGGCATGACAGTTAATTCAACCCAATCAGATATTAAAGATCTTAGACAAGGAATTATGGATTTGCTTATTACTGAGCATCCTCATGGATGTCTAACTTGTCATAGAATTGAACTATGTGGGCCTCAAGACGTATGCCAAAGACACGTTTCTGTTACCGACAGGTGCACAACTTGTCCAAAAAACGAAAGATGTGAGCTCAAAGATACTATAAGAAGTACTGAGTTAGAGATGAGAACTCCTTTAACTTATAACAGAAGGAATCTGCCTATTCATCAAGACGACCCATTTTATGATAGAGATTACAATCTTTGCATCGTTTGCGTAAGATGTGTGAGGGTTTGCGATGAAGTAAGAGTTGATAATGCATTAACCCTAAAACAAAGATCAGGCATCGCAATTGTTGGAACGGCTTCAGGTAATTCCCTTTTAGAATCTGGTTGCGAATTTTGTGGAGCATGTATAGATATGTGTCCAACTGGAGCACTTGTAGAAAGAGATTACAAATGGGAAAAATATGAAAAGAAAACTAAGACAGTTTGCTCAAATTGTCCTGTAGGGTGTGAACTAATTACAGAAACTAACAAATTCAATAAAGTTATTAGGCAAATTGGTGATCTTGCTGGTGAAGCTAATCAAGGTCAAACATGTATGAGGGGTAAATTTGCTTATGATTATGTAAACGAAAATAAACTGAATTCCATATATCTTAATGATGAAAAGATAGATTTTGACAATGGATTGAATAAAATCACAAATCTAATCCAAGAGCATAATTCTGAAAACACTTCTATTATGTTGGGGCCAAGAATGTCAAACGAAGATTTGTATGCTGCTAAGAATTTTTTCAAAGATTTTTTAAAGATTGAAGATTTCGATATTGGTTCTAATAAATTTAATCAAACATTCAAATCATTATTTGATGGACTTAATTCAACAGTTGGGAAAGGGCAACTTAAGGACATTGCTCAATCTGATAACGTTGTAATTTCATTAGGTAATCCTTCAGAAAAACAAAACATTATTGCTATGTATGCAAAACAAGCTTTTAGGTCCGGTAAAAATATAATTGTAATTGATCCAAGAGAAACTGAAATGACGAGGTATTCCACTAAATGGATAAGAGTTCATCCTGAAAAAGTATCAAAACTTTTTAAAGCTGTCTCTAAATTAATAATTGATAAAGCTTCTGAATCGCCTGAAACAATAAATTACAAGAACCTTGATTTTTTGATTTCTGAATTATCAAATTATGATTCTCTAAAAATTGCCAAAGAATTGAATATTAATGATGAAGACATTAAATTTTTATCTTCGATATTAAGTAAAGGAACTACTTCATTTTTGTTTGGAAATGATATGTTGATTAATGATACACAAATACAAAATTACACTTCTAGCCTTTTGAACTTAATCCTTTTGACAGGTAATAATAATTCTGAATTTTCTACATTACTTCCTTTAGTTGATGGGGCAAATCAAATAGGTGCTTTACATATTGGTGCCAATAAATATTTTAATAATACTGAAACAAAGTATTCTGAAATAAATAATGAAGCAAATGATGGTTTATGTATTATTTTCGAGGACGGGTTAAGCTATGATGAAATAATCAAAAAATCAAAAAATTATAAAAACAAGGTACTTTTTACCTCTAAGAAAAAATTTTTAAATTGCGGCTTTGACATTATTGTTCCTGTTACTGATTTTTCAAACAGGAAAGGCACATATGTAAACATTGAAAATAGGGTACAACTCTCAAATAATCCTCTTGAAAAAAAATCATATTTTAATGACGCTTGGCATTTAATTTCAAAAATAGCAGAGAATTTTGATGGGTCAGGGTTAAAGTTTAGTAATTATGAGGATATTTACACTAAGATGATTAACAGCGTTGAGTCTTTTTCTGGCTTAAAAAATCATAATTTAGCATTAGAATCTTACATAATACCAATTGAATTTAAGCCAAAGTTTGTTTATAAAGACGACTCTAATGAATTTGATTCTGATTTAATTAGAGTATACCAAGGAAGGGTATTAATTAAAGATAATGACTCTTTTGAAATTCAAAAGGATGGAGATACAAATTACATTAAAGATGAAACCCAATTCAATATAAGTAAGGATATTTTAAGCAAATATAATTTATCAATAGGGGATCAAATTAAATTAATTTATAAAACTGACAATATTGAGGTAAGTGGTAAAGTTAAGTCTCAAATTGATTTAGTTAATACAATATCTATGACTGGGCTTTTTGGTGAAATGGCTATCAAGATGCAAAAATCTGAAAATAAAGATTGGTCTATGGACCTTCCAATTTTAGATTATGAGATAGTGACTATAAAGAAATGAAAGGATTGAAATGAGTAACGTTATTGAATTAAATGATTCAAACTTTGATGATGAAGTTGTGAAATCAGATTTACCTGTATTAGTTGATTTTTGGGCTGAATGGTGCGGTCCATGCAAGATGATAGCTCCTTCTGTGGAAAAAATTAGTGAAGAATATTCTGATAAACTAAAGGTAGGAAAGTTAGATGTTGATTCTAATCCTAACATTTCTTCAACATTTGGCATTAGGTCAATACCAACTTTATTAATTTTTAAAAATGGATCACCTGTTGATCAAATTGTAGGTGCGGTTAGTAAAGAGGTAATTTCAGCTAAAGTTGATAGCCATATTTAATGCTGAATGTAATAAAAGGGTTTTTGACCTTAAATAATCAATCATTTGAATACATATTTGATTCAGATAATGTTTTATCATTTTCGATTTTAATAATATTTCTTTCTTGCTTGAGTGGAGCATCTCACCCTTTTTTAATTGATTCAAACCAAATTCAATTTTCAATCTCAGAATTTTTAACAAAGTTTATTGGATTATTAAGTCAGAATTTATTTATTATTTCTGGCGTTTATTTTCTTGGTGTTTCATTTTTTGCAAATAAAAATCGAATTGGAATAACATCCTCAAATGAAATCATTGAAAATAATGAATATAAATTAATAAATATTCGAAGAACTTTTCAGTTATTGTCCTTTTCTCAAATTCCTATAATTATAGGAATGATATCCACACTTCCATTTATTAGTAATATTTCAACATTAGTATCATTTATTATTTTTATAAGTACCATTTGGTTCTACATATTAATAACAAAGTCAATTTATATTGGCTTTGGTTTTAGTTATGACACAAACGCTTCAAAGCAAGCTAGGTACATTAAATCATTCTTAATAATATTGTTTACATATGTTCCTGGAACCATTATATTTCAGTTATTCATTTCAAGTTTAATAAATAATTTACTTACATCATGGATTTAAAAATTAAAGGAAAAAATGCTTTTATTACTGGAGGTACTAGAGGTTTAGGTCTTGCAAGTTTGAAATCACTAGCTTCAGAAGGAGTGAATATTGCTTTTTGCTCGAGATCAGAAGATGGGGTGAATGAGACAACAAAACATCTATCAAAGCTGGGTGTTAAGTATTATGGCTTTGTTCATGAAATCAATAGCAATGATAAAAATATTAATGAATTAGTTGCCAAGTTAAATAATAACTTTGGAGATATTGATATTCTTGTAAACAATGTTGGTGGTTCATTGGGCTCTTCTTCGCTTTTAGATAATGACATTGAAACTTATATGAATGTATTTAATATTAATTTTTGGGCATCTGTGAAATTAATGAAAATTTATTCCGAAAAGATGGTTACTAATGGTTGGGGCAGAATTATAAATATTGCATCTATTTTTGGAAGAGAATATGGTGGAAAAAGTTCAAGTTATATGTCATCAAAAGCAAGTTTAATCGCTGCTACAAAACACTTATCTATTGAATTGGCTGATAAGGGGGTAACAGTAAACTCTATTGCGCCAGGTTCCATTAAGCACAAGGGGGGATCGTGGGAAAAATTTGTTAATAATTCTTCTTCCCAAGAAGTTAGTGATTTCATTAATCAAAATTTACCTATGAAGGATTTTGGTTCTCCTGAACCAGTTGGCGATATGGTTAGTTTTCTTTCTTCCCCACGTTCTTTCACAATTACTGGAGCTTGCATAAATATCGATGGTGGCCAGAGTAGTAATTTATTCTAAATATTCCAATCGGAATCAAATGCCAATTTCATTTCACTCCACCAATGACCATTAGAATTTGGAACTTTTTTCTGGTACTTTTTCATCAATTCATCCCATTCTTTTGCCTTGGGATTTGTTTCGGTATAATTTTGGAATTTTGTTACGTCGAATTCATCTGAAGTTTCTATCAGCATAAATAATCTATTATTTATTCTCCATATCCTCATTCTTATTATTCCAGTAGACTTAATACCATTCAATACCTCTGGCCAAACATTCTTATGGTAATCTTCATATTCATTAATTAATTTTTTATCATTAATTAAATCTAGTGCCTGTGCATATACTTTCATAAATTCTCCAAATGATTTATATATTAAGTATGGAATATACATTAATTGGAAAAAATGATCTAAAAATTTCAAAATTTGCTTTAGGTACATGGCCTTTCGCAGGCGGTGAACTTTGGGGTAATCAAGATGATAATGATTCAATTTCAGCTGTCCACGAATGTTATGAAAATGGGATAAATTTTTTTGATACTGCCCCAGGTTATGGTGACGGGAGGTCTGAAGAAGTTTTAGGAAAAGCTATTAAAAATATTAGAAATTCAGTTGTTATTGGCACAAAAATCCCTCCTGCTGACCTTGGAAAAAATAATCTTGTCAATTCAGTTGAAAATAGTTTGAAGAGATTAAATACTGATTACATAGATTTAATGCAAATACATTGGCCAAATCACGATATTCCAATTGATGAGACAGCTCAAGAAATACAATCCCTAATTGATTCAGGAAAAATTAATGAAATAGGTGTAAGTAATTTTGGTGTTTTAGATATGACAGATGTATTGAATAATCTTAATGTTGTTACAAATCAATTGCCTTACAATGCTTTTTGGAGAGCCATTGAAGACGATATAAAGCCATTTTGTATCGAAAATAATATAGGTATAATTTGTTACAGTACTTTAGCTCAAGGATTATTAACTGGGAGATATAAAAACGTTTCTGAAGTTCCTGAGGGTGTTTCAAGAAGTAGGCTTTTCTCAAGAACAACTTCTTCTTTATGTAGACATAATGACGACGGATGTGAAGATGAACTATTTGATGCTATAGATAAAATAATGAACTTTTCTAATGAGCAAAACATGCAACCAGCAACGATTGCAACAACCTGGTTAAAAAAACAATCAGGTGTTCTATCATTATTGATTGGAGCAAGAAACAGTAAGGAAGTTCAGCTTAATGTTAATTCATTTGATTATGAAATCGATGAATCATTGTTGAATGAATATATTTCAATTACAGATAAGATAAAAAAACATATTGGTAATAATCCTGATATGTGGAATGCTGTAAGTGAATATAGATAATTATTTTCTTTTAACTTTTTGCATTAATAAATGATGAGGAATACCTTGTTTTTTAAGTTTTAAATAGTCATCTTCATCAACATTTGATCTATCTAAAAATCCCCTAATATCATATTTTTCTTTGACCTTTAAATTGAATTTATCTTCATTTGCCATTAGCTCTAAAGGGTATTCTTTTTCGGTTACTGGAAAATTTACCTTTTCATTAGTTCTTGCGGATTGATATATTGACATCATTATATCCAATGTTTTCTTTGCACTATCCCCAGAGCATCTATGATTGCTAATTTCTCCATCCAGTAATTCAATTAATTCTTTTACAAGTTTGCCATTTGTTTCTCCACCAATTGGGTCAATTTTTTCTTTTGGTATATCGGCAGGGATTGTTTTCCATCCTTTTCCATCTCCAAGCATTTTTATTTCATATTCAGTTATATCAAGAACTCCTTTTTCACCTCTTATAACTATTGGATGGTTAGTTTTCCATTTAGACGTGTAGTCATATTGATTTAAATCTGACTGAACAAATGTTTGAATTCCGTTTGTGTATTCAAATAAACCCATACATGCGTCCTCAATAACTGTGTTCCTTTCGTATTTATTTGTTGTTCTTTCAACAGCACCAAAAACCCATTTTGTTTCAGGGTCACCAATTATGTATCTTGATCCATCAATATTATGTGTAGCCCAATTTAATAAACCTTCTAGAGCCTTTAATTCAACAAATTGAATTTTTCCAATTAATCCTGAATCTACAATTTCTTTTGCTTTTTCCCAACCAGGCGTAAATCTTCTTTGGTGGGAAATTATTAGTTCAACATCATTTTCTTTACATGCATCCAGCATCTCTTGTGCTGGGCCAGAACCAATTGCCATAGGCTTTTCACAAATTATAGCCCTTACACCACGCTTTGCTATATCAATTGTTTGTACATGATGTAGGGAATGCCAAGTACAAATACTAACTATATCTGGAGTGCAATCCTTGAATAAATCATCAATAGATGAGTAAGAATTTTTTATAGAATATTGATTCTTAAATTCATCTTGAGCAATTTTATATGGGTCAACTACACCAACAATTTCTACTCTATCTTTATTTAAATTATAGCCATTCATGTGAGCTTGGGAGATAGAACCTGCGCCAACAACAGCAACTTTATAAATTTTTTTCATATAAAACCAAATTAATAATTATCTATGATACATTATGAAATAAGATATGAGTATAAATGAACCAAATGAATTTAATTTAACTGATGAAGGTCTTATTTTATCCTTTTCTGATGACAGGTACCTGTTTCCTTATAGATACCTTAGACTACAATGCCCTTGTGCAAATTGTGTTGAAGAAATGACAGGTAGAAATATTTTAAATGTAGATTCTGTTCCACATGATATATTTATTGTTGATCATTTGGTTATAGGAAATTATGCTTATCAATTTTTATGGTCTAATGCAGATAGATGCTCAACAACAGGAATATATACATTTCAATTACTTAAAATATTGGCTGAGAACGATGAGGCAGTTAAGAAATTATAATATCCAAGCTTTCAAAATTGCTTAGATCATAGCATTTAATTATATTATTTTTAGTTAAAACACTCTTGGCTTCACCATGATCAAAAACCTTTCCTTTTTTTATCATGAAAATATAATTGGAAATTGACTTGGCGAAATTTATATCATGAGTAGAGATGATAATATCTTTTCCCTTATTGCTGAGTTCTAATATTAATTCTTTTACTAAGATAGTATTATTAATATCAAGGTTAGAAGTAGGCTCATCCAATAATATTAAATCTACATCTTGAACAAGTGATCTGCCAATTCTAAGAATTTGCATTTCTCCGCCTGACAAATTATTCACAAATTCATTCTTTCTTTTATCCATATTTATTAACTTTAAAGATTTATCAATAATTTTTTTACTACTTTCATCATATGTTCCGATTAAATTTTGATAAGGAAAGCGACCCATTTCAACATATTCAAAAACTGTAAATCCTTGCAAATTTTCCCTATCTTGGGATACATATGACAAGGTTTTGGATAGGTAATTTCTACTTAATTTGTTTATATTTTGATTATTAATAAATATCTCACCTGAAGTTTGGTCTGTGATATTACTAATCATTTTCATCAATGTAGTTTTCCCTGAGCCATTTTGACCCAGAAAGGTTGTTATCCCGGCATTAATATTTAAACTAATATCATCAATAACAACCTTTTTTTCAGGTTCAAATTTAATATTTTTTAATTCTAATTTCAAAACTTATTTAATATTATTTAAAACATTGATAACAAGCTTTAAGGACTGGTCTTTCAACGTCATCCAAAAAATTAGGTGCTATAAGATCTATCAAATCAATTGAGCCTAAAATATTAAAATGTGAAAGGGTAGTAAAGTGGCTAGTATCAACCATAAATACCTTTTCATTTAGAATTGCCGGAATTGAGCTAAAACTATCATCTAAAAACAAATTATCAAAAAAATCTTGACCCCCCCATTCAATAGACTGAGGTATGACAATTATATCCGGGGACATATCAATTAATGACTCTTTAGTTACCATATTATTTGAAACGACACCCTTTTCTGAAGCAATATTATTGTATCCAGCAAGTTCTATAATGCTTCCCTCTGTAGATCCTGCCCCAGCTGCCCAATATGCATCATAATAAGTAACAGATAAAACATTTTTATCTAAATCAGTATCCCCAATATTGCTTTTTATAAATTCAATGTATTCAATTTGTTCATTGATAGCATCAATAAGGATTTTTGCACTTTCAAGTTCATCTAGTATGTAAGCTGCAAAAAGAATGTCGTTGACCCTTCCTTCTGATGTATTATTTAATTGTGTTTGAACAACGGTAATTCCCAAATCAGATAATGATTGCAT
>JAYYQG010000022.1:0-7736 GCA_036128515.1 Chloroflexota bacterium
TATAATTTGTAAATTTCCAACATATGGAGTCCCTTTCAATTTCAATGAAAAGCTCAGATATCTAGTAAATAATAATTATTTACCAATAATTACAAATATTGTTCACAGCCCCATTAGTAAAAATCAGAAAACAATAAATGAATTATTTGAAATGGGCTGTTTGTTTGATATAGATATTTTTGATTTTTATGAATTTAGGAATAAGAAATCAGAAAAAATAATCAAACATATGGAAAGTCAAAATTCAATTATTACTGTAAGTGGATTTAATAAGTTAAATGATTTAGAAAAGGGTTTTTCTAGACTTTGCAAATTAACTGGAATTGATAGAAGTAAACTAGAAAAAGTTTATTGTTGGGAAAATCCTAATTTGATTGTAAACAATTAAATTATTGAGATTTCTGTACACCATTTAATATATTTTTGCTCATCACCTTTCACAATTTTAAAATACTTATCTTGTATTTTCTTTGTAAATTCTCCTATATTTCCTGAACTTATATTTCTATTATCAAGTTGACCAACACTTGTAATATGAGCTGCTGTACCTGTTAAAAATACTTCATCAGCAAGATATATTTCACTTCTATGTATTTTTCTGGATTTTATTTCCATTCCAAATTCATTTGAAGCTATTTCAAAAACGCAATCTCTTGTTATTCCTAAAAGACAATTTTCAGTTTCAGAAGGTGTAACTAAATCTCCATCCCTTAACATAAAAAGGTTTTCACCACTTCCCTCGGAAACACTACCATCAAAATTTAATAATATTGCTTCATCAAAACCTGCCATAATTGCCTCAGTTTTTGCCAAAATACTTGTTGTATAAAGACCAGACAATTTAACTCCAGTAGGCATCATTGAATCATGAGGTCTTCTCCATGAAGAAGTTTGGCACCTAATTGGTTTTTCATTATCTATATAATTTCCGAAAGGAACTATCATTAAAGCGAAGCTACTGTCTAGCTCATGCAATTTTAAATTAGCAACTTTTTCTTCGCTCTTATATGCAAGCGGCCTAATGTAAATATCTTCTTTATATTCAGATGCTTTAATCAAATCAATTGTTATGTTGCACAAATCTTGAACTGAATAATTAATATCCATGTTTAAAATCTTGCAACCTTTAATGAGGCGTTCGTAATGCTCCTTAAGTCTAAAAACAAACATTTTTTCTTTAATTGGGTTCCAGTTTCCTCTAATTCCTTCGAAAACAGCTGTACCATAATGTAATGCATGAGTCATTATGCCTACTTTTGCTGAATCAACAGGCACAATTTTCCCTTCAAAAAAAGCTAATTCTTTTCCCAATTGAATTCCTTTCAAAAATGATGTTAATTTTAATCTAGATAAAAATTATATTAGTTTCAATTGTTAAAGCAAAGTAAAATAATATTTCTATGAACAATGTCAGGATAAATATATTTTCTATTTTGATTATATTTATGTTGTTTTTAATTGGTTTTTCATGCTCCGGTGGATCAGAAGCAGGTGAAACTGAATACAAGGAACTTGAATATTCTGGATATGAATTTTCTGAAGGAAAAGTTAGTGTATTTCTAAAAAATTACTCAAATATTAATTATGTTGTAACTCTTAATTCAGTGCCTCCGGAAGAAGAAATTGTTGATAAAAATTTAACAGAACTTATATTCATAAATACTCAAAACAAGAACTCTTCTCTTAAAATAAAAAATATAATTGATACTGAAGAAAAGGTTTTTTCAAAGGCACTAATTAATCCTGAATTAAATTTTAAAAAAGTAAATATTGATGAAGATTTCAAAATTAAAATTAATGAAGCTGTTTATGAAAAATCTACTAATACAATAATTAGGCTTATTGATATTAGCGAAGATTCAAGATGCCCTGACCCAACAGATAATAACGAAAATATCTCAAATCCTGGTAGTTGTATTCACAATCCAAAAACATTAATTCATTTGATTTTGGAAACACCTAGATTTAATACTTTTGACGAATTTATATATAAAGAACAATTGAAAGATTATGAATTTTTTTATGGAGGAAATTTTATAAAAATCTCAAAAATTGATCCTGATATTTTGGAATTAAACAGGTTTATTGATGATTCTGATTATGAAATAACAATTTCAATTTCAAATAACAATAAATAGCTACTTATTATACTTTTACAAATTTAATTAGCTTTTCATAAACCATCTTACAATTTGGCATATCAACATTGTTATTTATGCCAGTTCTATATGCTTCACCTAAAATTTGATCTAATTCAAGAGGCCTATTATGATCAAAATCTTCCTTTAATGATGAATGAAGGCTTTCAGATCTACCTAAGATATACCTGAGAGTATCTTTGGCGTAGTTTTTATCGATATTTATCCCGATAGAAATTGATGCGTTGGTCATTTCAGTAATCATTCCTTCTAATATCTTTAAATATGACTTATCATTTACAGTGTTTTTAGCATCCATATTTGAGTAGCACATAATTGACCCAATTGAAGCTACCATAATTAATTTTTCCCATACTGCCTTTCTTATGTCATTTGTGTACTCAAATTGAATATTTCTAGAATTTATTATGTTTGATAAATAAATTAAATCATGTTCCAAGCTTTCTGATATTCCATGTTTACCTATTATTATTTTTGCTTCATTTCCAAATTGAATTACGCTTCCGTTTTCTTTTCTGATAGCGTCTATCCACGTCAAACCATCAATTACTTCTATTCCAGTATTTTCTAATTTTTCAGAAAGGAAATTATATGTAAATGTTCCATTTTGAATACAGAGGATTTTTGAGCCACTATTTAAATTTCTTAAATCATCCAAGATACTCTTAACTGAGTATGTTTTTACAGCAAGTATAACTACATCATATTCATTATCTATTGTTCTTACTAAATTAAGATTTTCGATATTTTTACCCCAATTTGTGTCCATTTTAAGCCCATTAGATTTAATTTTTTCATAATGATCCCCCCTAGTGAGTAAAGTCACATCATGTGAATTTTTTGATAAAGACCCTGCAAAGTAACTACCTATGCCACCACCACCATATACTAGAAATTTATTATTTTTATTATTCATAGACATTTGATATTAAAAAGTTATCATATGTAATGTAACACTTATTAATATTCATTTGTATGAGGCCAATAAAAATTACCCCAAATATAATATCTAATGCAGAAGGTTCTATTCTTTATCAAAGTGGAAAAACCGAAGTAATTTGTACAGCAACTTTTGAGAATAAAGTGCCTGAATGGCTAAACAATGGCGGATGGATCACAGCAGAATATTCTATGCTTCCTGCAAGTACGTCTTCTAGAGTCCCAAGAGAGATAAGTAGAGGTAAAAAAAGTCCAAGATCTCAAGAAATTCAAAGGCTTATAGGTAGATCTTTAAGAGGCACAATTGATTTATCAAATATTCCTGGAAATTCAATTTATGTTGACTGCGATGTCATTAATGCTGATGGCGGAACAAGAACAGCATCAATAAATGGAGGTTTTCTAGCCCTAGCTATTGCTTTAAAAAAGAGGTTACCTGATTTAATAATTGATAAAGAAATTACACCTATTGCTGCTATTAGTGTCGGAAAAGTAAATGGGAAAATTGTAGATGATCTTGATTATGAAATGGATTCAAACGCAGAAGTTGATCTTAACTTGGTCATGAATTCGTCTTATGAAATAATAGAAATTCAAGGCACAGGAGAAAAAGGCACATTTTCAACAATAGAACTTAATCAAATGATTGATTTAGGAAAAAAATGTATTGAGAAAATTTTTATTGAACAAAGGAAAATTTTAAATAATTATGATTGAGAAAATTTCAAATATTTATTCAAGGCAGGTACTTGATTCAAGAGGAAACCCAACAATTTATACCCTTGTTAAAACTTCTAATGGAAACATGGGATTCAGCTTTGTTCCTTCAGGAGCCAGTACAGGCTCAAAAGAAGCTTTGGAGCTAAGAGATAACGACCCAAAATATTTCAATGGTAAAGGAGTATTAACTGCTATAAAAAATATTACAGATGAATTAGGACCAAATTTAATGGGGATGAATATTAATAAATTGAATGAAATTGATTCAAAAATGATAGATATTGATGGCACTGAATACAAGAGCAGGCTTGGGGCAAATTCAATTTTGTCGATCTCAATGGCTTGCGCAAGAGCTTCGGCTGCATCCAATAATATTGAATTATTTGAATTAATTAGAAAATTATATGACTCAGAATTAAATAATTACAAATTGCCTAATCCAATGTTTAACGTCCTCAATGGAGGTTCTCACGCATTTAATTCAACTGATTTTCAAGAATATATGATTGTGCCAGTTGGAATAGAAAATTTTGAAATATCTATCTCCGCAGGTTTTCAAATTTATAATAAATTAAAAAAGCTACTTGAAAGCAAAAATTACCCTACAACCCTGGGCGATGAAGGTGGATTTGCTCCGCCAGGATTAACAAATGAAGGGCCATTAGAATTATTAACTAATGCTGTATCACAAACTGACTTTAATTTAGGTAGTGATATTAAATTCGCCTTAGACGTAGCTGCAAGTGAATTTTATGACAGTTCTTTAGATATATATAACCTAAAGTCTGAAGGTAAAAAAATATCTTCAAGCGAATTAACAATTATGTATAAAAATTTAGTTGAAAAATATCCTATATATAGCATTGAGGATGGTTTATCAGAAGATGATTGGAGTGGCTGGCAAAATTTAACTAAAAGCATTGGAAAAAATATTCAATTAGTTGGCGATGACCTTTATGTCACTCAAAAAAAATTCTTAAAAAGAGGGATAGATGAAAATGCAGGAAATTCGATACTTATAAAATTAAACCAAGTTGGCACAGTCAGTGAAACAATTGAAAATATCAAACTAGCTCAAAATAATAATTTTGAAACTATCATCAGTCATAGATCTGGTGAAACAGAAGATACATTTATAGCTGATCTTGCTGTTGGAACTAATTCAACTCAAATTAAAACTGGAGCACCTGCGAGAGGTGAAAGAGTAAATAAATATAATAGGCTTCTAATAATTCATGACATTATTAAAGATAAGTATCATTACTTACCCAAAAACAATATCGTAGGAACTTTCAAATGAAAATATCAAAAATTGGAATAAATGGTTTTGGTCGAATAGGAAGGCAACTTACAAAGTTATTATTAGGAAATGAGAATATTAAAATAGCTGCAGTAAATGATCTTTCAAATACCAAAACTTCTTCGCATCTTTTTAAATATGATACTAGTTATGGTCAATTTAATGGAAAAGTTGAATCCGATGAAAATCAAATAATAATTAATGGTGAAAAAATAAATAAAATTTCTGAAAAAGACCCATCCAAAATTAATTGGTCAGATTATGATGTTGATATAGTTGTTGAAAGTACTGGAATTTTCACTAAGAAAAGTGAAGCATCTAAGCATTTAAATGGCACGGTAAAAAAAGTAATAATTTCTGCCCCTGCAACGGATGAAGATATAACAATTGTGCTGGGTGTTAATGACCAAAGCTACGATGAAAATAATCACAATATTATTTCTAATGCATCGTGTACTACAAATTGTGTAGCGCCTATGGTTAAGGTTATAAACGATCAATTTGGTATTAAGAATGCTTTAATGTCAACAATTCATTCTTTCACTAATGATCAGAGCGTTCTCGACCAACCACATTCTGACTTAAGGAGGGCAAGAACAGCCTCAGAAAATATCATACCAACAACAACAGGAGCAGCCAAAGCAGTTGTAAATGTTATCCCTGAAATGAAAGGCAAGATTGATGGAATGGCATATAGGGTTCCTACAGCATCAGTTTCTGTTACAGATCTTACATTTTCATTAGAAAAAGATACCGATGTTGATGAATTAAATAATGAATTAAAAAAAGCTTCTGAAACATACCTAAGAAATATTATTCAATATTGTACAGATCCACTTGTTTCACAAGATTTTAAAGGAAACTCAAACAGCGTTATAATTGACTCATTATCAACTATTCAAACTTCAAACGGACTTTTTAAAGTGGTTGGTTGGTATGATAATGAATGGGGTTATGCAAATAGAACATTTGATTTAGTTAAGTTAATTTCATCTAAACTTTAAATTTTGTTGTAGAATAGTATTTATATTCAAACATTACTAACTACAAATATACAAATTATGGCAACTTCTAAAGAAAAAATTGAACTTAAAAATTTAGTTGGCTCAAAAGCCAAAAAAAATAAAGATATGAACATTGAGACTGGCAGTTGGAGGCTCAAAGGTGGTCTTGCTCAAATGCTTAAGGGCGGAGTAATAATGGATGTTATTAACGCAGATGAAGCCAAAATTGCTGAACAATCAGGTGCTGTAGCGGTCATGGCTCTAGAGAGAGTACCAGCAGATATCAGAAAAGATGGTGGGGTTGCAAGAATGTCAGATCCTAAAATGATAAAAGAAATCATATCGTCTGTATCAATCCCTGTTATGGCAAAGTGCAGGATAGGGCATCTTGCTGAAGCACAAATTTTACAACATCTTGGAGTTGATTATGCCGATGAATCTGAAGTGCTAACTCCTGCCGATAACAATTTTCACATCAACAAGTGGGACTTCAATATGCCGTTTGTATGCGGAGCTACTGATTTAGGGGAAGCTTTGAGGAGGATTGGTGAAGGTGCGGCAATGATAAGAACTAAGGGTGAAGCTGGAACTGGCGACGTTGTACAAGCTGTATATCATGCCAGAACAGTAAATACTCAACTAAAAAAAGTGTTAATGTTAGATAAAGAAGAATTGATGACAGAGGCCAAAAACCTTGGTGCTCCATATGAACTATTGCTTGAAATAAAAAAATTAGGAAGACTTCCTGTTGTTAATTTCGCTGCAGGTGGTATTGCTACTCCTGCTGATGCTGCATTAATGATGCAAATTGGTGTAGATGGAGTGTTTGTTGGTTCTGGTATTTTCAAATCTGGTGATGCAGAAAAAAGGGCAAAAGCAATTGTCCAAGCTACCACTCACTATGAAAATCCTGATATTTTAGCTAGAGTGTCTGAAGATTTAGGTGAAGCCATGGTTGGAATTAACATTTCTTCATTACCTAAAGAAGACAGGCTTGAAAAAAGAGGAGTTTAGTCCAATTTGAAAATCGGTATCCTAGCCTTACAAGGTGATTTTCATGAGCATCAGGCTTGTTTTAATAAGCTTCAAGTAGATACGGAACTTGTTAAATCAATTGATGAACTAAATAACTGTGATTCTTTAGTTATTCCTGGTGGAGAAAGTACTGCTATATCAAAATTATTAGTAAGTACAAAGTTGGACATGGTTATAACCAAAAAAGCTTTGGAGGGATTTCCGATTTGGGGAACATGCGCGGGACTAATATTAATTTCAAACAATATAACTGAAAATGATCCTAAGCCATTAAAACTTTTAAATATAACAACATCTAGAAATTTTTATGGAAGACAAGTTGACAGCTTTGTTGAAAAAATAAATTTTGAAGGTGAAGATTTTGAAGCAATATTTATTAGGGCACCTAAAATTGTAGATACTAAGGAAGATATTGAAATACTTTCATCAACTTATGACGGAACCCCTGTTGCTGTTAAATCAAATAATATTTTTGGAACTAGTTTTCATCCTGAATTAACAGATGATTTAAGAATACATAAATTGTTTGTCGACATGACTTCAAATAAATAATTTTAAAAAATAAAAAAACTAATATAA
>JAYYQG010000023.1:0-31399 GCA_036128515.1 Chloroflexota bacterium
AAGCTTTGGAAACGATGAAGTTTTTAAAGAAATGTTTGATGGAAGTAAATTGACTTCAGATATTTCAAAACTTTTAAAAAATATGTCTAAACATAAAATTTCTAAATCTGTAATTTTGGGTTATGGGTGGACAAACTTTGATGTTTTGAAAATGAGTAATGATTACAATTTAAATTGCTCAAAAAACAATAATCAATTAATCCCCTTTTGTTCAGTAAATCCCAGATTTGGAAAAAGAAGTAACGATGAATTAGAAAGGTGTATATCTCTTGGAGCAAAGGGAATTGGTGAAATTCATCCGTCAGTTCAAAAATTAGAAATGACTGATTACGAAATTTGGAAAGATACAATGCAAATGGCCTTAAATTCAAATTTACCAATCTCAATACATTGTTCTGAACCGGTTGGACATATCTATCCTGGAAAAGGAAATGTCGAACTCAACAAAATGTATGAATTTATAAAGCTTTTTCCTGAAAATAAAATTATTTTATCTCATTGGGGTGGAGGATTATTTTTTTATGAATTAATGAAAGAAGTAAAAGAATTATCACAAAATGTTTATTATGATACTGCAGCAACTAGTTATTTATATAATAAAGACATATTTGAAATTTCAATAAAAATAATTGGAGCTGAAAAAATATTATTCGGCAGTGATTTTCCTATCCTTAACCCATCAAGAGTTTTAAGTGAAATAAAAAGCATTGGGGCTGAAAACATTCAAAAGTTAACATCCTCAAATGCTAAATTTTTATTAGGATTAAAATGAAAAATAAAGAATATATTTTTATTACAGGATCAACAGGAAAATTAGGAAAAACTATTTGTGAAGTTTTTGCTGAAATGGGTGAAAACATAATTCTTCACTATTTTAATTCTAATAAAAAAATACAAATAATTTCTAAAGAAATTGAAAATAAATTTCCTAAAATCTCCATAATTAAAATTAAAATTGACTTATCAAATCTATATTCGTTTAGTTATTTTAATAAAAATATATTCGATAAGTATAAAATAAAAGGCCTTGTTAACAATGCTTCTTTATTTGAAAAAGATGAACAAAGTTTTAATTCTAATTTTTTAAACGAAAATTTAAATATTCATTTTCGAAATCCAGTTGCCTTAATATCTTGTTTAATTAATTCTGATTCAAAAAATAAATTTGCAATAAATATTACAGATAAAAATTTATCTGAAAGCGGTTACTATTCGTACAACAGATCTAAATTATTACTTTCAGAATATTCAAAAAATATGAGTTTTAATAATAAAAAAATATCAATTAAAGAATTTAAACCAGGAAAAGTGCTCCCATCAAAAAACGAAGAAAACTCATTATTAAAATTTAAGCAAGAATTTCAGAAATTGATAAAATAGTCAAATGGATGTCTTAGGAAATAAACGAGTTGCGCCTGATTCGTGGGACTTTGAAACTCATGCTGAAGGGCCTGCTGGAAAAATTGAATTTTCTGCAAAAATGCTTATCAGTGAGCCAAGTGGAAACATTTTTGCACAGAGTCAAAATGTTGGTATGGGCTGGGATCCTAAAAAGTTATGGGGCACTCAATACATGATCTTGAGTACCATGGGCGGAATGAGGTCAGATGATGGAACTCCAATTGCATTAGGACACCATACAGGGCATTTTGAACTTGGAATGCTTATTAAAACTGCAGCTGAACAAATTCAAGAAATGGGAGGCGTCCCATACACTGCTTACTGTTCTGATCCTTGTGATGGAAGAAGTCAAGGAACCTCAGGTATGATGGACAGTCTTCCATATAGGAATGATGCAGCTATTGTTATGAGAAGGTTAAGTAGATCAATTCCAACAACTAAAGGAGTTTTAGGTATTGCAACATGCGACAAAGGCTTGCCTGCAATGATGATGGCTTTAGCAGGCACTCCTGATAAGCCAACAATAATTATGCCTGGCGGTGTAACTTTAGCTGTAGAAAATGGAGAGGACACCGCAAAAATCCAATCAATTGGTTCAAGATTTGCACAAAATGAAGTTACATTAGAGTATGCCCAAGATATGGGGTGTAAATCATGTGCTTCACCGGGAGGAGGGTGCCAATTCCTCGGAACTGCAGGAACAAGTCAGGTTGTAGCGGAATCATTAGGGATGACATTGCCACATGCAGCACTTACCCCTTCAGGAACAAATTTATGGATTGATACAGGCAGAAGATCTGCAATTGCACTGAGAAACTTAATTGATAAAAATATAAAAACCAAAGATATATTAACCTCGAAAGCATTTGAAAATGCAATGATTGTTCATGCTGCCTGTGGAGGATCTACAAATTTAATTCTTCATTTGCCGGCCGTTGCACATGCTGTTAAGGAAAATATAATGAAAGTTGAGGACTGGATAAGAATAAATAAGTTAACCCCAAGATTGGTAGATGTATTACCAAATGGGCCAAATGGTTTTCCAACTTCAGTATTTTTTTCATCAGGCGGCGTTCCAGAAGTGATGTTAAAGCTTAGAGATGAAGGTTTGCTTAATTTAGATGTTATAACTTCAACAGGTTTAACTTTAAAAGAAAATCTTGATTGGTGGGAGCAGTCTGAAAAAAGAGACTTTGTAAGAAAGCAACTTAAAAACACAAGAAATATTGACCCTGAGGATGTTGTTCATTCATTAGAAAATTCCAAGAAAAAAAATATGACATCTACAGTAACTTTTCCAAAAGGAAATATATCTCCAGAAGGATCTGTAGTGAAAAGTACAGCAATTGATAAATCTGTTATTGACGACGATGGGGTTTATAGAAAAATTGGACCTGCTAGAATTTTTATTTCTGAGGCCGATGCTATTAAAGCGGTCAAAGATAAAGGTGAAAATGGGATAAAGGCTGGCGATATTATGGTGATTGTTTGCGGAGGACCTAAAGGAACCGGAATGCAGGAAGTTGCCCAAATAACTATAGCTCTTAAGTATTTAAGCTACGGAAAAGAAGTGGCTTTGATTACTGACGGTAGATTTTCTGGTGTTTCAACTGGTGCTTGCATTGGTCATATTGGCCCAGAAGCATTAGATGGTGGGCCAATAGGAAAACTTAAAGAAAATGATTTAATCGAAATTAATATAGATACAATAAATCTTGAGGGGTCAATTAATTTAATTGGTGAAGATGGTCACAGTAAAGGGGTAAAATGGGGTAACGATGAGTTAGAACGAAGGGAATTACGAAGTGACCTCAAACCTCAGGATGGACTTCCTGAAGACACTATCTTGTGGGCTCATTTGCAATCATTAAGTGGAGGAGCATGGAATGGATGTGTTTACGATTTTGAATTAATAAATAAAAATACTCTTTGATGGCGACCCCGAGCAGACTCGAACTGCCGATCTCCTCCTTGACAGGGAGGCGTGTTAAACCACTACACCACGGGGCCATTTATTGTTGAAAATAATACTGTTAAAGCTTAAGTTAGGTCAAGCAAATTTAAAATTTTGATGCAACGCCATTGTAACCAACTAGATGCGATCCATCCTCATAAATAGTTATTGGGGTCATTCTGTTACCTTTGCAAACATTTTCAACGCTATTCCAAAATTCAGGATCAATTAATAAATCTATATTTTGAAAATCTTCACCTGATTCAACTAGGTCGTCAATTAGCATTTTAGAATATTCACATTCAGGATGTGTAAAAACAGTTATCAAATTTCCTTCTTCCCCAAAAATAATTTTCAATCAATTAATATATAATTAAATTGTAAATAATGATATAAGTTTGATATCTAATTATTGTTATTTTTGCTATTGACAATTTTTATTTTCTGTAGATAATAATCTAGTTACTTAATTTTCGTAAATTTTTGGTTTTTTCCCTTAAATTTATGTAAGGATTATTAAACAAAGTTGCAAAAAAAATATTTGATTTAAAAACTAATCTAAATTAAACCTCGATTTGATCGAGGTTTTTTACGTTTATTTTAGATTGTAAAGGAGAACTCTGAATGGTCTTAAGCATCCCCAACAATAGCAATAGGAGTTCAATAAAAAACTTTGGCTCTATTGGTGAAACCAACTTTGTTGCTCCTGATCTAGTGCATATTCAGAAAGAAAGTTATGAATGGCTATTGAATGATGGTATCAAGGAGTTATTTGATGAAATTTCTCCAATAGACGACTCAAGTGGTGAAAGATTTGAAGTACGATTTATTGACCATGAAATAAGGGAACCAATCCGATCTGAGGAAGACTGCAGAAAAGAGGAGGTTACCTATTCTGCCCCTTTATATGTAACTGTTGAATTAAAAATACTCTCAACTCAAGAAGTCAAGCAGCAGGTTTTATTTATGGGTGATATACCTAAAATGACCAAATATGGGACGTTTATAATTAATGGCGCAGAAAGAGTTATAGTATCTCAGCTTGTAAGGTCCCCTGGTGCTTATTTTCAATCAAACGCTGATCCTGCTTCTGGTAGAAAATTATGTGATGCAAAAATTATTCCTTACAGAGGAGCATGGATTGAAATTGAGACTTCAAACAGAAATTTAATAACTGTAAAAATAGACAGAAAGAGAAAATCTCCAATTACTACTTTTTTAAGGTGCTTAGGGATTGAGTCGGACCAAGAAATATTAGATACATTTAAAGACATAGATAATACTGACTTTCAATTTATTAAAACTACCCTTGAAAAAGATAGTTCTGTTAAGACTAGAGACCAAGCTTTAATCGAATTTTACAAAAGAATTCGACCTGGTGAACCTCCAAATGTAAATAATGCAAACAATCTTGTTAATGATTTATTTTTTAATCCTAGAAAATATGATCTAGGTAGAGTCGGTAGATATAAATTGAACAAGAAACTTGGTAGCGAAACACCATTATCAGAAAAGATAATAACAAATGAGGATATTGTTGCTGTACTCAAACATCTGATCGGAATTAATAATGAAACTGTTAACGCTGATGACATTGACCATCTTGGAAACAGAAGAGTAAGAGGGGTAGGAGAGTTAATACAAAATCAAATTAGGGTTGGATTATTGAGAATGGAAAGAGTTATCAAAGAAAGAATGACAACTCAAATGGACCCAGAAGTAACAACTCCGGCTGCATTAGTTAACATAAGACCAATTGTTGCTTCATTAAGGGAGTTTTTTGGAGGTTCTCAACTTTCACAATTTATGGATCAAACCAATCCACTTTCAGAATTAACACATAAAAGAAGGCTTTCTGCATTAGGTCCAGGCGGATTATCTAGAGAGAGAGCAGGTTTTGATGTAAGAGATGTTCACCACAGTCATTATGGAAGAATTTGCCCAATTGAAACACCAGAAGGACCAAACATTGGATTATTAGGCTCTCTCGCTGTTTACGGAAAAACAAATGATTACGGATTTATCGAGACACCATACAGAAAAGTTTTTAACGAAATAAGTTCTGATGATAAAGACATAATATCTAGGAATGTATTTGAAGACGTAAAAATTGGTAATAAAATTTTATTAAAAACGGGCGATGAAGTAACAGAAAAACATTTCAAAGAATTATCTACTAAAAAAGCTTTTAATATTAAAGTTGTTCCTTACGTAACTAAAGTACCTCAAGATGTAGAATTCATGTCTGCAGATGAAGAGGAAGATAAAATTATTGGACAGTCTACAACTGAAGTTGATAGCAAAGGTCAAATTCTATCGGCAACTGTTGACGTAAGAGAAGGTGAAGCTGTTAGAAAAATTCAGCCACAAAATTTAACTCACTTAGATGTCTCTCCCCTACAACTAGTAAGTGTTTCAACATCATTAATACCTTTTTTAGAACATGACGACGCTAATAGGGCGCTAATGGGGTCAAATATGCAAAGACAAGCGGTGCCGTTGCTATTGCCTGAATCTCCGCTAGTAGGTACGGGGATGGAAAAAAGGGTTGCCCAAGAAAGTGGCCAAGTTCTAGTTTCAAGACACGATGGAGTAGTAAGTTCATCTACAAGTACTGAAATCCAAATAATAGATAATGATAAAACTGTACATACTTACGACCTAAGAAGATTTATGAGGTCTAATCAAGGTACATGTATAAATCATGTACCAATTGTGACTAAGGGCCAAAAAATAGAAGTTGGTCAACCTATAGCTGACAGTTCATCAACAGATGGTGGTGAATTAGCTCTTGGTCAAAATTTAACCGTTGCCTTTATGAGTTGGGGTGGCTATAACTATGAAGATGCCATTATTTTGAATCAGAATTTAGTTAAGAAAGACAAATTTACTTCTGTGCACATTGAAAAATTTGAAATTGAGGCAAGAGAAACTAAATTAGGAAATGAAGAAATTACTAGAGATATTCCTAATGTTGGAGAAGACACATTACTTAATTTAGATGAAGAAGGAATTATTCAAGTCGGAGCAAGTGTCAGGCCTGGTGACATTTTAGTTGGAAAAATAACTCCAAAAGGTGAAACAGAATTAACATCTGAAGAGAAATTGCTTAGAGCAATATTCGGAGAAAAGGCCCGAGATGTTAAAGACTCATCTTTAAGGGTGCGGCACGGTCAATATGGAAAAGTAATAAATGTAAGAAGAATTTCTAGAAAAGATCTTAAACCAAGAAAAAGGGGAGGAATTAATCTTCCAGCTGGAGTTCAAGATTTGGTGAGAGTATGGATCGCAGAAAAAAGAAAAATTACTGAGGGGGATAAATTGGCTGGTAGACATGGAAATAAAGGTGTTATTTCAAAAATATTACCAGAAGAAGATATGCCTTGTTTGCCAGACGGAACGCCTGTAGACATTATTTTAAATCCAATTGGAGTTCCTTCTAGAATGAATTTAGGTCAAATTCTAGAAACACACCTTGGAAGGGCAGCAGATCTTTTAGGTTTTAAAGCAAGAACTCCTGTATTTTCTGGCGCAGATACAATAACCGTTGAAGATATGCTTGCTAGAGCTTGGTTTGTCCAAGAATCAGAATCAACAAATAAGATAGACCTTGATGATGAAAAGATTGATTGGGACAAGGTAGGTAATTGGTTGAAATCTAATGGATTTAAAGCAGAAAAAGTTTTTTCTGATAATCCTAACAATAAAGGTTATGCCTCTAAAGCTTGTTTAAGTATTTGGCTAAAAAAAGAAGCTGGCATTGAAACAAGTAATATGAAAGATGCTGATTTAATGCAATCTGCATTAGACGTGCAAGTAAACGAAGGTTTATCAGCACCAATCTTTGGAAAAACAATACTTAGAGATGGAAAAACAGGTGAATTTTTTGACCAGCCTGTAACTGTTGGAAATATGTATATATTGAAGTTAATACATCTAGTTGAAGATAAAATTCATGCCAGATCTACTGGACCTTACTCATTGATTACACAACAACCTTTAGGCGGTAAAGCTCAGTTTGGAGGTCAAAGATTTGGAGAAATGGAAGTATGGGCTTTAGAAGCTTACAGTGCAGCTCATACACTTAGAGAAATGCTTACTGTAAAGTCTGATGATGTTGTAGGAAGAGTAAAAACTTATGAAGCAATTGTGAAAGGTGAAAAAGTAACCCAACCAGGAATGCCTGAGTCTTTTCAAGTTCTTCTCAAAGAGCTTCAAGGGCTTGGTCTTTCAATTGAATTAATTTCAGAAAATTCTGTTAGCGGAAATCTTGGTCAAAATGATGATGATTTAAATACAGGAGAATTTGAAAGTTATGAACTTCCTGATGATTTAACAAGTCAGATTTCTTTACCTGACACAGAACAAGAAACTATTGAGGATCTTGCTAAACAATTAACTGAATCTGCTCATATTGATGGGTCTGAAAACATTATCGAAGAATCTCTCGAAAATATTACAGAAGCATTAGATGACACACCTGAGGGGGATGAATAATGACAACTAGTTCAACAGATTTCGATGCGATAAGAATTTCATTAGCTTCTCCTGACCAAATAAGAGCTTGGTCTTATGGTGAAGTAACTAAACCAGAAACAATTAACTATAGAACTTTAAGGCCAGAAAAAGATGGGTTATTCTGCGAGAGAATTTTTGGCCCAATTAAGGACTGGGATTGTGGTTGTGGAAAGTATAAAAATATTAGATATAAAGGTGTAATTTGCGACAGGTGTGGGGTTGAAGTTACACGGGCAAAGGTTAGAAGAGAAAGAATGGGTCATATTTCACTGGCAGCACCAGTGGCTCATATATGGTTTTCAAAAGGAACCCCATCAAGACTTGGTGTTCTTCTGGATATTTCTCCAAGAAATTTAGAAAGAATATTATATTTTTCACAATATATTGTGACAAATATTGACGATGAAAAGAAACAAGAAGCAATTAAAACATTAAAAGAATTTGCTGAATCAAATAAAGAAAACAAAGAAACTGAAGAAACTGAAGAAACTGACATAGAATCTCAAGTTGAAGACAGAATTGAAGAATTAGAATCATTAAAGGTCGGTGACCTTTTGAACGAATCTATGTACAGGGATTATAAAGATAAATTTGGTCCTGTTTTTGCAGCTGAGATGGGTGCAGATGCAGTTTTAAAATTATTAAAAAAATTGGATCTTGATTCAATTAGTAGTGATCTTAAAGAAGAAATTGCAATTACTTCTGGTCAAAAAAGAAAGAAATCGCTTAAAAGGCTAAGAGTTGTTGAGGCTTTTAGAAATAGCGGAAACAAGCCTGAATGGATGATTCTAAATGTATTACCAGTGTTGCCTCCAGATTTACATCCGATGGTTCAGCTTGATGGCGGAAGGTTTGCAACTAGCGACTTAAATGATTTATACAGAAGAGTAATTAACAGGAACAACAGACTAAAACACTTACTAGACTTAGAGGCACCTGAAATAATTGTAAGAAATGAAAAAAGGATGTTGCAAGAAGCTGTTGACGCCCTTGTTGATAATGGCAGGAGAGGCAGAGCTATTCAGGGGAGCCATAATCATGTACTAAAATCATTAACTGATTTGCTTAGAGGTAAACAAGGAAGGTTTAGACAAAATCTTCTTGGAAAAAGAGTAGATTATAGTGGCAGGTCAGTAATTGTAGTTGGGCCTGATTTAAAATTAAATGAATGTGGCTTACCAAGAAAAATGGCACTTGAATTATTTAAACCTCTTGTAATGAATGCTCTAGTAATTCAAGGTTATGCTCACAACATTAAGAGTGCAAAGAGAAAGGCTGAATCGGGTGACGAAGAAGTTTGGGACATATTACAAGAAGTAATTAAGGATCATCCGGTTCTTCTAAATAGAGCTCCAACATTACACAGGCTTGGAATACAAGCATTTCAACCTGTGCTTGTTGAGGGTAGTGCAATAAGATTACACCCTCTTGTATGCCCTGCATTTAATGCCGACTTTGATGGTGATCAAATGGCAGTGCATGTTCCTTTATCTCAAGAAGCAATTCAAGAGTGCAGGAGTTTAATGTTAAGTTCTGAAAACATGTTAAGCCCGGGATCTGGAACCCCTATTGTTGCTCCAACCTTAGACTTAGTTTTAGGAAATTACTATCTTACTGAATTTGACGAAGATCAAGATGTTAAAGATAAAGATGTTAAAAAATTTGGTTCAACTGAAGATGCTATTTATTCATATGAAGTTGGAACAATAAAATTGAAAGAAAAAATAGAAATTCTTGCTTTAAGTGATGGCAAGAATCCATTTTTTACTTCAGTTGGTAGAGTAATTTTTAACGAAATTCTTCCTGATTCAATTAATTTCATTAATGAGACAATTAATAAAAAAAGGTTACAAGAAATTGTTGTTCAATGTCATGAAAATGAGAGCAATGATACCACAACAAAGTTGCTTGATAATCTAAAATTACTCGGTTTTAAATACTCAACTAAATCTGGAACAACTATTGCAATAAAAGATATTGTTGTTCCAAAGACTAAGAATAATTTACTTAAAAGCGCTGACTCAAAAATTGATAAACTGGAACAGTTGTTTAAAGATGGTTTAGTAAATGATGAAAATGAAAGATACCAAAAAACAGTTGATGTGTGGACTGAAACAAATGAAAAGTTAACACAAGCGGTTAAAGAAACTCTTCCTTACTTTGGTGGTGTATATGCAATGTCAGAATCTGGTGCAAAAGGTAATATTGAACAGATCAGGCAAATGGCTGGAATGAGAGGATTGATGTCAGACCCTAAGGGTAGAATTATTGAACTGCCCATAAGGTCAAGCTTTGTTGAAGGATTGTCAGTGCTTGAATATTTCATTTCTACTCATGGAGCAAGAAAAGGATTAGCAGACACAGCCTTGAGGACTGCAGATTCTGGTTATCTAACTAGGCGTTTAGCAGATGTTGCTCAAGATTTAATAATATCATCCATAGATGATAAAACTGATGAAGGTTTGTTAATTGTAGATTCTGAAGATAACAGTATCCAAGCAAGAATTTCTGAAAGAATTGTTGGAAGATTCCCATATGAAGATATTTTGCATCCAAAAACTGGAGAAGTTATTGCAGATACTGACACTTTAATTAGTTTTGAATTAGCTAATAAAATACAAGATTTAGGGGTAAAGAAAGTTATGGTTCATTCTCCTCTAGGTTGTAAATCAAAATATGGAATTTCTCAAAAAAGTTATGGTGTATCTATGGCATCAGGAAGACCTGTATTACTTGGAGAAGCAGTTGGAATAATAGCTGCTCAGTCTATTGGGGAGCCTGGTACTCAATTAACAATGAGAACTTTCCATACTGGTGGAGTAGCTGGTCTAGACATAACTAGTGGTCTTCCTAGAGTGGTAGAATTGTTTGAAGCAAGAACTCCAAAAGGGGTTTCAATATTGTCAGAGATTAAAGGAAAAACCACTCTTACAGTTGGCCCACAAGGTAGAACAATCAAAGTAACTAATGTAATTAAAGAAGAGGCTGACTATAAATTAAATGGTTCTCCTTCTGTTTTGAAATCGGGTGATTGGGTTGATGTAGGAGATAGTATAACTAAGGATAATAAACTTTCATCTGAGATACATGGAATTGCTAAAGTTAAAAAAGCATCAGTCTCTGTATCTCATGAAAAAACAGACGAACGGGAGTATTTAATACCAGCGGCTTCTCAGATTCTTGTAAGAGATGGAGAAGAAGTCGAAGCTGGACAAGCTCTAACTGCAGGCCCTAAGAGCCCTCACGATATTTTAAGAATATTAGGCCATCAATCTTGTCAAAGATATTTGATTGACGAAGTTCAAGCTGTATATAGGTCTCAAGGAGTATCTATACATGATAAGCACATAGAACTAATTGTTAGGCAAATGCTAAGAAAAGTTAAAATTGAAACTACTGGTGACAGTCAATTTCTACCAAATGAACTTGAAGACAAAATAAAATTCGAAGAAGTGGTTGAAAATCTTCTTTCAGAGGGTAAAACTCCACCAACTTGTAGTCCTGTATTGCTGGGAGTAACGAGGTCTTCTCTTAAAACTGAAAGTTTTCTTGCAGCGGCATCATTCCAAGAGACTGCAAGGGTTCTTACTGAAGCAGCTGTTGGCGGTTCTGTAGATGAGTTGCGTGGTTTAAAGGAAAATGTGATTATCGGGAGACTAATTCCTGCAAGACTTGATAAATCAGATGAAGGTTATGAAAAACTTGGTTTCGGAAAATTAGTAAACTTAGATAATTTTGATACAGAAGGTGAACTCGCAGAAGATTCTGTAGAAGATTCTAAAGTTGATAAAGAAAATATTGGATCAAATGTCGATTCAACTGCTAATATTGAAGAAAATGAAAAAAGTGATTCAGAAAATACGCCTGAAGACCAAAACTAAATTAGTTATGGGCGATTAGCTCAGTTGGTTAGAGCGCAGCGTTGACATCGCTGAGGTCGTAGGTTCGAATCCTTCATCGCCCACCAAAAATGGAAGATTTAGAAAAACTAAGATATAACATAAGGCATTCCGCTGCTCACATTATGGCTGAAGCGGTAATGAATATTTTTCCTGGAACTAAAATTGGTATTGGCCCACCCACAGCTGACGGCTTTTATTACGACTTTGATTGCCCAAAACAACTCTCAAAAGAAGATTTTATAAATATTGAAGCAGAGATGAAAAAGATTATCAAATCAAAAAGAAAGTTTACTGGCGCTGTGGTTTCAAGAGATGAAGCTGCACAGAGATTTTCTGACCAAAAGTATAAATTAGAAATAATTGAAGGCATTCCAAAAAATGAAAAAGTGACTATTTGGAGTCATGAAAGTTGGGAGGATATATGTAAAGGGGGCCATGTTGATAGCACAAATAATATTAAAGCATTTAAATTACTAGATGTAGCTGGAGCATATTGGAGGGGTGACGAGAAAAATAAAATGCTTCAAAGAGTTTATGGTACTGCATGGGAATCAAAAGAAGAACAAAAAAAATATTTAGAAAAATTAGAATTAGCTGCTAAGAGGGATCACAGAAAATTAGGTACAAGTTTAGATCTTTTCTATTTTGATGAATTTTCACCTTCCATGCCATTTTTTCTGCCTAAAGGCACATGCATAATGAATAAATTAACGGATTACATGAGAGAGAAATACAACAAATATGGTTACGAAGAGGTAATTACACCTCAAATTTTTAGCTCAAAATTGTGGGACTTGTCAGGACATTCTAGTCATTTCAAAGAGAATATGTTTTTTACAGAAAATGATGATAATAAAATGGGAATCAAGCCTATGAATTGCCCTTCTCATTATCTTTTATTTCGATCAAAACTACATTCATACAAGGATTTGCCAATAAGGTATGCTGATTTTGGTAGACTTCACAGAAATGAGAGGTCAGGCGTGTCACATGGTTTGACTAGAGTAAAATCTTTTTCACAAGACGATTCACACATTTTCTGTACCAAAGATCAAATTGAGTCCGAAATACTTAGTTTTTTGAATCTGCTGCAAGAAGTATACGAAGATTTTGGATTTAATAAACCTACTTTTTATCTTTCTCTCAGACCAGAAAATAGAACAGGAAATGATGAAATGTGGGATTATTCTGAGTCAGTTATGAAAAATATACTTGAAAAATCAGGCATGGACTATTCTATTCAAGATGGAGAAGGGGCTTTTTATGGACCTAAAATAGATATAACAGTGCCAGATGCATTAGAAAGAGAATGGCAACTAGGCACTGTGCAGTTAGACTTCTTTGCTTCTGAAAAATTCGGATTAAATTATATTAATAAAGATGGTGACAAGGAAAATGTAGTATTAATTCATAGGGCTATATTTGGATCATTAGAAAGATTTTTTGGTATTTTAATTGAACATTTTGGAGGATCATTTCCTTTTTGGCTATCACCCGAACAGTTTTCAATAATTCCAATATCAGAAAATCAATTTGAGTATTGTAAATCTTTAGAAAAAAAATTATTATCTCAAGGGCTCAGAGGAAAAGTAGACCTTTCAAGCGATAGGTTTAACAACAAGATCAGAAAAGCTCAGCAAATGAAGACACCTTTAATGGTAATTATTGGAGATAAAGAGGTTGAAAATAATTCATTAACCATTAGACTTAGAAGTGGAAAAAATTTGAATGACGTAAAAATAGAATCCCTAATAAATTTATTCAAAGAAAATTCAAAGATTAATGATGATGATAGTCTTAAAACTGTTCTTGAGGAGACATAAAAATGAGCGATGAAGAGATAAAAATACATAGAGGGCTTAACAATGTTTATTTTGACAGAACTAAAACAACATATATAAATGGAAAAGAGGGTATTTTAGAATACAGAGGTTACAATATACATGATCTTGCTGAAAAATCTTCATTTGAAGAAGTGTCGTATCTTTTACTTTATGGCAAATTGCCAACAAAGAATGAACTTGATGCATTTAACAGTTCCTTAAAAGAATCTAGAGAGATACCTTCACAAGTCATTGATATTATTAAATCAATAAAAGATTCTCATCCGATGGATGTTTTAAGAACAGCTGTTTCTGCCCTTTCAGCTTTTGATGAAGAAGCTTCTGACAAAAGCTATGACGCTACTATGAGAAAGGGAATTAGATTGACATCGCAGGTACCAACTATAGTAATGGCGCATAATTCAATTAGGAATGGAAAAGATCCAGTTGATCCAAGTAAAGAATTATCACATGCAGCAAACTTTATTTATATGCTTGACGGTAGAATTCCTAGTGATAGCACAGCATCATTAATGGATAAAGATTTCATTGTACATGCTGATCATGGTTCAAATGCATCAGCTTTTGCTGCTAGAGTTTGTGCTGGTACCCAAGCTGATCTTCACAGTGCAATTACAACTGGAATATCTGTTTTATCAGGGCCTTCTCATGGGGGTGCAGCAGAAAATGTAATGAAAATGGTTAAAGAAGTAGGTTCACCCGAAAATGCCAAAGATTATGTAAAAGGTCTTCAAAAATCTGGTGAAAGGGTTATGGGTTTTGGGCACAGAGTATATAAAGCTGAAGACCCTAGAGCAGCACAGTTGCAAGAAGGTGTTAAGTTTTTAAGCCAAGAAAAAGGTGACCCTAGTTGGTATGAAATTTTAGTAGCAGTAATGGAAGCTATGAAGCCATATCAAAGAAGAGGTATACATGCTAACGTAGATTTCTTCGCTGGTGTCATTTATCATCTTTTAGGAATTCCAACAGATTTATTTGTACCAATTTTTGCTGTTGGCAGAATCCCAGGGTGGACTATTCAAGTCCTAGAGCAGTATGAAAATAATATTTTACTAAGACCCCTTTTAAGTTATACAGGAGAACACGAACAGGAATATGTTCCAATTGAAAACAGAAAATAGGGTTTTAATAAACAAAATCTTTTCTGATTCAAAAATTGTAGATTACGCTCATTTTATTAATTCATGTTTATACGATAAAGAATTTGGTTATTATAACAACTCGAGCATTTCAAAAGACTTTTTTACAAGTCCAGTAACACATGAATCTTTCGGAAAAATACTTTGTAAACAAATTAAAGAGATTTGGGATTATTATCAAAATCCAAGACAATTTGTAATTGTTGAAGTAGGCGGAAATGAAGGTAAATTAAAAAAAGACATATTAGGATCAGCATCAAAAAATAAAAAGTTCTATAACTCTGTTGTTTATTTAAATATTGATAAAGTAAATGAAGATGACATATTAAATATAAATTTTAAAGCTGATATTGGTTGTATAATTTCAAATGAATTTTTTGACGCTTTGCCATTTAATAGATTTATAAAAGAAGAAGGTGAAGTAAAAAAATTATTTATAGAGTTAAAAGAAAATGAACTACTTGAGATAAAAAAAGAACTCAAAAACTTTGATTTTTTTAATAAGGAAATAATTTCAAAAATTCCAGATGGTTCAAAGTTTGAAATAATTGAAAATATTGATTTGATTTGTGCAAAATTATCTTCGTTTTTTAATAATTGTATTATGGTGACTGTAGACTATGGATTCAATAAATACGACAATTTATTTTTTAAAAATCCAAATGGGTTAGTTCGTTGTTATTCAAATCACTCTATGAATAAAAATATTTTAGAAAATATTGGAAACAAAGATATTACTTGTGATGTAAATTTTAATCTACTAAATGAATACTTAAATAAACATGGTTTAATTAAAATCGGAAATACGTCCCAAGAAAAGTTTTTAATCAAAAATGGATTGAAAAAATATTTTGATAATGCAAGCATAAATGAGAAAAAAGACCTAATTTCTTTGGTTAACCCAGATGGCCTAGGTGCTTTTCATGTTTACTTTCATGAAAAACCTTATCTAGGTTTTGAGCCAAGTTGCTTAGAAAATTAATAAAATTTTCCGTCAGACTTTAAGCCTTCGGATTTGCTGTTTTCTTTTATTTGTTTCATTGAAGACAAGAAAGATGTGCGCATTAATGCCAATTCAGACATTAATGGCATCCATAAAAACCCTTGCTCAATTCTTTCAATTACTTCTTCAGGTGAGCCACAGTGTATTCCAGTTGGAATATTATGTCTTTTACCAGCTTCCAAAACTTTATTTACAGCATCAACGTGTTTAGGGTGCTGATTATTCATTCCTAAAGGCACATTTAAAGTTGCTGCCAAGTCATTAGGACCAATAAAAACAACATCAACACCTTCAACCTCCATTATTGAATCAATTTGGTTTACGGCATTTATATCTTCAATCATTATTACTACACAAATTTCTTCATTAGCATGATCCATATAGTCAGGGTATACTGCATTTGGTCTAGTTGCCCCGATTCCTCTTGTTCCAATAGGTGGATATCTACAAGCGTCAACTGCTCTCTTAGCTTCTTCAGCATTTTTTACATCTGGAACAACTATTCCAAGTGCACCAGAGTCAACTACTCTTTTTATTATTAATGGATCGCTTCCAGCTACTCTTACAAAAACTGGAATATCTGAGTGCTCAACTGCCCTAAAACAGTGAACTAGCTCCCCTAAGTCAATTGAGCTATGTTCGCATTCAATATTTATCCAGTCTATTCCACTTGTAGCAAGGGTTTCACAAACCAAAGGATTTCCACTTGAGACCCATGTTCCTATTGAGGGTATTCCTTTTTTTATTTTCTCTTTTGCAATATTTTTTTTCATTTTATTAATTATTTTGTTGAATAGTTGTATTATGTATCAAGTTTATTTAGAAAAATATAGATTACTCTAAGAAGTAAGTAAAAGGAAGTCATGGGAAGATTTAACAAGTTACAAACCCTCAATTACATAAATGAAAACAAAGTAGTTCCTGTTTTTTATAATTCAGACGTCGACATATCTATAAATGTGATGAAATCTCTTCACAATGGAGGAATTAAAATTCTTGAGTTTACAAATCGTGGAGATTTTGCTCTTGAGGTTTTTAATGAATTAGAAAAATATTGTCAAAAAAATCTCCCTGATATGATTTTGGGGGCGGGATCAATATCTGACGAAACAATGGCGAACATGTATATCTCTTCAGGATCAAATTTTATCGTAGGCCCTTTAACAAATAAAAATGTTGCTATAGCTTGTAATAGAAAAAAAGTTCCATATATGCCTGGATGTTTGACGCCTACTGAAATATCTGAGGCTGAAGAACTTGGTTGTGATGTTGTAAAAGTTTTTCCAGCTGATTCAGTTGGCGGCCCTAATTTTATAAAGTCAGTTTTAGCCCCAATGCCTTGGAGCTGGATTATGCCAACAGGAGGTGTTGATATGGAAGAAGAGGGTCTAAAAAAATGGCTAAGCTCTGGAGTTTTTTCAGTGGGAATGGGGTCAAATTTATTTACTAAAGAAATTATTCAGGACAAGGATTGGGCACTTTTAGAGTCTCAGTGTAAAAAACTTGTTGAAACTATAAATAAAATTAAATAAGGAGAATTGATGAAAAAAGTAGCTACACTAGGCGAAATATTAATGAGATTAGCAACGCCTAACAAAGAAAGAATTTTACAAGCAAAAAACTTTGATGCTGATTACGGTGGCGGGGAGTATAATGTTGCTGTTTCATTATCTCAATTTGGGATTCCAACCAAATTCATAACTGCTCTTCCTGATAACGCTGTTGGAGATGCAGCTTTGTACAGAATTAGAGGATTTGGAATAGACACTTCATCAATATTAAGACAGGGTGACAGATTGGGATTATATTTTTTAGAGCATGGTGCAGCTATGCGTGCATCCAAGGTAGTTTATGACAGAGCTAGAAGCTCAATAAGTGAAATTAAGACTAATACTATTGACTGGAAAAAGGCGTTTGATGACATTAGCTGGTTTCATTTTACAGGCATCACCCCTGCTCTATCTAAGTCAGCAGCTGAAGTTACATTAGAAGCTGCAAAAGCTGCAAAAGAAATGGGGATAACAGTAAGCGCTGACATGAACTATAGAAAAAATTTATGGTCGCCTGAAGACGCACAAGCGATCATGAAACCATTAATGAAATATGTAGATATTGCAATAGGAAATGAGGAGGATGCAGAAAAATGTTTAGGTGTTTCTGCTGAAAATCAAGATGTTACATCTGGGGAGTTAAACCCAGATGCTTACAGAGATGTTCTCAATAGACTTTCTGATAATTTTGGATTTAAAAAAATTGGAATTACTTTAAGAGAAAGTATTTCTGCCAGCGACAACAATTGGTCAGCAATTTATTCAGATAATGGAGATATTTTTATCGGAAATAAATATTCTATTCACATGGTAGATAGAGTAGGTGGGGGCGATGCATTCTCTGCTGGAATAATTTATGGAAACATTAATGAAATGTCATCTGAAGATACTCTCAATTTTGCTGTTGCTTCATCTGCATTGGCGCACACAATACATGGCGATTTAAATTTAGTTACTTTATCGGAAGTAAATTCAATAGTTAAAGGTGATACAAGTGGGAGAGTACAAAGATAGGGATAGATATTGGATTTTTAGTATTTTCCTATCCCTAATTTTTTTTCTATCAAGTGTAAATTTTATCTTTGCAGATAATCACTTATCAAAAATTGAGAATTTGAAGTCTGGAAATTATTCTACAACTGTATATTTCTCAACTGACCCAAAAGTAGGATATCTTGATTTAGAAATTGAATTTGATACAGCGCCTCGAGACATAAAATTACTTCTAATTGCAAGTTTGGATGATGAAAAATTTCAAACTTATGCATTAAGCTCTAGACAGAACCCCAAAGTTTATAAATGTGTTTTTGACCTTGAAAAAAGTGGATTGTGGGATTTTGAAATGTCAATTACAGATTCTTCTGGCAAAGAAGAAAGTCTGAATTTTCAAATTAATTTATTAGACAGGAATAGGGAAACAAGCCCTTTTTCAATTTCATTTTATTTATTTAGTATTATTTTTTTAGCGATATTTCTTGGTCCATTGTATATTTTTAGAAAAAATATATTTAAACGAGCTGAAGGTAAAAGATGAAAAAATTAGGTGTTGCTTTAGTTGGTGTTGGTCAAAGAGGACTCCAACACTTACAAGCTTTATCAGATTTAAAAGATGAAGAATTAGTTTCCATCCAAGCATTAGTTGACCCATTTAAAGAAAACTTAGATAACAATAAAATCAAATCATATGTTTCGAATTATGATGAAAAAGGAGTAAAGTATTTCACTGAATTTAATGAAATGATTGAGTCTGTTGATGTTGATGCAATTTGGTTTGTAATACCACCAAACCAACATAAAAATGAAATAATTTATGCTGCTGAAAAAGGAGTAGCAATTTTTGCAGAGAAACCTCAAAGTTTATTTTTAGATGAAGTATTTCCAATGGCGGAAGCAATAGAAAAAAATAATGTTCCTTCAATATGCGGATTTCAAATGGAATATGATACTTGGTATTCAAAAGTGAGAGACTATTTATCTGACAAAGAGGTTGCTTCTATAATGATGGTAAATTGTGGTGCTGTTGAAACTCATGGAGTTAAGCATACTGTTATTAGTAAAAATGAAGGCCCTCAAGACAGGATTTGGACAGCTGATAGAAAATGGTCAGGAACATCTATGGTTGAAGCAGGTATTCATCAGACTGACTTAATGAGATTCTGGACAAATGATGAAATAGAATGGGTAACAGCAAATTATGTTGAAAGGCCAATGCACTTACAAGACAAAGAAGGGAATAACCCCATTGCTTATCATGTTTCATATGGCCTAAAAAAAGGTGGAATTGCTAATTTAACTCTAACAAAGCCTGCAGGTGTATTTTTTATGGAGAGATATGATTATATATTAACTACACAGTCCATGATTAAGTTTGAAAATGATTTAAAAGTATATGGGGTTGATAATAATGACTATGATATTAGCTTAGGAAGAAAGCACTTCAAAAATAACAATATTTATAAAAAAGAGGATATTGAAAAAGTTATTGCAACAGGACCACACAACGATCCAATGGGCCCGATTAACACTAAGAAGATTTCTGAAAATTTTATTAAATCAATAATTGAGGATAGGCCTGAATTAAGAAGTAATTCTTTTAGAACATCAATTAATTCTTTGTCTTCTGTTTTAGCTGCAAATGTTTCAGCAAGCATGGACGGAAAAAGAATAAATATTGAAGAATTTGAAAGCTCTATTAAATATTCTAAATATAGAAAAAAATGAAATTAAAATCATTAAATATTTATTCTTTTCATGTTCGTGCGAAAACTGATTGGTTAATTTTAGAGCTTATATCAACAGAGGATATTAAAGGTTATTCTGAAATAACAATGTCTAATTATGATCAAAGAACCGCTTTGATAAGCAGCGTGAAAAAGCTTATCAAAATTTTATCTGAAATTGATATTGAAAATGATGAGCAATTAAAAAATATTTTAGAAACTGATAAAAAAGAAACATTGTCTTACAACACTGCAATAAGTGGATTGCGAAGTGCTTGCACAGATATTTTTTCTAAGGCTCAAAATATTCCATTGAACAAATATTTAAATCTTAAATATAAAAAAGGAATAACTTTAAAAGATGTAGAACTTTATGCAAATATTAATAGATCTCTTTTGCCTAATGATGATGGGCCGGTTGACAGAACTCCAAACTCTTTTTTAACTATGGCAAAAAAAGCAAGAGATGCGGGGTTTAGAAAGATTAAATGTGCCCCTTTTGACGGATTTGGAAACGCTGATTATGAGAACAATGAATTTATTAAGAAAGGAATTAATAATGTTTCGTTAATTTCAAAAAATTTATCTTATGAAATAGAAACACTTGTAGATTGCCATTCAAAGTTTAACTTTAATGATTCTATAAAAGTTGAGAAACAGCTATTTGATCTTGGAATTAAATGGTTTGAAGAACCAATGAATCCAATAAATAGTCTTGAAGAGCTTAAACTCATCAGGTCGAAAATTAATGGAAAGCTTGTTGGGGGGGAGGAGTTTTATGGCGTGAAAAAGTTTTACAATTTAATAAAGAATAATTATTTAGATATAGTCATGCCTGACATTAAATATTGTGGTGGATTAGAAGAAGCAATTAAAATAGGATTAGAGTTAGAAAATATTTCGAGAGAATGCTTTTCAATTCACTGTCCTTCTGGGCCAATTTCTTTAGCAGGAAGTGCTCATGTAACATCAGCATTATCATCTAAATTACCATTAGAGCATGCAGTATTTGAGCTTGACGACAGAAAAGAATTTGTGTTGCCGAATGAAAATATAGTGAAAGGAAGATATATCTTCAATAAAAATATTGGAATTGGTGTTGTACCAAATTTTTCAAAGAAAAATAAAATTTTATACAACGAAAAAATTAATTAGCATGCACTTAGAAAAGGACACTCCTACATGGTTAAGCAGAAACAATTTGGTTAACTTATTTTTAGTAGATGAGTTTCAAAAAAAAATATCTACTATCGAAACATTTGATTCAAATGAGTTTCAAAGTTTTAAGGCACTTGATTCCTTAATCTCACACAATAATAATTTAATTGTATTAAGTTCTTCAGATTATAATATTTATCTATCATTACCATTTCCCTTTTCTAAAAAATTTACTAATTTACGAGAAATAGTTGAATTTATTGAAAGTGATTTAAAAGTAATACTTTTTTTTATTGAACTTGGTTCGTGGGTGATTGGAAAAATTAAATTTAAACAAGTTTTAGCATCAAAAAGAGGCTCTAGATACGTCAAAGGAAGACATAAGGCTGGTGGTCAATCCCAAAGAAGGTTTGAAAGAAATAGAGAAAAGTGGATTGAGGAGCATTACAAAAAATTTGTATTTGATATAAATGATTTTTTTGATAAAAATAATGACATTCCCTTTTGCTATTTAGCGTTTGGAGAAGAAAAAGTATTAAACGATTTGTTTAAATTTAATTTTCTAAACAAAGAGAAATTTTTGAAAAGAAAATCAAGCCTTAAAAATTATAATTCTAAAACTTTGATGAAAGCATCAACAAATATATGGTCTTCCAGGTTATACATTGACACAAAAAATGCTATAGTAAAAAAATCATGAATATCTCTGAAAGAATAACATATATGAATGGAGAATTTATTCCCGAGAGTGATGCAAAAGTTCATTTCAGGGACAGAAGTTTTAAATATGGAGATGGGGTTTTTGATATGACTAGAACGTTTGGTCATAAAATATTTAAAATTGAAGAGCATGTGGAAAGACTTTATAAATCACTTAATTATCTTGATATTCAAATAAACTTGTCTCAACAAGAAATGATAGACATATCCATTAATGTATTGGAAAAAAATTTGCATTTAATTGGTAGAGATGAAGACTATTGGGTAGGTCAAAGAATTTCTAGGGGCGTAGATAAGGTTGGCGGAGAACAATGGGACCTTGATGGAGGGCCAACGGTTATTGTTGAATGTGCTCCTCTTCCTTTAAAGCCGCGCGCTTCTTTATATGAATCAGGCATAAAAGTATGGACCCCTTCTACAAGAAGAACTCCTTTTCAAAGTATGAGCCCACGCGCAAAAACACATAATTATATAAATTTAATTTTAGGAGATAATGAAGTAAAAAGAATTGATAAAGATTCTTGGGCTATTCTTCTTGATCTTGATGGGAACCTTACAGAAGGAATGGGTAGCAACATTTTTACTGTTTCCGATGGAATAATATATACTCCAAAATCTCAAAATGTGCTCGGTGGAATTAGTAGAGAAACCGTCATTGATTTAGCAATTGAGCATGGAATGAGATTAGTTGAAAAGGATATTGAGGTATTTGAGGCAATTAATTCAGATGAAATGTTTTTAACATCAACAAGTTTATGTATTTGTCCTGTTTCGTATTTCAATGGAAAAAAAATAGGTAAAGATATTTTTGGACCAGTTACATCTAAACTAATTGGCCTTTATAAAAACTTTGTATCTTTTGACTTTGTGGATCAATATCTAAAAAACTTAGATTAAAATAAGGGCAAAGTGCAAAAAGAAAGAAAAAACTTATCTTTCCGGGCCGCTTCTTTAGATTTGGTGCTATCGTTTTTATGGGGTGGTCACCCAACTGCATTAAAAGTTGCACTTCCATATGCTCCTCCAATTAGACAAGGGTGGATGCGTTTTGTGATTAGTGCAATTGTTATTTTATTTTGGGCAAGATATAAAAAGGTCTCTTTAATTCCAACTAAAGCAGAGATTAAGCCTTTGGTTCAGCTCGGAATTCTCTTTTCAGTGCAATTGCTTTTTTTAAATATCGGAATTAGCAAAACATCTGTTTCATCAAGCGTTATTTTAAATAGTACTTATCCAATATGGGTAATAACATTAGGTCATTTTTTTATAAAAGGCGATAACTTCACTTTTATTAAATTTACAGGAGTAATAATTGCATATTTAGGTATAATTATTACGTATTTTGATTCTTTCGGTAATTCAAGCTTTCTATTAGGAAACTCCTTTTGTTTGGCTTCTGGCTTCCTTTTAGGAGTAAGAACAATATTTCTAGCAAAAGGGAGCGAATCTATTGCCCCATTAAAATTATTAATGACCCAAGCATTTTTTGGATCAATAATATTTATTCTGCTAAGTGTTATTTTTGAAGGTGATCCATATAAATTTTCTTTAATTTTATTGATTTCAATACTTTACCAAGGGGCAATAGTCGCAGGTTTTAATTTTATAGCAAATATTTGGCTTTTAATGAATTATAAACCTTCACAAGTTACTGTAATTCACTTGTCACAACCAATATTTGGAATTTTTATAGGTTACGTTGTTTTAGGTGAGAAAATTGGCTTATTAGTTTTATTAGGGGCAGCATTCGTTATTTTAGGTTCAGTTCTAGTTAGAAAAAATTCAAATTAAATGCTTCATTTTTAATGCCCCTTTGTGATAGAATTCATATTTGGAAAAATTACCATAATTTTAGGAGGCAATAAACATGGCAATAAAGATTAAGCCACTTGGCGATAGAGTTGTTATAGAACCGTCAGAAGATGATGCTGAAAAAAGTGCTGGTGGTATCTATATACCTGATACCGCGAAAGAGAAGCCACAAAAAGGTAAAGTAGTTGCTGTTGGTCCTGGAAGGATTAATGATGATGGCAAAACTTTAGATATGCCAGTCAAAGTTGGCGACACAGTTGTTTATTCAAAATATGCTGGAACTGAATATAGTGAAAACGGTTCAGAATATTTAATAGTAAAAGAGTCAGATATTCTGGCTATAGTTTAATTAGGAGACGATAAAAAATGGCTAAAGATTTAAGAATTGGTTCTGAAGGAAGAGCAAAACTTAAGGCAGGGATAGATACACTTGCCAACACAGTAAAAGTCACTTTAGGTCCAAAAGGAAGAAATGTTATTTTAGATAAAAAATTTGGACCACCTCAAGTTTGTTCTGACGGTGTAACAATTGCTAAGGAAATTGATTTAGAAGACCCTTTTGAAAATATGGGTGCTCAACTAATAAAAGAAGCATCAAAGAAAACAAACGATGATGCTGGTGACGGAACAACGACTTCTACTGTTCTTTCACAAGCAATTGTTGGTGAAGGCTTTAAAAATGTTGCTGCTGGCGCAGACCCGATGGCTATTAAAAAGGGACTGGAGCTCGGTTTGGAATCAGTTAGGAAATCAATAACTAAGCTTTCTACCCCTGTTGAAGGTAAAGAGCAAATTGCTCAGGTAGCTACCCTTTCTGCTCATGACGATGAAATGGGAAGCTTAATTGCTAATGTAATGGAAAAGACTGGTAAAGACGGAGTTATTACTGTTGATGAAGGAAAAGGATTAGAATATGAAACTGATTATGTTGAAGGAATGCAGATTGATAGAGGGTACATTTCTCCTTACTTCGTCACAAACGCAGATAAAATGGAAGCTGTACTAGAAGACGCTTACGTACTGGTAACTGATAAAAAAATATCTGCGGTTTCGGATTTACTTCCTTTGCTTGAAAAAGTTCTAAAAGGAAATAAAAATATTGTTGTAATTGCTGAAGACGTTGAAGGCGAAGCACTTGCAACGCTTGTTGTAAATAGAATGAGGGGAACACTTAATGCTTTAGCAGTTAAGGCTCCTGGTTTTGGTGACAGGCGTAAAGAAATGTTGCAAGATATTGCAATATTAACTGGTGCAAGAGTGATAACTGAAGATGTTGGGCTTAAGCTTGAGTCAGCAGAGTTAGAAGATTTAGGAACAATTAGCAGAGTAGTTTCTAGAAAAGATGACACAACCTTTGTTGGCGGTAAAGGTAATTCTGCCGAAATCAAAGGAAGAATTGAACAAATAAAAGCTCAAATTGAAGAAACTTCTTCTGATTATGATAGAGAAAAACTTCAAGAAAGAATGGCTAAATTATCTGGGGGTGTAGCTGTAATAAAGGTAGGCGCAGCCACAGAAATAGAGCTTAAGGAAAAGAAACAAAGGCTTGAAGATGCATTGTCTGCGACTCGAGCAGCTGTTGAAGAAGGAATTGTGCCTGGTGGAGGAACAGTTTTAATTAGGTCTGCAAATGATCTTGAAAAACTAAAGGTTAGTTCTGAATTCAAAACGGGAGTTAATATTCTTAAGAAAGCTCTTGAAGAACCTATTAGAGTAATAGCTGACAATTCTGGTGCAGAAGGAGCAGTAGTTCTTTCTGGTGTTCTTGAAGGTACTGGTAACCATGGGTATGATGCAGCTAGTGATACTTTTGGCGATATGCTCAAACTAGGAATCATTGATCCTGCAAAAGTAACCCGTGCAGCTGTTGAGAATGCGATATCTGTTGGAGGTATGATATTAACAACTGAATCTATGATGACAGATATCCAAGAACCTGCAGCTCCTGCAGCTCCACCTATGCCTGGCGGTATGGATGGAATGGGGATGATGTAATAGGTAAAATAATTAATTTTTAAAAGGGTTGGGTTTTCTCAACCCTTTTTTAATTTATACCATCATAAAGTTTAATCATGCCTTCCATCCATGATTTCTGCACATCAGGGCTCCAATTTGGATCAAAGTCAGGATATTTATCCAATATTTTTGATATTAATATCTCATTTGAATTCAACTTTGCTTTAGCCGGGGTTATTATTTTATTTCCCTGGACTTTCTCAGTCTTTTTTTGACTTGATAAACCATGCCTTCGGGCCAATATATAATTTGAAAGCTCTATTCCAGCATCTTGACAAGCCTGAATAAAAAACAGCTGACATTTATTAAGCATTCCTTCATTTATTCCCACAGATCTAAAAATTTCATTGAATTGTGATCTTGTTGCTCTAATTAAATCAATTTGAAAAATTTCAGAATACTTATCTTCTAATATATTTTTTATTTGGAGTTGTCTTTGGGTTCCATTTGAATTAACTAGGCTTTCAAGCTTTTCAGTAGGTGTCCCATTTTCATTAATGAGTAATAAGGATTTTAGAGCAGTCATTAGCTGTTGTCCTGTTGTGCCAGAGTATCTTGGACCCCAAACACTTCTATCAATCCTTGCGGGCAATCCTTCTTTTAGTAATTCTAAAAAATTTCGGAATGTCCTATATGAAACATATGGAAATGCTACTTTTGTCATATTTTATTAATTTTAAACACAAATTATTTTAGTTAATGTTCTTAATTCTAACACTCATTCCAAAAATAATCATTTTTAGAATGCTTAAATTTCCCAATAGGACAGTTTTTGAATTTACTTTTTAGAATGCCCAAAATACAGAATATAAATTAAGAATTTACGGAGAATAAAATGGATATAGAAATAAAAAAGATTGATTTTGATGCAGACTCAACAATCAAACTAGAATCAAGAAAAGAAACTAAAAGATGGTCCAAATTTTCTAATCAATTTGTTCCGGTTGTAGAAAAGGTTGGCAAGAATAAATATAAATTAATTTCTGGTGCAGAAAAAATACATATCGCTACTGAAAAAGGCGAATCAAAAGTTAATTGTAATATTATTGATAATCTTAGTGATGAAGAAAAAGGGGCATTAGACTTAAGACTTTTATATCAAGGCTCAGAAAGTTGTCCCATTACATTAGGAGAAAGGTTTTTAGATTTTAGAGAAAAATTTTCTATTACTCAGCAACAGTTAGCTAAAAAAACGGGCATTACTCCTGGGACAATTCATCACTACGAAAGCCTGATAAAAACATTAGCACCATCCTTAAAAAAGAATGTTATGAATAAAGAGTTGACCTTCAAAGAGGCAAGAAGCATTGCAGACATTGATGACCATGATAGACAAATTGATCTAGCGAAGCCATTTTTATCTGGTGACTTAAGTTCTGTTCACGTAGAAAAGATTGTTTCCTTAGCAAAAAAACATCCTGATTCTGAAGTTAAAGTAATAATAGAAAGTGTTACTAAAGGGAAACAAATAATTGAAGAAAAAAAGATAGAGCCAGAAAAAATAATTGAAGAAAATATAGTTGATTTCGACACGATCGATTCACGAATCTTAAAAATTTCAGCAGAGATTGATTTAATTCAAAGTGAAGAAATTCCGGAATTTAAAAGGTTAAAGCTTATTAGTTCATTAAGAATTTTACAGAGTCGTACTCAGCTTGCCCTATCTTCTTTAAATATTAGAGCAACCACTTTAAACTTATTAGGAAATAAAGTTTCAAAAAAATAGTTTGGTTATCATATGAAGAAAGTTCTTTTAATAAGCTTTTCAATTGGCCTGCTTTTTTCTGCATTCTATTTGATATCCTCTTCTCTTGTATGTAGGTTTGTTTTTGAGTGTTCAATTGAATTTAAGAATTACTTGTACGGAGCATTAGTTATTACCTTTTTTATAACTTTAATTATTTCTTTAATTTTGGGTGTAATATGGTACATTTATAAGGTAACTAAAGTTTAATATTAGGGGGATTTACAATGTCTGAAAACAATTTTGATTTATCTGTTGTTGGTGGCGGGCCAGGTGGGTATCATGCAGCTATTAGAGCAGCACAATTGGGCCTAAACACAGCTTTAATTGAAAAAGACGACGGTTCTGGTTACGCAGGGCTAGGGGGTGTATGTTTAAATTGGGGGTGTATTCCTTCTAAATCTTTACTCAAGAACGCTGAACTTGTTAACCAGATTAAAGATTCTGATAAATGGGGAATTTCATTTGATAATGTTTCATTTGATTTTGCGAAAGCAATAAGCAGAAGCAGAGACGTATCAAAACAATTAACACAAGGGATTGAGTACTTGGTCAAAAAGAACAAAATCACCTTATATAAAGATACTGCTTCCTTATCAGGAGACAATTCCATAAAACTTCTTAATTCTGGTGAATCAATCAATTCAAAAAACGTTATTATTGCCACTGGGGCTCGACCAAGAAATTTACCAAACTTGGAGATTGATGGCGAGATGATCATTTCAAGCCGAGAAGCTTTGGAGCTTAAAAAACTCCCTAAATCTATAGGAATTATTGGTGCAGGTGCTATAGGTGTTGAATTTGCTTATTTATTTAATGCATATGGCGTTGAAGTAAAAATGTTTGAAGCACAAAGCCACCTTGTTCCTAATGAAGATAAGTCTATTTCATCAGAGTTAGAAAAAATATTTTCTTCAAAAGGTATAACTTTTGAGCTTAACTCTACTGTTGCAGGGACTAGCATTTCTGAAAACACAATTGATGTTGAATACGATTCTTCTGGCGAAAAGAAAAATTATTCTTGTGAAAAATTGTTAGTTGCTGTTGGGGTTCAATCAAATATAGATGGTATCGGGCTAGAAGGAGCAGGCGTTGAACTTGAAAATAACTTCATTAAAATTGACGAATATATGAAAACATCAAACCCTAACATTTATGCAGTTGGTGACGTAACGGGTAAGTTAATGTTAGCTCATGTTGCTTTTTCTCAAGGGGTTATTGCTGCAGAAACCATTGCGGGCCATGATCCAAACCCAATTAATTATGTTGATATGCCTAGGTGCACATATTGTCAGCCCCAAATTGCGAGCTTGGGCCTGACTGAAGATCAAGCGAAGGAACAAGGTTACGATGTTAAGATCTCTCAATTTCCATTTAAAGCAGTTGGTAAGGCGATCTCAATTGGCGATTCAGAAGGTTTCGTAAAATTGGTAGCTGATAACGAGAGCGGTGAACTTCTTGGTGCTCATATGATAGGGCCTGAGGTTACAGAAATGATTGCTGAGTTAGGCCTACTAAAATACTTAGAAGGAACAGATGTTGAGGTAGCAGAATTAACCCATGCTCACCCTACATTGTCTGAGGCTGTTAAAGAGGCGGCTTTATCTCTTGGTGATGGCGCAATTCATATTTAATAGACTAGATCTTCTTTTCTATTGTCATATGTAAAAATTGAATAGTGGTTGATTCCCAATCTTTCTATTTTTTCTTTGCCCCCTTCGTTCCTATCAAAAATTGATAGAGATAATTTGACGTTGGCTCCTGCCTTTTGAATTTCAGTAATTGTGCTTATAATACTGCCGCCTGTTGTAAGGGTGTCGTCAATTACTACTACATTTTCTCCTGAGTTTAAATTACCTTCAATTTTATTGGTTAATCCGTGTTCTTTCACTGATGGTCTAATATAGAATCCAGGGACCTCTAAACTGTGTTGATATTTTAAGTATAAGCTTAAGGATGAAATAAGCGGGATTGCAGCAGTTGCAGGGCCACCAATTTTGTCGATTTCAAAATCAATTTTCTTTTGAAAAATTTTGCTTATTAATTCTGAGCCAGTCGGGTCTAAACTTATTAGCCTCCCATCAATATAATAATTGCTTTTTTTTCCCGAAGAAAGCGTAAAGTTTCCTTTTTTAAAAACTTCTATTTCTTGTATGCGTTTATATAATTTTTCTTTATCGTTCATTGGTATAAATTGTTCTTTACAATATATTCCTTTACTGTTGCTGGTACAAGATTAGACCATTCTTTTTTTGATTGTATGCTTTTTCTAATTTCAGAACTAGAAACCTGCATTTTGTCTGCTTCTATATATTTAAAGTTTCCTTCCTTTGTTTCTTTTTCCCTCGGCGCCACAATAAAATCTATTAATTTGCATAATTCATTATATTTTTTCCACTTTTTAATGTTTTCTATATTGTCATCACCTATTATTACAAAGAACTTATCTTGCTTGTCAGCCTTATTTTTTAGATCATTTATTGTATCAATCATGTATGAGATTCCGCCTCTTACAATATCTACATCTGATACTTCAAAGCTTTTATATTTTTTTATAGCTATCATACACATCTCAATTCGTTGGCTTGGGCTTGCGTGTGTTTTATCTTTTTTTAACCAGGGTTGATTTAATGGAACAAACAAGATTTTTTGTAAATTATATTTATATTTTGCTAATGCAGCCATCCTAATATGCCCATTATGGATTGGGTCGAAACTTCCTCCTAATACTCCGATTTTCATTTATACTCAAGCTCTATATTTTCAAGTTTTATTATTGCTCCCTTTTTTATTTCGTCATTTTCAATTTGCTTGAAGAAGCCTTTTTTATTTAGTACATTATGAAATTGAAATTGTGTTTCTGGTTTGTTTAAATTGCTACCTTTTGCAATTCTAATAATTTCATCATCTAAAACATTTATTGTGTTTGTCTTAGAGAAATAAGAATAAAGTTTATTTTGATTAATAATTCTAGGATTATGTGTATATTCTTCGTTATCATTATTTAAGATGTGTTCTGTTTTTTGTGTATTGAGCAGATCTTTTTTAACTTCCATAAAATTTTGTTTATTGTAGTTAGCGTATAAATTTTTTTGATTTAGTATGTTATTATCAGTCCATATTTCCATACTTATAAGCTTACATGTATTTGCGATTTTTCCTTTAAGTTTAACTAGTTTTTTTTCAATATAGTCCTTATATGTGTTTTTTTTAGGAATTGTGATCAATATAACTTTCATATCCTTTAATAGTGGTATGAATTTTTCTGCTTTTTCGAAATTAAAAAAATCTGGTATCTCAATAATTTTTACTTCGTTAATATCATTTTTTAATTGCGCAACATAAGGTTTTTGAGTAGTAAATAGATACTTTGCTTCTTTTATTTTTGACTCTGTTAATTTATTTAATAACCACGATTTTCCGCTATTTGACTCACCTATTATTGCTATTTCAGGAAAATTATTAGATTTTATTTCTACCTTTACAGTGATACCTTTTTCTCCGTATTCAGCTAGAAGTGGTTCCTGATTAGTTGATGATTTAAACTTAACGTTACCTCTACCTTTCTCACCTCCTTTAATAAGTAAATAATTTTTATTTAGTATTAAATTGCTACCTTTTGTTTTTATTTCGCAATTATAAGGAAGTGTTATTTCTAAATCGTTTCCACGCTTTCCATTTTTATTCTTTTTTCCGCCTGGTTCACCTGAAGAGGCCTTAAATTTTTGTAGATCATAAAAACAATCAAGATCATACATATTTTTATCAGGGATTAACACTACATCACCACCATCACCCCCGTCACCTCCATCAGGACCGCCCCTAGATACAAATTTTTCTTTTCTAAAAGACACACATCCTGCACCACCATCACCAGATGTTAATATTAATTCAACTTTGTTTTTCATAATTTTTATA
>JAYYQG010000024.1:0-11895 GCA_036128515.1 Chloroflexota bacterium
TAGTAAGGTACCTGACTGGGCAGATTCTCCAAATCAGAAATGGACAGGTATCACAGGAAGAGCTAGAGTGGTGGTGTATAACACGGATGCAATTACAGACCCTGCCACTCAGCTTCCTGACAACCTATATGACTTTATCGACCCTAAATGGAAAGGTAAGATTGGTTGGCCTCCAACAAATAGTTCATTCCAGGCAATGGTTACTGGATTGAGATTGGTTTGGGGTGAAGAGAAGACAAAAACTTGGTTAGAAGGAATTATTGCTAACGACGTTAAAGTTTATGCAAAAAACACTCCTACAGTTGAAGCTGCTGGAGCTGGTGAAATTGAAGTTGGTTTCGTAAACCACTACTATCTTCACAGATTTCTAAAAGCCAACACAGAATCTTTTGCAGCTAGAAACTACTTCCTTCCAAGTGGAGGACCTGGTTCAGTTGTATTAGTTGCAGGTGCTGGTATTTTAGAAGCATCTGACAACAAAGAAGCTGCTGAGAGATTCATTGAATTCATGCTCAGTACTACAGCTCAAGCATATTTTGCTAACGAAGTATATGAATACCCTTTAATCGAAGGTGTTAATAAGAGTTACTTGCTTCCTGATTTATCCACATTAAACACACCTGATATAGACATCTCAGATTTAGGTGATGTGGAAGCAACTCAAAAACTTCTACAAGATGTTGGCGCACTGCCATAGGCTCTGAGTAGAGTTTTAACATTTCCAAAAGAGGGAGAATTAACCTTCTCCCTCTTTTTTATGTATACTTTACCGCGATGATTAAGAATAAATTTATAAATAAAAATTATCTCTGGCTTTCAAGTATTTCAACTTTGATTGCATTAGTAGTTTCTATCCCATTGTTATACCTACTTTTTAGAGCAGTAAGTCATGATGGATTCATAGAATTAATTTTTAGAGAAAGAATTTTTTGGATAACACTTAAATCTATTTTACTAGTAATTTCTGTAACATTTTTTTCAATTGTAATTTCATTTTTTTTAGCGCATTTTTTGACTAAGAGCGATGTTCCTTTTAAGAAATTATTAACAATATTGTGTTGCCTTCCAATAGTTATACCAAGTTACGTTTATGGGATGATATTTGTACATTTACTGGGACCTAGAGGAAAAGTTTTTCAAATTCTTAATTCATGGAATTTAATTGACTCCTTTCCGGATTTATATGGTTTTTGGGGTGCAACAATTACTTTGACATTCTTGTCTTATCCATATGTTTTCCTTCCTTTAAGGGCTGCTATGATAAGCCTTGATGATTCATTTGAGGATGCATCAAGAAGTTTAGGCAGGGGACGGATTAAAACATTTTATTACGTAACGCTACCATTGCTATTACCAGCAATGAGATCTGGTGGGTTATTGGTGGCACTCTATACTTTAAGTGATTTTGGTGCAGTTGCATTGCTAAGGTACCAAACATTTACTTGGGCAATAATGAATATGTACAACGGAGCATATAATAGAATTTCAGCAGCAGCCTTATCTTTAGTCCTTGTTTTCTTTGCAATTCTTATTTTAAGCATGGAAAGTTTTTTAAAGGGTGCAAGGAACTTCTTTTCTTCTTCTTCCACATCAAGTTCAAGCTCGTTGATAAAGTTAGATAATAAAAAGTGGGTTATTTTTTTATTGATTTTATTAGCTCCAATAATTGGTGCTTTAATACCAATAATTGGATTATTAACGTGGTTAATAAAAGGTATAATTTATGGAGATGTAATTGTATTTAATTTTTCTACTATTTTTACATCTTTAAAAGTTTCATTCCTTGCAGCAATATCAACAATGATAATTTCTCTGCCAATTTCTTTTTTTGCAGTGAAATATAAGAATAAATTTTCATTGCTTATTGAGAAGATTTCTTATATTGGATTTGGACTTCCAAGTATTGTTGTTGGTCTATCTTTAGTGTATTTTTCTATTAACTTTTTATTTCCAATATATCAAACTACAGCTGTATTAATATTCGGATATTCAGTATTATTTTTACCTGTCGGTGTAAGTGCAATTAAATCAACCCTCGTACAACTGAACCCTAATTTAGAGGATGCTTCAAGAGGACTTGGGTACAGCTATTGGAAAACTTTTATAAAAGTGACTGTCCCATTATTAATGCCTAGTATATTGGCCGGTTCTTTGTTGATCTTCTTGCTTACTATGAAAGAATTGCCCTTAACACTTGTTCTTTCACCATTAAATTTCAAAAGCCTTCCAACAAGTATATGGGCTTATGCATCTGAAGCATTTTTTGCATCTGCAGCTTTGCCTGCATTGATTTTAATTTTATTATCAGGGCCTGCTTCTGCATATCTTGTACTTAAGAAAAATAATGTAGATGTGAGAGGTTAAATGTTCTGGAAAAGGTATCCTGCAATTAAGAGAAATTCCGCTAATTATGGAAAAATTGAACTTGAAGATGTTCATGTTTCTTTTGATAGTAAGAACATAATATTGAATGACTTTGTTTTAAATATTGATAAAGGTAAATATGTTTCTATCTTAGGGACTAGCGGAATTGGAAAAACAACATTATTGAGAGCAATATCTGGGTTTAAAAGAATCGATTCAGGCTATATAAGAATAAATGGACAGCTAGCTTCTTCAGGTTTTTCACATATGCCTCCAGAAAATAGAAATTTAGGATTTGTTTTTCAGGATTATGCATTATTTCCTCATTTGAATGTATTTGAAAATGTAGGATTTGGATTGGGAAGGAAAGTTAAGGATAGAAAAATAAAAATTCAGAGTATTATAGAAATGATTGATTTAAAAAACCATGAAAAAAAATACCCAAACCAATTATCAGGAGGCCAACAACAGAGAGTTGCAATTGGTAGAGCTTTAGCAATAAATCCATCAGCAATTTTAATGGATGAACCATTTTCTAATTTAGATTTTAGCTTAAAGTCAATATTATCAAATGAGGTAAAAAAAATTATTAGAAATACTGGAACAACAACAATTATGGTCACGCATGATGAAAGAGAAGCTGAGAGATTGTCAGATGAATGCTACTTGCTTGAAAATGGTAAAATTCGGAAAATCTAGTTTTCTGTTTTAATGCTCAATATTAATGGTATTGCAAGAAAAACAAGAATAGATCCTACCGCGAAAGATATTCTATAAGTTTCAAATAAATCGTAAACAAGTCCTCCTAAAATTGGCGCAATTGCAGAAAAAATCCCACCAATAGTGCTCATCATTCCAATTGCTGTACCATAATTTTTTCTGCCAAAAAAATCAGCAACCATTGATAACCGAAGAGGAATTGATGCACCAAAACCACCACCCCAAGAAAGCGCAAAAATTGTAATTAGTACATAATTATTTATTTTAAATCCAAGCACCTCTTGCCCAACTAAACTTAAAGAAAGAGAACCAATTCCAAGGATAAAAAAACAAATACTCATTAATATCTTTGGATTAAGGTTATTGCTACTAAACCCTATTAGAAGTCTACTTCCAACGTCCGCAAATGCGATAATTGCAATTGAGAAGCCAGCTAATGTAAGGGAAACATCAAAACTTGTTAAAGCAGGAATATGAAGAAGATTTAATGCAAAAAGCCCTTGGCACATACTTGTAGCTATAGCAAACTTCCAAAAAGTCGAAGATTTAAATATTTCTTTAACTGATTTATCTTTTATTAATTTAACTTTTTGATTATTACTGTTTTCAATATCAATATTATCTTTTCCATCTGGATTTAATCCATAATCTTCCGGGGTTGATCTCATAACTAATGTTGCCGGAAAACCAACAACCCAGAATCCTACACCTGCAAAAATAATTATCGGTCGCCATCCAAAATTAGAAATTAATTCAACTAAGACTGGTACAAGTAATCCTCCAATTCCAGAAGCTGACATCATTAGAGAAAGAGCTAGTTTTCTTTTTTCAATAAACCAATTGCCCACAGTGGCAACTAAAACAATAAATGTTCCAAATGACATTCCAATTGTTAATAATGATATGCAGAGATAAAAATGCCAAATTTCTTGAATAAACCCCATTAAAACAAAACTCAACCCAGTAGTAAAAATTCCAAAAGTCATGACTTTCTTAATTCCAAATTTTTTTAAAACTATTCCTACAAATGGTGAAATCATTCCACCTTCAGACCTTTGAATAGACATTCCGGCAGCAGTTAAAGCTCTGCTCCATCCGAGAGATTCAACTATGGGATCAAAAAATGCTGTGAATCCTCTCCAAAATACAGTCGATGCATATCCTTGAACAAAGGCTCCCGCACCAACAATTTTCCATCCGTAAAATAATTTCTTTCTTTCTGAAGACGTAATTCCTCCCTTAAATTCCCATAATTCCATAACCGCTATCAACAGGAATAGTTGAACCAGTTATTCCGGAGGATAAGTCGCTCAACATAAAACTTGAAGCATTTGCGACTTCTTCATGAGTAATGTTTCTCTTTAGTGGCGATCTTTCAGCGTGAGCTTTTCTCATTTCATTAAACCCATTAATACTTCTAGCTGCTAAAGTTGGTAATGGGCCAGCAGAAATAGCGTTTACTCTTATATTATATTTTCCGTATTCATTGGCTAATTGCTTTACGCAATTTTCTAAAGCTGCTTTTGCAGTTCCCATAATATTATATCCAGGATAGACTTTTTGAGATGCCTCAAATGAAAGAGTGATAACAGAGCCACCATTTTTCATCAATGATGAACCATTTTTTACAATTGGTATCAAACTATATGCACTTGTTTCTAATGCTGTTGAAAATCCTTCTTTAGAAACGTTTGAGAAATCACCACCTAAATCATCTCTTTCAGCATAAGCAATACTGTGAACAATAAAATCTATTTCTTTAAATTCTTCAGATGCCTTATTAAAAAATTTCTTTATACTCTCTTCCTTCAAAACATCGCATTCTAATAGAAATTTTGGGTTAATATCTTTTAATGACTTTGATACACTTTCCATAACTCTTTCATTCTGGAAAGAATAACCAATTTCTGCCCCATTATTACTCAATACTTTAGCTATATGATATGCAATACTTCTGTGGTTTGCCACACCGAAAACTAACCCTTTTTTTCCTTTAAAATTCATGTGATTTTCCTTACCAGTTTGTAACAGAACCATCATTTCTCTCGAGCTGAGGTGGGTCCCATTGTTTAAATTTACTATTTCTTAAATAATCCTCATTTACTTTAATACCGAGTCCTGGTTCATCTGAAACAACATACATTGCATTTTGCATTTTATGACTAGATTGAATAATTTCATCGTCGAAAAATCCAGCGTTTTCTGCTGAAGATTCTCTTGTTTCAAGCCAAGCAAAATTTGGAACTGACGCTCCATAATGAATTGAGGCTGCCGTGCATATTGGCCCAAGCGGATTGTGTGGCATCATATCTATGTAATGACTTTCACACCATCCAGCAACTTTCATAGATTCTGTTATTCCTCCTACATTACATATATCAATTCTTGCAAATTGAGTAATATCATTTTCGATGTAAGGAATAAATTGCCATTTAGAAGCAAACTCTTCGCCAATTGCAAAAGGAATGTTGGTCATTTTTCTCAAAGCATTATAAGCACTTGGAGTTTCGTCTCTAATAGGTTCTTCAAGAAAATCTAATGTTCCTGGAGGTAATTTATTGCAAAATGAAGATGCTTCAGCAACAGAAAACCTATGATGTAAATCGACCCCAAGAACGACTTCAGATCCCAATTCCTTTCTTGCTTCAATTATCCATTTGGCAGTATTGTTTAATGACTCTCTTGGTTCAAAAATATTATTATCATTAGACTTAGTTCCAAATTTTTTTGAATATATTGATTCGAATTCTCCTTCTCCGCCACTTTGAGATAACGATAGCCTGAAAGCTTGCCAGCCAGATTTAATTAATTCTTTAGCCTGCTCAATCATTTCTGGTCCAGGTGGCGCAGAGGTTGTTGCAAATGTTGGCACTTGATTCCTTTGCTTTCCTCCTAGCAATTCATATACAGGAACATTTAAAGCTTTGCCTTTTATGTCATGAAGAGCAAGGTCTATTGCTGAAATTGCAGCTGTAATTGTTCTTCCACCCTCAAAATATTGACTCCTGTACAATCTTTGCCAAATTTTACCTATTTCAAAAGGGTTTTTGCCGACTAATAAATTTTTGTAATGTTGAATAATTCCACTTACAGCTAATTCCCTTGATGATAAACCAGATTCACCCCAACCCTCTAATCCATTGTCAGTTTCAACTTTAACTAGTAATTGATTTCTACTTCCTATCCAAACAGGATATGAAATTATATTTTTAATTTTCATAATTAACCTCTAAATTAAGCATATTATTTAAGTTGATAATTTTAAAGTCTTGATTTAAAAAAACATTTTTCTAATGTATTATCAGGAATATATTTATTTAAATTGGAGGCATAGTTGTTAGATTATTTTAAGGTCCCAGAAAAAGATGTAGTTGTTGTTAAGCCTGAAATTCTTAAAGAAACTACTAAGCTAATGTTTATGAAGTGTGGAGTTCCTGAAGATGAAGCTGAGTTAGGGGCTGATGTTTTATTACATGCTGATTTAAGAGGAATAGAAACACATGGTGTTTCAAATTTACTTAGAAACTATATATCATGGTTTAATTCTGGAAAAACAAATCCAAACCCAAAATGGAAAATTATAAGAGAATCACCAACCACCGCCACTATTGACGGTGATGCAGGTCTTGGCCTAATGATAACTGCTCATGCAATGAATTTGGCAATAGAAAAGGCTGAAAAATATGGCACAGGGTCTGTATCAATAAGAAACTCTGAACATTGTGGTGCAGTTGGATATTTTGCAATGATGGCTCTTGAGTATGATATGGTTGGCACATGTATGACTGCAGGGGGGAATACAATGGTTCCTACTTTTGGTGCCGAAGCTAAATTAGGAACAAATCCAATCGCAATCGCTGTCCCTACTTTAAACAAGCCTCCATTTGTTTTTGATGCTGCGACAACTACAATTGCAGGAAATAAAATGGGGTTACTTGAAAGAATTGGAGCCAATATGCAACCGGGATGGGTTGCTCATGACGATGGTACACCTGATATGGATGGTGGCGGAGAATTTCAATATGCAAAAGGCCCCCAGCGTATGCAGCTTCCATTAGGATCCACAAGAGAATTGGGTTCACACAAAGGATATGGATTGGGTGTCTCGGTAGATATTATGTGCGGAATGCTTAGTAATGGATTTGGTTTCAAAACACTTGATGCATCAAGAAGAGCACATTATGTTTCAGCTTTCAGAGTTGATGGATTTGCTGAGGTCAGTGAGTTTAAAGAATCAATGGATCAGATGCTTGAAGGTCTTGAAAAAACTAAGCCAGCACCTGGCCACGAAAGAGTCCTATATGCAGGGCTAGAAGAATATGAAGAAGAATTAGTAAGGCAAAAAAATGGCATTCCTTTGCACAGCGAGGTTGTTGAATGGTACCGTGGAGCCTGTGAAGAAATGAAATTAGATTTTAAACTAAGTTAAATTTTTTTCCAAAACGGTTCAATTTTTTTTACTTTTTCTAATATTTTTGGATTCCAAACATTTTCTTTGACTTCGGTTTTATTTATAAAGTCATTATCCCATCCTATCTTCTTTAAGACTTCGCTGTCAGAGTAGTATGTTCCAAATATAGATTCTTTTAAAATTTGAAATTCATCAAACATATTTTTTTCAAGGTTTTTTAGTATTTCAATTTTATTTTCTTTTGTTAAAGAAAAAAAACTTCCTGACAGTCGCACGTCAATATTTAAATGAATTGCATCTAAAATCCTCCTAAATGAATTTACATGCACTTTTGAATCAAAAAATATCTTTTCCATTTCATTGAAAAGACCTTTGTCACCAGCCGCTTCAATTTCTTCATTTTCTGGAACCATAATATTCATTATTTCTTTGATTATTCTCTTGTCATTATCATTAAAAATTTCTTTAAATTTCAACTTTGCCCCCTAATTAAATTTTCTGCTACGTATAATGCTAAAGCTTGAATGGTAGGTGTAGGATTAACAGATGCAGAAGTAACAAAAAGGCTCCCATCAACAATATATATATTTTCTACATCATGAAGCCTACCAAATTTATTTGTAACTGAATTTTTTGGGTCATTTCCCATTCTCGCAGTTCCCATTAAATGCCAACCAGCATATCTCATTAATGGAGTTTCATATAAAATCTCTGCACCGGCTTGAATTAACACTTCTCTTGTTTTCCTCATAGCAAAATCTAATATTTTTCTTGAATTAGTGCTGAGGTTGTAATTAACTGATATTCCTGGTAATCCGTCACTATCTAAATTTTTATTATCCAGAGAAATATAATTCGTTTCTTCAGGTAAGTCTTCTGCAATAATTGAAAACCCTACTGTATTTCCAAAGCTTCTTTTAAATTCATTATGATGATTATCTCCCCAACCTAATTCTAATGCTGTAAATGCTGGACCATTATTTCTTACCATCTGAAGTGTGAATCCTCTGTAAAAATCTTTATTTTGATCAGTTTCATAAAATTGTTGAGACATTAAAATATTTGCATTTGGGCCGTAGAAAAATTTATTATTACCCGGTAATACCCCCCTTATAAATGAGTATGGATGAAACATAAGATTTTTGCCTAAAATTCCGCTACTATTGCCTATTCCATTTTCATGATTATTGGTTGCTGACATTAGTAGAATTCTAGGAGTGCCAATTGCATTAGAAGCAAGTACAATATTTTTTCCTTCAATTAAATGTTCTTTTCCGTCCTTTATATATTTCACTCCTCGAGCTTTATAATTATTTTCAAGAATTATTTTACTCACCCTTGAATTTGTAATAATTTTTGTTCCAAATTTTGATGCTTGTTTTAAATAATTCTGATCAGTACTAGATATAGAATTTCTATCCATTAATGCGTGAGACCCGTAAAATTTCCAGTTATTTTTAAAGTATTCAGAGTTAACATAACTATCTGACGGCCACCAGTGCCAATGTAATTTATCGAATGCAGAAGCAATTATTTCTCCATCTTTTCCTAATGGAATTGGTCCTAAGGGCCTTTTTGGTCTAGGGGGATTAGCAGGATCCCCAGAAACACCAGAACAAAGCATAATTTCATCATTTTCATCGTAAAACTTTTCTAAATCATTGTATGAAATTGGCCAGTCAGATGAAATGTTATCCATAGTTTTAACTTTGAAATCAGAAGGGTGGAATCTTGGAGTATGAGCTGTGTAATGTAAAGTACTCCCACCAACTGAACTATACATTAGTGGGTGTATTGGGGAGTTTGAATTATCAATTGGATAATCAAATTTATTTTTTCTAATATTTGGATTCCAATTCCAATCCTTCAGTGCTGATACTTCGATATTTTTTTTATCCAGAGGATATTGATTATTTTTTACGTAATCTCCTTGTTCTAAACACACAACTTTTGCACCAGATTTTGACATTTTCCAGGCAAAAGCAGACCCAGACGCCCCAGCCCCAATAACTATGTAATCTATAATATTTTTCATAAAATTAACTTAAATGTTAATATTCTAAAAGTAAAATGATATTATCAGTTTCAATTTCTTTCATAATTATTTTAGTATCGGCAGCAATTCCGATTGTCCATTTCATTGCTTTTCCAATTAGTCCCTTTTTAGCTGGATTTATTGGAGCATCTTTTGGTGACATCGATAATGAAAAGATAGTATATTTTGGCATATTGAGCTCATTATGTTTATTTTTTCCATTGTTGATAATACTAAAATACACAAGTACATTTGGTGAAATAGGCTGGGGCTATTCAATTTTAATTTCTTTAATTTTGAGTGGATATATTTGGTTTGGTTCAACTATCGGTGCATTAATAAAATTTTGGACTTCTAAAGATTAATTATTCTTTAATTCCTTCTTTTTCTGGAATTATAGAAGACAATATTATGCTCCCAAACACTACTCCGATAATTATAGATAAGGATACAAAGGTATTTAAATGAAAATGAGCTAGTTGATCATTTTCTATCCTCTCTCCAACCCAATGAGCAATATAAGTTGCTGACATTTTTAACCCGATAAAAACTAAAATTAAAGATAATCCATATTTTAAAAATCTAAACATATTCTTTATTTCTTGAAGTAAAAAATATAGAGGTCTCATACCTATTACAGCCATCATATTTGAAGTCCATACTATAAATACATCTTGCGTAATCCCGAATATGGTAGGGATAGAGTCAATTGCAAAGACGATATCCGTACTTGCTAAAACAACAACAACTAAAAACATTGGTGTAAAAACCTTGACCCCATCAACAGTAGTTCTAAATTTTGATCCATCAAAATCTTTGCTTATATTCATGAATTTATTTGAAAGCTTGAAAAAGAAATTATTTTCTGGATTTGAATCATCTTCATTCACAAAGGCAATTTTTACTCCTGTGTATAAAAGAAATAATCCCATCACTAGCATAACCCAACTAAAATTACTTAATATTATTGACCCTAAAGCAATGAATATTGCCCTTGTAATCAGAGCCCCCATTATTCCGTATGTCAGCGCTAAAGATTGCAGTTTTTCAGGTATTTGAAAAAATTGAAATATTATTAAGAAAACAAAAAGATTATCAAAGCACAGTGCTTTTTCAGCTATATAGCCTGCAAGAAAAGCAACACCTCTTTCATTATTCGTCATAAGAGAGCCATCTTCAATAAAAAACCAAAACGCAACAACCATTGATATTGATATCCAAGCTAAACTCCAAATTAATGAAGACTTGAATTTATAAATACGGCCTTTAGATATATATAAATCAAATATTAGTAGTGATGAAACAAATATATTAAAAACTATCCAGTGAGTATATTCACCCATTATCTATCAGTATTTGAAACAATTTTGTATTCAATTGTACCCGATGGACTATTAACTGAAACTTTATCATTTTTAGATTTTCCTAAAATTATTTTTCCTACGGGAGAATCAACAGATATTTTACCGTTTAATGGATCGGCTTCATGGTAATCAACTAATTGAAAAGTGTGAGTTTCATTATTTTCCAAGTTTTTAAGATTAACTTTGCTACCAATATTTACCTTGCCCTTTAATGTTGATTGAGAAGAATCATCAATGATTATTGCTCCCCTCATAAGATTTTCTATATCTGTAATTTTGGCCATAACCATTGCTTGCGCTTCCCTGGCTGCTTCCAATGGAGCATTTTCTCTTACATCTCCATCTTCTCTAGCATTTTGTATATCACCAGCCAAATCCATTTTTTGCTTGTTAAGTTTATCTAGTTGAGATATTAAAGATTTAAATCTGCTTCTCGTTAACTTTGGACCATCTTCAATGATTTTTGATTTATTTCTTGTTTTTCTTGTTGTAATTATTCTCTTTGATCTTAAGTGAGAAGGTATATTTAAATCCTTAGAAATAAGATTATTTTCATGTAAAAATTGGAGGAATTTTTTTACTGATGCAAGTCTTGATTGAGTGTCTGCATTTGCCATTCTAGAAGTAATTTGCTGACTATAGTCTCCAACCTCTGGTGGCCTAATATTACTAAGGATTTTGTTTTCGCCAATATTTTCCACAAAGTCGTGAATCACTGACCTTTCTTTCATTCTTTCATCATTTGGTAGCGATCTCACATAACACTTTAATGCATCAAGAGTTGTTGAATCAGTTGATATCTTTTCATCTGAAATAAGCTTTGCTATAGTAGTTTCTTCTGACATAATATTTCCTCAATAATTATTAAAAATTTAATAAAGTAGTCAACTAATAAAAGTTAGATTACAATAAACAAGTTTCAAATGAATATTATATTCAGAATTGAATTTAAAACAATAATTTAAGAATAAATTTTACAACGTAACTCAAAATGACCAAAA
>JAYYQG010000025.1:0-7109 GCA_036128515.1 Chloroflexota bacterium
TGTTTGAACAACGGTAATTCCCAAATCAGATAATGATTGCATTAAATTTACATTTGCATAAGGATCAGCAAAAACTATATCTGGATTCTGAGCTATTATTGTTTCAATTTCTGAAGAAATTGTTGGCATATCTTTAGTTAACTCATAAATATTTCCTCCAGGGCTTTGAGAAAACATAGTAACGCCAACAATATTGTTTAAATTAGCAAAACCAAAAATCATTTCATCATGACCAGTAGAAATAGTTAGTATTCTTTCAGGCTTATCATCAATAGTAATTATGCCATTCATTGCTTCAACTTCCCTTGGCCAACTTAAATCTTTTAAGTCATCTATGCCAGGAACAGTATAATTTTTTAAAAATTCAACAAGTTCCTTCTCCAACCTCATCTCTTCTTCCTTCTCCAACCTCATCTCTTCTTCCTTCTCCAACCTCATCTCTTCTTCCTTCTCCAACCTCATCTCTTCTTCAATTTTTTTATCATTTTGATCTACTATTTCAGAGCTATTATTTGAATCACTGTTTAGAATAATTTCATTATTTTCTTCACATGCAATAAATATAAATAAAAATAGTAGTAGTGAAAATTTCATTATTAATTTCATTTTTTACCTTTCTATATACGTTTTTCTTTGTTTAATTAATAAAAAAATAAAGTATGGAGCACCAATAAAACTTGTTATAATTCCTAGTCTAATCTCATTTGGTACCATTATTGTTCTTGCAATTAAGTCGCCAGATAAAATAAATAGGGCCCCCAATAAAGCAGATATTGGAATTACAATCCTATTGTCTGGACCAACAATTAATCGTGTAATGTGAGGGACCATAATACCAACAAAGGCTAATATCCCACTTACAGCAACTGACACAGATGTTATTAATGTTGCAAATATTAATATTAAAAATTTATCTTTATTGATATTTAAACCTAGAGTCTTAGCTGAATCATCAGATAGTGAAAGTATATTTATTTTATTTGAATAAATTAATAAAAAAGGTAGAGAAAATAATATTACAGGAAATGTAATGTAAACATGTTCCCACCTTGAATCTTGAAAACCGCCTGCGAGCCAATTAAGTATTGAAGTTAACTCACCGAATTTTTTTGAAGAAACTAAAATTAGAGATATTAATGAATTTAAAAATGCTGAAACTGCCAAACCTGACAATATAAAGGTAGTACTTGATGAATTAGAAGCAAATCTGGAAATCAAAAAAACTAAGAATGCAGCTGATAATCCACCAATAAAAGAAAACATTGGGAGCATAAATATCGAATATGATGCAAAACCTAGCGATATAACTAAAACAGCGCCAACTGCAGCACCAGAAGAAACACCAATTATTCCTGGATCTGCCATTGGGTTTTTAAAAATACCTTGTAAGGAAGCACCAGAAACTGCTAATGATGCACCCACTAATATAGAAAGAATTATTCTTGGAAACCTTATATTTGAAATAACCTTTTCTTTTACTGGGTCAATTTCACTAGAATTTATAAGAAAGTTTAGTAAGTATTCAAATGTTTCATTATATGTTGTAGAAACTGCACCACTTGATAGAGATATTAGTGAAATAACAAATAGAAATAGAATTATTGAAGGGGCTATTAATAAAAACTTATTAAAGTAAGAGAAATGTCTTATTGATTTTAAATTAGTGTTCAACATAAATCGAACACAATAAACTTCTGATTAACAGATTTTTATTGCGAAAATCCTTTCAATATTTATTAAGGAGGTCTCCTGACTTATGCAAAAAAATAATTAGCCTTCCCAACAAATATTAAGTCAGTGACTAATCAAGGTGTTGCTTAACAGTGGCGCAAACCGTTCGGATATAAACCGATTCCGTTTTCCTTAATTATTTATAATAAAATTAAATATCAATGAGATTGTTAAGTCAAGCAGATAATTTATCAATTGCAAGATTTGCAATATATTTACCAATTACTAGTGATGATGTTGCTCCAGGTGAAGGTGCATTCAGAACATGAATAGATTTTTCAGTAAATTCAAATGCAAAATCATCAATTAATTCACCATCCCTACCAATTGCTTGAGCTCTCACACCAGCTCCACCAGTCATTAAATCAGATGACTTAATTTCAGGAATCATTTTTTGAAGATCTTTAACAAATACTCTTTTTCTAAATGAACGATTAATTTCGTTAAAACCAATCATCCAATTTTCAAGTGCAAATCTTATAAACCCAGGATAAGACAAAGTAGACATTAGTTCTTTAGGATTTACATTAATTTTTCTATAAGCTTCTCTAGCCCAACCTAAAACTGCATTAGGGCCAGCTTCAACTAATCCATCATGAACAGTTTTTGTAAAGTGAACACCTAGAAAAGGAAATTTTGGATCTGGCACAGGATAGATAAGACCTTTAACTAAATCTTTTTTTTCTGGCTTAATATTATAGTATTCACCCCTGAAAGGAATTATTCTTAGTTTAGGTGTAACTCCCATTTTTTTAGCAACAACATCTGAATATAAACCCGCACAATTTATTGTTAATTTTGTTTCAATTACTCCCTTTGATGTTTCAAGTATGAGATTTTTACCAACAGTTCTAGGGTCCCAATAATCTTCAAAAGATGTGCCTAACTTAATATCAGCACCATTTTCCATTGAAATTTGAGCATATTTTTCAGTTATTTCTCTATAATCGACTATTCCAGTGTTAGGAGAATATAATGCCTTGATACCTGCAGCGTGTGGCTCAATCTCTTTAATCCTTTCAGGACCAATTAATTCTAAACCTTGCACATTATTTGCAACACCACGTTCGTATAAATTATTAAGGCGAGGCAATTCTTCTTCATCATAAGCAACAATAATTTTTCCACATCTATCGTACTTAAGACCATTTTCAACACAGAAATCAGCTATACTTTGCCTACCTTCAACACAAAAATCTGCTTTGAGAGAGCCAGGTTTATAATAAATACCAGAATGGATAACACCACTGTTGTTACCAGTTTGATGATTTGACACTACATCATCTTTCTCGATTAGAGCTATTTTTAAATATGGGTTCCTTCTTTGAAGTCCCAATACTGTTCCAAAACCAATTGCTCCTCCACCAATTACTGTTACATCATATGAGCTCATAAATTCATTCCTATCTTTACTGCTTTCAATTGTTCTAAAGAAGCAATTCTTAATAAATTACCAGCATCCTTTATGTTATCATCTAATGATGATATTTTATTAATCAATGTTGATTTAGATAAAATACCAAACTCATCTAATTTTTCAAAACCTTCACCAAATGATCCAGAAATACCAATTGTTGGAATATTATATTTTTTTCCTAACTTAGCTATAGCCGCAGGGGCTTTATTGTAAGTACTTGAAATATCAAATTGTCCTTCACCAGTAATAATTAAATCTGCATCTTTAATTTTTTCTTCCACGCTTAAAGTATCAAATATAATATCTACTCCTGGCCTTAATTTAGCTCCAAAAAAAGCAACCATGCCTGCTCCAAGCCCTCCAGCAGCTCCTCCACCTTTTATATTTAGAACATTTACACCTAAATCTTTTTCTATCAAATTACCAATATGAAGAAGATTTTCATCTAAAATTTTAACATCTTCTGCAGATGCTCCTTTTTGAGGCCCATAAATATAAGAAGCACCTTCTTTTCCACATAATTTATTAGTTACGTCACAAGCAACTTCAAATTTAATATCATTTAGTTGAGAATTAAATTTATCAAGATTAATTTTTTTTATATTTGAAAAATTTGATACATTATTACCGACTTCGTTATTTTTTGAATCTAAAAACTTAATTCCAACTGCTTTTGCTACACCAATGCCGCAATCATTTGTAGCACTTCCACCTATGCCAAGAATAATTTTTTTTGCACCATTTTTTAAAGCATCAAGTATAAGTTCACCTGTTCCAAAGCTAGTTGAATTAAAAGGGTCTAAATTTTTTGGGTCAATCATTGCAAGGCCAGAGGCTCTAGCCATTTCTATTATCCCTGTTTTTTCATTCTTTTCAGAATTAAATAATCCCCATGAAGCTTGAACAACTGAATTATCTGGACCTTTAACTTGGGAATTCATTATTTTTCCATTAGTTGCATCAATAATTGTTTCAAGTGTGCCATCACCTCCATCAGCAATTGGAATGCCAATAAGATCTGATTCTGGAAAAATATTTCTTGCACAATCTGAAATTATTTTTGTTGCTTCCTTAGCTGTTAAAGAACCCTTAAATGATTGTGGTGCAATTATTATTTTCATTTCTTTAAACCTAGTAACAATGTTAGTTCATCTACTGCTTTTTCAATTTTATCAGGATAATTTATAACAATATAATCAAACCAGTCAGCTTCTTTGACTTCTTTCTTAGACTCAATAATTCTTTTTTCAATTTCTACAGCAGAGTTCTCATGTCTTTTTTCTAACCTTAATCTTAAATCATTCTCTGACTCTGGACTTATAAATATAAAATTAGATTTCGGGATAATTTTTTTTAGCCTTTTTGCACCTTGAACATCAACTCTTAATAAAACTTTTTTTTGAATTTTTAAATTATCTATAATTTCTGAGTAGGGAACTCCATAATAATTATCGTATACCTTTGCCCATTCAATTAATAGTTTTTCATTAATTAAGTCTTTGAATTCAATTTCACTTTTGAAATAATGATTTATACCATTTATTTCATTTGTTCTTGGTTGCCTGGTTGTTGCTGTTATAGCTATATGTAAATCTTGATTATATTTTTCAAATATTAAATCCATAAGAGTATCTTTTCCTACTCCTGATGGGCCAGAAATAACATATATATTTAATTGTTCTTCCTTGCTAATCAAATTTTAATTGTTCAAGATGTTTATAAAAATTTTTATATGAAATTGATGCAACTTCATGATCATTAATTACAGTTTTATTTTTTGCAATTATTGAACTTATTGCCACCGACATAGCTATTCTATGATCATCATATGTATCAAATTCACCACCTATAAATTGTCCATTACCAAAGATTTTAATTCCATCATCATATAAAGTGTGTTCAATTTTTGATTTCTCTAAAAATTTAGACATCGCCAACAATCTATCAGTTTCTTTATATCTTAATTCTTCTGCATTTTTAATATAGGTTGTACCATTTGCAATTGATGCTGCAATTATTATTATTGGTATTTCGTCAATAAGTTTTGGGATAATTTCTCCAGAAATTTCAACTCCATTGAGATCTGATGACATAACTTTTATGTTTGCTACTGGCTCATTAGCCTCAATTCTTTCATCCTCTATTATTATTTTTCCTCCCATCTTTTTTAGAATATCAATGATGCCAGTTCTCAAAGGATTCATTCCTACATTTTTTAATGTAATGTTACTGTTTGGATGAATCAAGGCAGCAACCATCCAGAAAGAAGCTGAACTTACATCACCAGGAATAGTCAAGTCAACCGAATTTAGTTTAGATGGTTCAATAATAATATCTAATTTACTGGTTTTGATATTTGCACCCATTCCTTCGAGCATTCTTTCAGTGTGATCTCTTGATAAAGAAGGTTGTTTGATAACTGTTTCACTATGAGAATTTAATCCTGCAAGCATAATGCAACTTTTTACTTGAGCACTAGAAATATTCATTTCGTAATTAATTCCATTTAAATTAGAAGGTTTAAATGTCAGTGGAGCTTTATTATCATTAGAAATAATTTCAGCACCCATTAAAGATAAAGGATCTATTATCCTTTTCATAGGCCTAGAATTTAATGAATTATCTCCAGATATAGTGGTTTCGAAACTTAAAGAAGAGAGGATTCCAGACATTAATCTTGTTGTAGTTCCGCTGTTACCAGCATCCAGTAACGAATCAGGTTTAGTTAACCCTTCATAACCATTGCCAGTTATCCTAAGATTTAAAAATTCATTTTTATTTTCAATATCAATTTGTACGCCCAACTTTGAAAGCACATTCAAAGTTGATAAACAATCATTACCATTACTAAAATTACTAATGATTGCTTCACCAAATGCTACAGAATTAAGAATAGCTGAACGATGAGATATGCTTTTGTCACTAGGTATAGTTATGGACCCAGAAAATTTTTTAGAACTATTTAATTCAATCATTTCCGTTCTTTTCCCCAATTTGAAATTGTCTTAGAAAATTTTTCACCAAAAAATAAACTAAGTAAAGTATCTTTAGATTTTGGTATTGATAATATATCTTGTTCAGAAAAAGATTTGGCTTTACTATTGGGCAATTTAAAACCATTTCTTTTTATCTTTTCAATAAATTTTTGGAAGTTATCATGCGCTGTTATTTTAGAAAAAACAAAGTCATCAAAATTGTCTAAAATTTCATCATCAATAATATTAGAAAATTCATTTATGTAATTCATATTAAAGTTACTCGAAAGAATAGATGATTTATTTTCCATGTCTTCGAGTAAGTGTAATAAAAAAAGATTAGTTAATACGTAATTTGAAATTATCAAAGAATCATGTTCGTCAATATCTATAAACCTTAATTTTAATTTGAGTAAATTAAAGAAAGATTCGATGCTGTCATCTTTAATAGTTTTAAGTTGATTGTTTAAAATTACAGGAACCCTGATGTTTTCTTTTTTTGAATCTATGTTCATTTTACCAACTGGCATGGAATGCAAAACAGTATTTGATAGATTATTATCATTATAATCTTGTATTGATTTTGATTTTAATAAAGACAAATCAATTATAGGTAGATTTGTATTATTACTTTTAATAATTTCAAAAAATTCAATATTCTTTTTCAATGAACAACCATTTAATATTAAATTTGAATCTTTCAAAACATCATTTATACTCCAAGGAATCTCAACTGATTTATATGATTTTTTTAAACTATCTTGAACTTCTTTTGAATCAAAAATTGAAAAAGTAATATCTTTTTTTAAAAATTCTGATCTTTTTATAAAAAAAATGGCGTCTTGACTGGATCCAATAATTGAAACCTTCATTTTATTCATCAAAATCATCTTCAACAGAAGAATTAAGGTTAGAACTTAGATCTGGGGATATGCTGCCCTTTTTTTTCTTTTCAGTATTAATGTTTTCAAGATTTTTATTCAAAT
>JAYYQG010000026.1:0-13819 GCA_036128515.1 Chloroflexota bacterium
GGGTTCCGTCAGTACTATCATTTGCAGTTTTATTACAGGTTTCAAGAGACTAAATGAGTGCAGGAACTATTATAGGTGTAGCATTTGGAGTAGTTTTCGTACTTGTAGTAGGCGCTTTATACACTTATCTTGAGTTTGAAAGAGAACGAGATTCAGATTAAAAGGTCAAATGTACTATTGACATAACAAATGTCATGAAAAGAACAGTTGCACCAATTTGATTTAGATTTAAATTAATCTTTTTCATTTGTTTATACTATATCACTAATAAATTTAATTATTTCCAAAAAATCACCTTTTTGTGTACTTTAATTGTTAATTATTTATTAAATTTTTTACTTATTATGATTGAAAAAAGTTTAAATAAGCCAAATGTAATATTTATTCTTGCTGATGATTTAGGTTACTCTGATATTGGATGTTTTGGTTCGGAAATAAATACTCCAAATTTAGATTCTCTGGGAAATAATGGAATTTTAATGACCCAAATGTATAATTCTGCAAGATGTTGCCCTTCAAGAGCTTCATTGTTATCAGGGCTCACACCTCATCAGGCAGGGGTTGGGCACATGGTTGAAAATTTAGGTACTCATAATTACCAAGGTTACCTAAGCGATAATTGCGTAACTATTGCTGAATGCCTTAAAGATTCAGGATATCAAACCTTTATGTCAGGTAAATGGCATGTAGGGGGGCATGAAGATATTCAAGATTTAAGTAAATGGAGACCTGGAGAAAAAGGATTTCCAACCCCGAAACAAAGAGGATTTGATAAATTTTTTGGCACACTAACTGGTGCTGGAAATTTCTACAATCCTCCAACATTAATGCTTGAGGATAAATTTATTCAAGTTGAATCAACAGATTTTCATTATACTGATGAAATTTCAAATCATGCTGTAAAAATGTTGAATGAGAAAAATTCAGACCCATTTTTTATGTATGTAGCATTTACTGCTCCTCATTGGCCTCTTCATGCTTGGGAAGAAGATATTTCTAAATATGAAGGTAAATATAGAAAAGGTTGGTCTCAAACAAGAATGGATAGATATGAAGAGATGAGGGGAAAAGTATTAGACCCAAAGTGGAAACTAACTAAGGAAGATCCAGCTACGCCAGATTGGGATGGAATTAAAAATAAAGATTGGGAAGACCTTAGAATGGCAACTTATTCTGCCCAGATAGAGCAAATGGATAGAGGAATTGGAAAAATTATTGATAAATTAAAAAGTATTGGAGAATTTGAAAATACTGTAATAATGTTTGCAGCTGACAACGGAGGATGTGCAGAATTCTTAGCTGAAGATACAAATCAGCCAAATCCTAATCAATTTAATAATCCTGGTCCTGATGGAAAAAAGGTAAATTTTGGTAATATTCCAAATTTAAGACCCGGCCCCGCTGACACTTTTATGAGTTATGATCTTCCATGGGCAAATTTATCAAATACACCTTTCAGGTTATTTAAAAGATGGGTTCATGAAGGAGGTATTTCAACACCATTTGTTATTCATTGGCCAGACAAAATCTCAAGTCATAATGTAGTTAACGAACCTGTTCAATTTGCTGATATATCACCAACAATTCTTGATATATGTGGTTCAGCTTATCCAAATACTTACAATGGAAATGAGATTATTCCTGTTGAAGGAGAAAGCTTTGCAAATTTATTAAAAGGTCAAAAATTTAGTAAAGATAAGCCATTATGCTGGGAACATGAAGGTAATAGAGCCGTCAGAGTTGGTGATTGGAAGCTTGTTTCTGAGTTTCCTGGGCCTTGGGAGCTATATAATATTGCTGAAGACCGAAGTGAGACTAATAATCTTATTAACAAAGAAAAAGAAATTGCTTCTGATCTAGAAAAAAAATATGGGGAATGGGCTAAAAGGTGTGGTGTATTAGATTGGCCGATTAGAGTTGATGATGAGTCAACAAGGAAAATTTACAGTATGAATAAAAATGAAGTTGGTTTAGACCCTAATATCACTCCTTTAGAAATTGAAGAAGAGCGTAGATATAAAAGAAAACCACCTAACGAAAACAATATCACTGTTAGGGGTATGAGGTATTCAAAATAATTAAAAATTATAAAAATTTAATTTTATTTTTTATCTTATTATCAACATTAATTGTTTCTTGCTCATCACCTGAAAGAATTCAAGTAAATACTATATATTCAATGGATGAAATTATTAAATCTGGCATCAAGGTGAAAAATGATTTGGAAACAGATTTTCCGAATTCCACAGATGCAAAATGGGGATTTTATAAAGGTAGGGAGGTAGCAATAATTAGATACGAAAATGTTGAAAATGCAAGATCATTGGGAAAAGTTGCTGGTGATGAACAAACAAAGTTTATTGAGATTGTTGATAAAAACATAGCACATGGCCCAAAAGTCGAAAAAACTAAATGTCGTGGACTTAAGTCTAATAGGTATGGTTTCAACAATAAACTTACCAAAATAAATAATACAAATTTGCTACTGGAAAGAACTTTATTGTTGAATAAATCATCATTAAATGAAAATCCTGAAATAAATTTATATGAAAGGATTTGTGTTAGAAGGGAGCCACTTTATTCTGATTATTTGATTCATGGCAATCTTGTTATTTTAGGAGAGCCACTTATGAAAGATTATGGTCAAGGTCAAGTTATTGAGTCATCAGAAAAAACATTAGAATTTTTAGACAAGGTTATTAGTTTATTACCTAAGTAAAATTAAAGTTAAAGAAATAGAATTAATTTAACCATTGTGTCACTGATGATTTTTTTAAAATTCTTTTAAATGTAAAATAAATACATGAAAAAATTCTTAACAATATTAATGATTACAATTTTTATTGGATGTGCTGGTGAAACTGCATCTGTGCAAGAAGATGATATTGATGCAAATACTGAACTAGCACTTGATGTTGCCCCAGAAGCTACAGTTGATATAGGTGGTACTGATGAGGCGAGTACAGTAAAACAAAGTAAAGACGAGGATAATATTGAATCCATCAAAAATAATAACGAGGATAATATTGAATCCATTCAAGATGGCAACTTAATTTTACAATGTACACAAGGTACAAATGATCCTCTTAATACATGGATAAAAGCTAAAGGACCAATTGGTGGCCTAGGATATAACGTCAGATATAGACATGATAACCCTAACATTATGTACTTTACTGATGTGTGGTCAGGGGTGCAAAAAAGTGTTGATGGAGGTTTAAATTGGGTACTTTCTAATGGAGAAGGGGAAGAGAATATTGATTTTCGAGTCGGTCCTTCATTAGATAATATTCCGATATATGCTCTTAGGATAGATCCAAATGATGAAGATATTGTATGGGCCGGCCTTCAAGACAATGGCGGTCTCTATAAATCGTACGATGGAGGACAAACTTGGGAATCAAAAAGCGAAGGCTTAGACTCAAATTATGTTGTTCCGCAAGAAAAAATACATAACTCAGAAGAAGATGATGAGGATGTAACTGAGTTAGATTTAACCGTCAGAATGATCGAAGTTGAGCCAGATAATTCAAATATTGTTTACGTGATGGGTGACGTTGATACCCAAGTAGACGGATTCCAGTTCAGTAGAACAAGAGGATTTGTGTTTAAATCTATTGACGGAGGTGAGCAATTTGAACTCGTCGGTGATTTTGCAAACCTAACTAGATGGCTTTTTTTTACAAACTCGAAAAACAATGAAGAAATACTAGTTACAACAGGAATATTCGACCGTGAACCTGACACATTAGCGGAAAAAGAATATGGAGAGCTTTCAGATGATGATGCGATAGCAAGTGGAATTGGAATAGGATTACTTAAATCAAATGATGGAGGTGAGACATGGTATGAAAGTAATCAGGGAATTAATTCAAATCACTCCATGCATTTTGGAGGAGCTGACCAGAGCCCATTCGATGAAAAACTGATCATCATTGCAAGTGGCAATGATGTAGATAACTTTCTTCGAGATGCAAGTGGTGCCATTTACAAATCTACAGACGGGGGAATTAATTGGAAAGATGTTTCCCCTTCTTATTCTGGATTAGGAATGTATGGAGCTGTTGCATTTTCTGAATCAAATGAAAATGTAGTTTATGTTGCAGGTGAAAATGAATTCTTACGTTCGAGTGATATGGGAGAAACATGGGACATCATAGAAAGATGGGGTCCTCCAGGAATAAAACCAGGGAATCCGATTGATATGGTAGTTAGCAAGACAGACCCTAATACCGTATTTGTTAATAATTATGGTGGTGGTGTTTTTAAAACTGAAGATGGCGGAAAAACTTGGGTAGATTGGAGTAACGGTTATTCGGGTGCAAATATTTTAGGCCTATCAGTAAGTCGCTCAGGCTGTTTAGCTGCAAATGGGCGAAGCCAAATGCATCTTTCTGGTGATTTTGGTGAAACCTGGCAAGGCATCCTTTATGGTAAATCTTATGGCCTTGGAGATGGCCTTGCTATTAAATTTTTATCACACGATGATAGCGATCAAACTATTATTGCAACCGATGCCAATAGTGGCGATCTTTATTACTCAAACAATCTGGGGAAAGATTGGGAATCAGCTACTGGATTAATAGACATTGAACACTCTCTATTTGAAGAATCGTTTGGTATACATATTGTTGAGGAAGCAACCTCAAACCCAATGGTGTTGTATGCAGGTTATATTCAATCAAAGATTAAGGGGCAAGATCCTCATCAATTAGACGAAATTGAACAATCACCAGGAATGTACAAATCTATAGATGGGGGAATGTCTTGGTTTCCAATTAATAATGGGCTACCCGATAAAGACTACAGCCGTAATATATCAGATATTGCAGTGAGTAAACAAAATGAGAATATTGTATATATAAATTCATTGTTTGATGGGCTGTATTATACGGTTGATGGTGGTGAATCTTGGAATCATTTAAAAGGGGATCTGCCAGAGGGTTTGTCATGGGATGATTGTGGACATACATGTGTTAATGAAGAAGGTGAAAGAATTGATATGGAAGACATGGAGCCATCTGAAATGATTTTAAGAAAATATGCTATGAGCGTAGCCGTAAATCCTCAAAATGATCAAGAAATATTTCTAGGTACCAATGTTCATGGTGTTTATAAATCCATTGATGGAGGAACAAGTTGGGAAGAAACGCTTTGGCGTACTACTGCCATAAAAACATCTAAAAGGGATCATGCACATGCAATTGATATAGTAATAAATCCTTTAGACACCCAAATGATAGCAGTAGCAGATTGGAATAGCGGAGTGTTGTTAAGTCGCGATGGAGGTGATTCTTGGCAGCGTTTAAACCAAGGATTAGATACTGGAGTGGTTCAGGTGCTTACATTTTCGCCAAATGGACAATATCTTTTTGCTGGCACTGAGGGACATGGTATATTCCGATTGAAAGTCTTTGATTAAGAAATTACTTATTTCATAGTTGATAAAAATAAAATTACATACAAATTGACAGTTCGTTTAAAATAATTTTATGAAAAGAATTTTATTAATACTTATATTGCTTGTATTTGGTTGTACAAATGAACCAAGTGTTGATAACGAAATTGATATAGAAGCTACAGTTCAGGCTAGGATTTTAGAAGAAAAAAATATAGAAGCTACTGTAGAAAGCAAGGAAACTCAAAATCAAATTATTGAAGAGAAGGAAAATTTTGTCCAAAAAAATATAATTATAGAGAGAGAAATTATTGTTACGGCTACTCCTAATAATCCTGAATCATTTTTTTCTGAAGAAGAAATATCTATGAATCAATTAGAAATTGAAAAGCTTTACGATAATGTTAAAAATTATATTTTTCAATTAGATTTAAACGATATTTCTCCTGATGATGGGATAATTTGGAATGGTTGGAAGCCTACTGATAGCTATGAAAAAACATTAGAGTTGGCGTTCTCTAACTTGAATTCAATTAAAGGAGAAAGAAATAAAAGTGAATCATTAGAAAAAATAGTTGAACCAACTTTCACCCCAATCCCAAAATTGACTCCTACACCAACACCTACACCAACACCTACACCAACCCCTACACCAACACCAACACCAACCCCTACTCCTATACCTTCTCCCTATAGTTTTGATGAACAATTTATTTCGCAGGGTGGAACAATAAAATTAACTGAGGGGCAATATTATTCTACAATTGTGCCTGATAGGGATATTACTATTGATATGAGAATAAGATTACAGGGCTCATTTGAAAGCGCTTGGGCAGGTTGGGGAAATATTGGATTATCATTTTCTAGTCAGGAATCCAAAATAACAAATTTAACTATTGGGGAGCAAAGTTATCCTTTACCTCAAAATGTTCAGCCCGGTGATTTGCATGAATATAGGTTAATAAAAAGTGGTAATCAAATTACTTTATATATTAATGGTGATTACAATAGGACTGCTTCTGGACCTAATTTGATATCAGGAAATTTATCAATTGGTGGGATTTGCCCTAAAACAAGTTGCAGTAACTCTGTATTTATGGAAATTGATTCTATAAGGATTTATGAGTGATTAATAATTAATGTAAGAAAAAGTTTTTTAAATTAATGGTGGAGCTGAGGAGGCTCGAACTCCTGACCCCCTGCTTGCAAAGCAGATGCTCTACCAACTGAGCTACAGCCCCATTAATGGAAATCTTATTCTATTACTATATCTGGTCTTTTTCTAGTGGGTAATTGTTAATATATATCTATGTTCAAAAATATGATGAAATCAAAAAATATTCGTTACACTTACCAGCCCGGTGCGTATAACAATTCTAAGTTCCCTTTAAGCAGGTCAGCAATTGACGAGTTTTTAGAATGTAAAAAATGCTTTTATACAAATAGAAGATTAGGTTTAAAAAAACCATCTCAAATACCTTTTAACCTTAATTCGGCAGTTGACAATTTATTTAAAAATGAATTTGATAAATATAGAAGAGAAAAAAAACAGCACCCAATTATGGAAAAATATGGTGTAAATGCAATACCTTATTCCCATAATGAATTAGATATATGGAGGCAAAACTTTCAAGGTGTAAGAGTTGAATTTATGGGTACCGATATTGAGGTTTTTGGCGCAGTTGATGATTTATGGATTTACGAAAACGGGGATATTATTGTTGTTGATTATAAATCTACATCAAAATCTGTAGATAACCTTTTTCATTCAATTAATGATTTTAATGATGTTTGGGAGGGCGGAAAAATATATAAGAGGCAGCTTGAAGTTTACCAGTGGATCTTGTTCAAAAAAGGATTCCAAGTTTCTAACGATTGTTATCTTGTTTATGCAAATGCCTACAAAGATAAGCAAGAATTTAACAATATATTAGATTTTGAGGTAACCCTTCTTAAGCACGTTGGTGATTTTTCTTGGGTTGAGGGTGTTCTTATAGATATTTATAAACTTTTAAATTCCAACGAAGTCCCAGAGTCTTCATCAAATTGTGAATTATGTGGATATGTTGAATATTTTAATCGCCTTTTTCTATAGAATTTGAATTTAAAATATTATCTACTTTATTTAACTCACGGCTCATCGCTTTAGTTCTAGTAGTTTTGACATTTTCAATTTCCTTAGATAACTGACCTAGCCGATCTTCAACTTTTTCGAAAGATGCCTCATATTTGCCCCACTGTTCTTTTAATGAGCCAAAAATTTTGATAATTTCTTTCTGTTCTTTTGATACTTTAAATATCGTTTCTGAGTATTTAAGGAAATTAATTAATGCATAGAAGCTTGCTGGTGAAACCAAGACAACCTTGTACTTCATAGCGTAATCTACAATTTCTGAGTCCATTTTTAATGTTTCATCTAAAATTCCTGTTACAGGAATAAACATGGCTGCTAAATCTATAGTATTTTCAGATGTATTAACATATTTACTTACCTCTACAATTCTTTTTCTAAACTCAGATAAATAAAGTTTCTTTTGATTTTCAACATCAAAAACTTGATTGCCATCTTCATCATACATTTTGTAATAATGACTCAATGGGAATTTTACATCCATTATGAATAGCTTATCTTGGCCATCAATATTAAAGACAAAATCAGGCTTTAGTTGAGATTCATCTTCTGATTTCCAAGGTAGCGTTTGTTGCTTCATATAAGATTTTCCTTCAATGAGCCCCATGCTTTTTAGTAAATCGTCAGCTGCTTTCTCTCCCCATGCTCCTCTTTTAGAATTGTCTTGAAGGATATTGGTGACTTTTTGAGTAGCATTAAGCATTTCTTTTGCAGCTCTATTTTGGCTTTGTTCAGAAAATTTAATCATTTCTTTAACGCTATTTGTTGATCCAATTAAATTTTCAGATAACTTTGTTTGCTCAACCTCTAACTTTGTATTTAAATTATCCATTCTTTGGAAAAGATCCTTTGATAATTCGTCAAAATCAACATCATTCTTTGAAATTGTATTTTTTTTGTTAATAAAAAAACTTACTCCAGCTAAAACAATTAGAAATACAACTAAAATTATAATGACTATATCAGTCATTTTTTTTCCATTTTCTAAGGCTAGGAATTTCGCCAACTGGAGGGTTTTCTTGTCTTGAAAACCAATATGTCCAAGCTACTTCAGCAACATATATTGAACCCTGAGAATCTACTGCGATTCCATGAGGTGCAACAAATTGATTAGGTTCTGCGCCGGGTAACTTGTCCCCAATTTTTTCTATTATCTCTCCATTTGGTGAAAAAATAGTTACACAATTTCCTAAATTCTCTACGCCTTCCTGAACTGGTGGAGGACCCATTTCACCAACAAATATATTGTCATCCTTGTCAGTAGTAACAGACATTGGGTGATGAACATGCCATTGGTCAATAAAATTACCATCACAATCAAATATCTGAAGTCTAAAATTTTCTCTATCAGCAACTATTATTCTTTTGTCACTTGTTAAAGCTATATTATGGGGCAAGCTAAATTTACCTGGGTCTGAGCCTGGTTCACCCCATGACAGAATATAGTCACCGTCAGAATTAAATTTATGCACCCTTGAATTACCATATCCATCAGAAATATATATGTCTCCGTTATCTGGATCTACAACTGCATCTGTAGGTAAGTTAAATATATCTCCACTTTGTCTTGGCGAACTTTTACCTTTTTCGCCAAGCCTGAACAATAAATTTCCATTATTATCTCTTTTTTCAACCATATGGCCCTGATCATCAATTAAATAGACATTATCTTCTTTATCATGTGCAATTCCATGGGGTCTATAAAATTCACCCTCCCCCCAACTATTTAAAAATTTTCCATCAGAATTGAATATCATGACTGGAATTGGACCTCTGCAAAAAACATATACATTGTCTTTACTATCAACAGAAACTGAAGTTGCATCATTTTTAAAAGTCATACCGTAGGGAAGCTCACACCAAGCGGGAACAGGGGAGTAACTTTGATTTTTTAAATATGACATCTTTTTCTCCAAGTATATTAAATATTTTTTTCTTAAATTAATATAGAATAAAATTCTTATAATTATCATATATAACTAAATGGAAAACCCAAAATTAAATAATATAAAACGCAATTCTATATTTGCTATATTCTTATTTTTAATTCTTCTATTATCAGCATTGACCTTGTTTTTAAATTCAAGTGTAAATTCAAGTAATGATGACATTGACAAATTGAATGCAGAAATAGATGCACTGAGGTTAAGTGCTTTAGAGCTTAAAGAAAGAGCAGAAAGAGTAACTAATAATTTTGCATCAGGTGGAGGTACAGTTGTTAGGATATTTGAAACTGAAGATTCTTCAGATGTAGTTGTTTTTGAAGATTTTTTCACTTTTGATAGATATCATCTAAATTATAGGTCTGAAAAAAACTCTGAAAAATCTTTCAACTGGGATACTAAAAATCGAGGAAGGGTAGTTTTTAATAATTTTAAATTTAATTTAGTTGCTACAACTGTTGATAAATATATATCTAAGCCTTTTGATATAAATTCAAACTCAATAACTATGACAGGGTTAGCTGAGGTAAGATTTATCATGGATGTTAATCCTTATGGGGAATTATTGCCTATCAGTAATACAGGAGATGTGTCAGAGCAAGCAGAATTTGAAATTTTAAAATATAAACTAGTTGCTACAGATTCAGGTTTGAGAGAAGCAAATAAATTTGATAATTTCGATTTGACAATAATGCCGAACAGCGTTGAAGCACCAAATTTATACAAAGTTTTTGGTGAAAGTGAAACTATAACGGGTGAATTAAAATTATCAGAAATAACTATCGAAAGATCCGAAAGATAATATGAAAAAAATTAATAGAACTTCGTTTCAAGAAGTTAGTGGTTATAAGTATATTTTAACTTCAGAAGTAATAAGTGTTATTGAAAAACTCCATGATAAATTTTCAAAAAGGATTATTAATCTTAGAAAAGAAAGATTAAAAATATTAAATAGTATTCTTTCACAAAATGAATCCAACCCAGTAGATTTACTGATAAAAAATAATTATGACAATGAATGGACTCTAGATGTTCCAGAACAACTTTTAATTCCTGGAATTGAAATATCAGGCCCATCTTCTCAAACATCAATGTTTATAAATGGTTTAAATCCAAATATGGAAGGATTCAGAGCAGATGGAGATCTTGATGACAACGAAGACGCCTCTGGTCATTCATTAAAAGATTCAGTTAAATCTGCCATAAATAGGAAAAGTGCAGTTATGGGAAATCTTGAATATTTTGATGAAGTGAAAAATAAAAAATACTCATTGAAACCAGGAAAGCTCCCCTTTTTTATGCATAGGGAAAGAGGAATACTTCTCGACGAATATGATTATTTAATTGATGGCAAACCTGCACATGCATCTATTCTGGATACGGTATTGACCTTAATGCACTGTGGAATTAAACAACAAGAAAAAGGAGAATTCATATACTTTTACTTGCCTAAATTAGAAAATTCAAATGAAGTTGAATTTTGGAAAGATTTTTTTGATGAAGCTGTAAAAATAATACCTGGATTGAATGGAGACAAAATTAAAGCGATAATGCTTGTTGAATCATTACCATTTGCTCTAGATATGGAAAATTGTCTTAGATCTTTAGGTAAATACGCAGCAGGATTAAATGCTGCAAGATGGGATCTGAAAGCAAGTGTAATAGAATTTGTAATGACAAATAAAAACTATATTTGGCCTGACAGATTTGATGTAACTGTTGCATCAACGCCATTTATGGTGAGTATTTTTAAGCATCTTGTTGCTGTTTGTCTAAAACATAAGGGAGTACCCATCGGCGGCATGGCAACAGCTTTACCAAGTAAAGATCAAGAAGTTAATTTAATGGCTGCTAAATCAATTGAAGCTGATAAGTCCTGGGAAGCTAAAAACGGTTTTTTAAGAGCGTGGGTTGCTCATATTTATCATATGAAAACAGCAGCTATGCCATTTAAGAATTTACATGAATCTGGTTGGATTCCATCTGAAGAAATGAAGAATCCAGAACTTTACCCATTAAATAAAATCAACCTGAAGCCTGAAGGAGTAATTACTCAAGAGGGCACACGAAGGAATATAAGAACAATAATTGAATATTTAGAAGGTTGGTTTAATGGTAGAGGCGCTAAAGGAATTGATAGTCTTGAAGGCTTGGAAGGAAAAAGGCCAGCTTTAATGGAAGACTTGGCAACCGCAAGAATTTCTATTGGTCAAACGTGCCAAAGAGTATTGCACAAGAGTGTTTCAAAAGATACAAATAGAATTCACGATTCAAAATTAGTAAAAAATATATTTAGTAGTGAATTAAATGATATCTTAAAATATAGACCAGAAAAATCATATAATTATGAGAGAGCAGTAAAATTAGGTATTGATTGGTTCGAAAATTAATTAAATTTAGATTTTAAGCCACTTGCTTACTATGAGAGGGGAAAATATTGATGGAGTTCAAAAATAGTAAAAAATTATATTCTAAAGCTAAAAATTTAGTTCCGGGTGGAGTAAGCAGTTCAATAAGGCAAACAGAATGGCCAGTACCATTATTTTTTGAAAAAGCTCATGGAAGTAAAATGTGGGATGTTGATGGAAATATTTTCATTGATTATGTAATGGGAATGGGGCCTAATATTTTTGGCCATGCACCTGAATTTGTTACTCAGTCAGTATATGAAGATATGCAAAATGGATACTGCTTGACTGGTCAAACAGAAAAAGAAAATGAAATATCTGAATTTATTCAAAAAACAATTCCATTTAAAAGAAAAGTTAGGTATGCAAGTTCAGGAACTGAAATTGTCCAGATTGCAATTAGATTAGCTAGATCATATACAAATAAAAATAAATTTTTAAAGTTTGAAGGGCATTATCATGGCTGGATGGATTCAGTGTTGTATAACTCACATCCAGATATAACAAATGAAGAAAATATTTATAAACCTGTTGCCGAATCCGAAGGTATTTCTCGAGGGACAGCAGAAGAAGTAATTATTGCACCATGGAATGATATTGATGCCTTGGAAGATATTTTAAAAAATAATCATCATGAAATTTCTTCAATTATTACTGAACCAATTTTGTGGAATACTAATGTAATACTCCCTGAAGAAGGTTATCTAGAAAAATTAAGATTATTGTGTGACAAATATAATATATTACTCATTTTTGACGAAGTAGGAACAGGTTTTAGGGTTGCTTTGGGTGGAGCACAAGAAATTTATGGAGTAGAACCTGATTTATCAACATATGCAAAATCTATGGCTGCTGGTTTTCCAATAGCAATGTTAGCTGGAAAACCGGAAATAATGGATTTTATGTCTAATGGAAAAGTTGTTCATGGTGGAAGCTTCAATTCTAATGTAATGTCAGTATCTGCAACTCATGCAACTTTAAAACATCTGTTAGCAGAAAAGAATTTCTACAAAGATTTAAATAAAAATGGAGAGAAATTAATTGAAGGACTTAAAGAAGCTGCTTTAAAAAATAATGTTCAAATATTAATACAAGGTCTTGGGAGCGTCTTTTATTTAAGTTTCACAAATACAGATAGTATAAAAAATTATAGAGAACACGCTAACAATGTTGATTTTGAAAAATACAAAGAATTTTCAAAATTGATGCTAATCAATGGTGTTAGATTATCTCAAAATGGAAGATGGCATATGTCATCTGCTCATAGCGATGAGGATATCAAAAAGACTATAAACGCTGCTGAAAAGTCATTTTCTGAATTATCTTAAACGTCTTAATTCAGTCGAGGAAATATCTACTCTAAATTTTTCTTCAGATAATATATTGAACATATAATCGTATCCTTCAAAATTTATATTATTAGGTTTTTTATATTCTTTATTTAAAAACCTGCCAGAAACCAAAAAAGAACAATTATTTTTTTCAATTATTTTTAATGATTTTCTAAAGTCGTCATTGTAGTATTTATTATCAACCAATCTCAATGCAGTATCGTATCCTATTACAAATATACTTTCTTGAAATAACATACTTTTTTCTTCAAACTTTGCACTATTTGTAATAACCAGATTTCCTAAAGATTTAAATTGATTTATTCTATCCATCAAGTCAATAAAATTAATCTCACTTTTATCAACGTTTGTAATTGAAATTTCAAATAAAGGATTTTTTTTGAATTCTTTCGAAGATGCATTAAGTAGTTCAATATGACCTTCATGCAATGGATTGAACGATCCAGATAAAATTAATGAATTACTTAAATTGTAGTTTTCATTTTTTTTATCATTGCTATATGAATAAAATTTAATTCTATTATTTAATAAATCATCATAAATTTTTTTATTCATTGTAATCACTTTCTTCTATTGTTAATGATGGG
>JAYYQG010000027.1:0-49680 GCA_036128515.1 Chloroflexota bacterium
TTAAACAACTACGATAGGGAGGACAGGCCAAATGAAAAAAGGTCTTCTCATTACAATATCAACAATAGCAATGATTAGCCTTATTGCCTGTGCTGGTAGCGCGGGTGAACAGGGAGCACAAGGTATTCAAGGTATTCAAGGGATTCCTGGAATTCAAGGGCCTGCTGCACCTGCTGGACCTGCTGGACCTGCTGGACCGCAAGGACCTGCTGGTAAAGATGGTGCACCTGGAATGGCTGGAGCTGCTGGATCAAGTGGTTCGGGTTCATCGCACTCAGGTGTAGTAGTAGCTGAAGTATCAGGTACTAGTGCAACAATTTCTGGTGCTGGTTTCGACGCTGGTGAGTCCATAACGCTAATTGCTGCAGGAGCTATTGAAGTTGGGACTGCAACTGCTAATTCTGGTGGAGCATTCTCAGTAACAATAAGTGTTCTTGGGTTACCGTCAGGTGCTCATTCACTAGAAGCTAATGATGCTATGGGTGTAATTGTAATTGGTGGTGCATCTGCTCTACAGGCAGCACCGTAACATTATTCTTACTGAATATTAATAAAAAAGGAATGTTTAATCATTCCTTTTTTATTTTGTTCTAATTCTTAATTTCCCAATCCTTCTACCAATAGTAGATTGAACAACTATTTCGATACCTTCAAAGCTTACTCTATCTCCAACTGAAGGCATCTTTCCAAGTTCTTTATATACAAGTCCTCCAATTGTGTCATATCCATTTAACTCTATTGATGAACCGATTTCATCATTTAAGTCAGAAATAGATACTTTTGCATCAACAATCATATTGTTTTGATTAATTCTATAAAAAGAATTTTCAGCCTCATCAAATTCATCAACTAATTCTCCAACAATTTCTTCAATTAAGTCTGTTACTGTTACTAATCCCGAAATTCCCCCATGTTCGTCAATCACTATTGCAATTCTTGTCCTTTTTTCTTGAAACTCAGAAAGAAGTTGTTCAAGATTTTGCGATTCAGGAACAAATATTGCGGGTCTCATAATTTCGGATATTGTTAAGGATTTATTTGCACCTAAATGCATCTTAAGTGTATCTTTTGCGTAGACAATTCCTTTAACGTCATCTATTGATTCACCAATGACTGGGATTTTAGAGTACCCACTATCTGATATTAATTCAGTTAAAGAATTAAGATTAGAGTTTTCTTCAATTGCAACTAAATCAACTCTTGGCTTCATTATTTCTCTGACCTTTACAACATCCATTTTTAAAATACCCTTAATCATTTCCATTTCTTCGTTATCTACAGACAAACCTGCTGCTTCAAAAACTTCAAGTTCATCAGAATTATCATTATCTGAATTAGAAACACCTGAATTGCCGTTGGTTAGATTTATTTTGCTAGCTATTGTTTTTATTAGAGTTGATACAAATATAAATTTAGCTAAAACAGCATTTGGAATGAAATTAAGAATAGTATTTACAGCTAACAGATAAAAAAGTGAACTAAATGAACTTAAGATAATAATAATTACTTCATTAAGATCAAGAAAACTTAAATATGCTATGTTCAATAGCGAGGTATTAATAATGATAAAAATAATTAATATCGTTCTTATCACAGAAAGTATTTTATTTATTTCTTTTGCATTTCTTGCAGATTCTTCTACATCGTCTGTTTCTGGAATAATTAATGATCTTAATGATAAGTCGTTAAAGGTTATATAAGACAAAAGAAATAACAACTGTAAAAAAAGCAAGATAATAATAAAAGCAATAATCATTATATCTTTAACCAGTACCTATTAAATTTTTGGGTCCTCGTCGGACCAGGTTCGTCTATATCATTCATTGATTTCTAGAATTATCCAATATTTTTGCAGGATTGCCAACTACTATTAAATTATGTTCAATATCCTTAGTAATAATTGAACCTGCACCAGTAGTAACATTGTTCCCAATATTTCTTGGAGCAATAATCATGGTCCCCGAACCGATAAAACAATCATCTCCAATAATTGTTTTTGATTTATTTTTACCATCAAAATTGCAAGTTACTACACCAGCACCAATATTTACATTCATGCCAATTAATGAATCTCCAATATAACAATAATGATTAAGGTTAGAATTTTTTCCGATTTTGGAATTTTTTACTTCTGCAAAATTTCCTATTTTTACATTCTGCCCAATCAATGAGTTACTTCTAACTCTTGAGTATGGGCCAATAATGCATTTGCTTTCTAAAATACTATTTTCAATATAAGAAAAATTTATATTTACATTTTTATTTATAAGAGATTCCAATACAAAACTATTAGGTCCAATTATGCAATTAGAATTAATTTCAGATTTACCTTTAATGTGAGTGTTTGGATTTATTGTTATATTATTACCATTAAATATGACTGAAGAATCAATGTAGGTCGTAATTGGGTCAACAATATTTACACCAGATGATTTAAATTTTTCTGCTTCTAATTTATTCATAAATTTATTTAGACAGGTAGAATAACATTTTTTACAAAGTTATAAAATTTTTAAGGAGAGATGCTAGAGCGGTTTAATAGGCGGGCCTGGAAAGCTCGTGTTTCAATAATATTGGAACCGGGGGTTCGAATCCCCCTCTCTCCGCCATAATTATATGGATTTTAAATTAATATTAGTGTAAATTCTTTTTTTGGATGTCTTATATCTAACAATAGTCAACTCCAATAGGAGTATGACAATTTGTTAAATAAAATTATAAATTTAACTCCAAAAAATATAAGGAGAAGAGTTGAGTAAAAATTTAGTTATTGTTGAATCACCAACAAAAGCAAGAACACTTCAAAGGTTTCTAGGTAAGGACTATACAGTTGAAGCATCTGTTGGCCATATCAATAACCTTGAATCTGGTTATGGAGCTAAATATACAGGTCCTGTTGCAGGAGTTGATGAAGATTTTGAGCCTATATGGGGACTTGAAAAAGGTGCAATAACTAGGATAAATAATTTAAGTAAATTAGCAAAAAGTTGTGAAACAATTTACTTAGCTGCTGACCCGGACAGAGAAGGTGAAGGGATTGCTTATCATGTTGCAAACGCTTTGATTGAAAAAAAACAACCTAAAGAAAAATTTAAAAGGGTTGTTTTTCATGAGATAACCGAAAAAGCTGTAAAAAATGCTTTTGAGAAAGCAGGTAATTTAAATATGGATCTAGTTGATGCACATATTGGTAGAAGGCTAGTTGATAGATTAGTTGGCTTTTCACTAAGTGGTTTAACTTCTTCACTATTAAGATTGAAAAGGTTATCAGTTGGTAGAGTTCAATCTGTTGCCGTCAGTATTATTAAAGATAAAGAAGATGAAATCAATGCTTTCATTCCAAAAGAATATTGGAATATTTCTGGAATTTTCTCAAAAAATAAAATTGATTACTCAGGCAAGCTTAACGAAGTAAATGGTATCTCAGGAAAAAATCTTGAAATCACAAATAAAATTGAAGCAAATGAAATAGAAAATGATATCAATAAACAAAATTACAAAGTGCTCTCAATAAAAAGTAGCTTAAGAAAGACAAAGCCAAGGGCACCATTTACTACAAGTTCTCTCCAACAAGATTCTTCGTCAAGGTTGAGATTAAGTCCATCAAGGACAATGGCATTAGCTCAACAATTATTTCAGGGGATCAATCTAGGTAATGGAGAGGAAGGATTGATAACTTATATGAGAACAGATTCAACTGCACTATCAAACGAATCTCTAAGTGAAATTAAAAATTACGTAAACAAGTCATATGGTGATAATTACTACGAATCAAGAAAGTACAAAACTAAATCAGCAAATGCTCAAGAAGCGCATGAAGCTATAAGGCCTACTTCGATAAATAGAACCCCTGATTCAATAAAAAGTTTTCTAGACGATGATCAGTTCAAGCTTTATGATCTAATTTGGAAAAGAACAGTTGCAAGTCAAATGTCTGAAAGTGTAAATAAAAAAACAACAATTATTACTTCATCTGAAAATGAAAAATATAAGTTTAAATCTGATTATGATGAACTGACATTTGATGGATTTAAAAAACTATTCCCAGAAAAACAGTCTGATGAAATGCCTTCAGTTTCAGAGGATGATATTGTTGACTTATCCAAAGTTGATAAAGAACAAAAATTTACTCAACATCCGCCAAGATATTCTGAAGCATCATTAATTAAAACACTGGAAGATTTAGGAATTGGAAGACCAAGTACATATGCAAGTATTTTGAATACAATTAAAGATAAGAAGTACGTGTGGGTTATTAATAGATCGATTTATTTGAGCCCTATTGGTAAAGTCCTTGTAGAAGAAATAAAAAAAGATTTTTCACATGAATTTATGGATTATAAATTTACAGAAAAGATGGAAAATGATTTAGATTTGATTTCTAATGGGACTTTAAAAAGAAGTGAATTTGTAAAATCTTTTTGGAAAAATTTTGAACCAATTAGAAATAGTTTTGAAAAAAGATCCGAAGAAAATCCCAGAAACCCAAGTGAATATAATTTTATTAGAACAAATATTATTTGTTCATCTAAGTCTCCCTGTATAAATTCTGAAACGGGTGAAGAATTTCAAGAAACTGATCAACCATTAGGAACAAAGTCATTAAATACTTCACTTGAAAAATTACCTCGAATGGTATGGATAAGATTTAGAAATAACAAGGGCGATGGTGCATTTCTTGCTTGTGAAGACAGGGAATGCAAAGTGACTGCAGATGAAAGTGCATGGGCTGGATTTGGAAGAAGGAGAGCAAGGACTATTGAAGCTTTAAAGAATTCTATGAAAGAAAAGTCTATACATTAATTTAATATTATTGTTCCTTGTTTGATAGAAATTAAACAAATAATAAATTAGAGTGTTATATATGAATTTAATGATACCTAAAAAATTGTTAATTATTTTTAATGATAATGAATTAAACAATGTTTTAACCGAATATTTTGATTATTTAAAATCAAAATCACTTTCTGAAAATACTATAAAAAATTATTTCAGAGATTTAATTGAGTACTTTAATTATCTTAATCAAAATAATCTGTCTGCTTTTAAATCAATAAAGCCTGAACACATAAGAAAAATGTTGTCTTTTTTGATTGATAGAGGGTTTAGCAAATTAAGCATATCAAGAAAAATATCGGCAATTAAATCATATTTAACTTTTCTAGAGAAATTTAACTATTCTTCAGATAACTTTTCAGAATTGATAACTATCCCAAAAAAAACAAGAAGTTTACCTAAAGTAATGACCGAAAAAGAAATAAACCAATTAATTAAACATGTTGAGATAAATACAAAGAAAAATTTGAGAGATGATGCATTAATTGAGTTATTATACTCTACTGGATTGAGAGTAACTGAAGTTGCAAACTTAAAAATCGGAGATATTAATTTTGAAAAATCTGAAATTAAAATATTAGGAAAAGGTAATAAACAAAGAGTTGTAATATTTAATAATAAATCTAAAGAAAAAATTATTAAATATCTGAAAAACGATAAGAGGCTTATTTCTTTAAAAACAGAAGCTTTATTTCAAAATAAATTTAAACAATCGCTAAGCCCCAGGTCAATTCAAAGATTATTAAAAAAATATTTAAATTTTTCAGGTATAAATTCAAAATACTCTACTCATACTTTAAGGCATACATTTGCTACTCACTTATTAGAGGGAGGGGCAGATATCAAAGTTATACAACAACTTTTAGGGCATTCATCACCTGAAACAACAAAAATTTACACACATTTGTCATCTCCTGCTTTAAAAAATGTATACAACAACTCACACCCAAGATCATTCTCAAAAATAAAGAATTAGATTATTATTTATTTATGAAAAATATTTTGCTTATCAATGGACCTAATCTTAATCTTCTTGGAAAAAGAGATGTAGAAATTTATGGGAATAAGACAATTAATGACGTGGAAGATATGTTGGTAAAATTTATCAATGAAAAAGGTTTAGAAAAAAAATTTCAAATTAAGTCTTATCAATCTAATCATGAAGGTAATTTGATTGATTTTATTCAGGACAATAGTAAAGATTCCCATGCTATTATTATTAATCCAGGCGGATTAACAACTGTTGGTTTTTCTTTGCTTGATGCTTTAATTGATACTAAGCTAATTAGCGTTGAAGTGCATATTTCAAATATACACGAAAGAGAAGAATTTAGGAGAAATTCTATTTTTCCAAATTATTGCAGGCATCAAATTGCAGGCAAAGGGATAGAGGGTTACAAATTAGCCTTAGAAAAAATTTTAGAAGGATAATAAATGGAATATATAAACAGAATAAATAATTTGAGGAAGGCGCTATCTAAAACTGATATTGACACAGCTTTCATTTCAAACAAAGATAATATTAGGTATTATTCAGGATTCACTGGAACTCTAGCTTTTTTACTGATTACAGAAAGTAAATCAATAATTATCACTGATTCAAGATACACAATAAGGGCTCAAGAAGAATGTCCAGATTACGAGATTTACCAACTCAAATCAGGAGATAACTGGATAGAAAATTCAACAAGTCAAGTTAAGTCAAAAATTATTGGCTTTGAAGGAAACTTTGTATCTTTCAATATGCTTAATCAGCTAAAAGAAAGAACAAATAAAAATTTAATTTGGAAAGATTTTTCTGAGCAAATTACAAGGGAAAGAGTAATAAAATCGGATTCTGAAGTAAAAAAAATTGAAGAAGCAATTTCTATAAGTGACAGAGCTTTCAACACAGTTAGTAAAAAAATTAAAGAAGGTATGACGGAAGAAGAAATTGCGTGGGAGATGGAAAAAGAAATGAGGATATTGGGTGCGGAATCAATTTCATTTGATACTATTGTTGCATCAGGGATAAATGGGGCGAAACCGCATCATTCCCCAACAGAGAAAAAGATATCTTATGGTGAAGCTATAACTATAGATATGGGAGCTAAATTCAATGGATACTGCAGTGATTTAACAAGGACAATTTTTATGGGTGATCCTGATGAAAAATTTAAGAAAATTTATAATACAGTATTAAGATCACAATTAATTTCAATTGAAACTGCTAAAGAAGGAATGACTGGAGAAGAAATTGATAGAATTTCAAGAGACATAATATCCGAAGAAGGCTTCGGAGAAAACTTTGGTCATAGCCTAGGTCACGGAGTCGGTCTAGAAGTTCATGAAAATCCTGGTGTTGGTCCAAACAGTAAAAATGAAATTATTCCCGGAATGGTGTACACAATTGAACCTGGAATTTACATCGATGGATGGGGTGGAATAAGAATTGAAGACATGGTTCTTATGACTGATAATGGAAATAAATTACTAAGCCATGCAGAAAAAGGAAGTTATTAATGACAATAAGTTCAAGTGAGTTAAAAAAGAATATGACTTTGATAATTGATGGGGAACTATATCAAGTAGTAGAATGGCAGCATAGAAAGCCCCCAAAAGCTCCTCCAACATTAACATTGAGAGTAAAAAATATAAAAAATGGAAATATAATGGAAAAAAAAGTTCAAGGCAACAGGCCTCTTACAATTGCAAGAACTGAAAAACAACAATATCAATATTTGTACGGTGACAATAATGATGCGACATTTATGGATACAACAACATACGAACAGATAAATCTTACCTCTGATTTTCTTGGCGACACTCTTGAATTCATTGAAGAGGGGCAATTCGTAGAATTTTTAATATATGAAAATAAACCAATTAATGTTGAGTTGCCATCTTCAGTAGTTCTTGAAGTTATATCGTCTATTGAAGCAGTTAAAGGTGATACTGCTACTAACGTAACAAAAGAAGCAACGTTAAGTACCAATTTAAAAATACAAGTACCACTTTTTATTAATTCTGGCGACAAAGTTAAAGTTGATACGAGAACAAGAGAATATATTGAAAGAGTAAATAGTTAAATTGCCTGATATAACATTTACACCAAGCGAATTAACAAATTATATTTATAAAAAGATTAATCAAGATAAATATTTAAATTCTTTTCAATTAATTGGAGAGGTTTCAAATCTCAGCTCACCTCCAAGCGGACATCATTATTTTGCCATAAAAGATGACGAATCTATTATTAAATGTGTTCTTTTTTCAAGAGGCTCAGGTAAAGAAAATTTAAAGGACGGTAACCAGATTATTGCTGAAGGGAAAATGTCAGTTTATCAGCCAAGAGGTGAAATACAATTTATTGCAGAAGCAATACATTCTCAAGGCGAAGGTACGCTTCAGCAAAGATTTGAAGAACTCAAATCATCCTTAGAGGCGCAAGGTCTATTTGATGAATCAAGAAAAAGAGAAATTCCAAAAATGCCAAAGAAGGTAGGAATTGTAACATCAAAAACTGGTTCAGTTATTCAAGATATCATCAATGTAATTCAAAGAAGGTATCCTAATTTAAAACTGGTTATTGCTGATACTAGGGTTCAGGGGGATGAAGCTGCAAAGTCAATTACTGAGTCAATATCTTCTTTGAATAAATTAGATATTGATGTAATAGTACTAGCAAGAGGCGGAGGGTCAATTGAAGATTTATGGCCATTTAATGAAGAGAAAGTAGCAAGAGAAATATTTAAAAGTAAAATTCCAATAATTTCTGCTATTGGGCATGAAACAGATTTTACTATTTCAGATTTAGTGGCAGATTTGAGAGCACCTACACCATCTGCAGCAGCTGAAATAATATCTCCTGACATTGATTACCTAAATGAACTTATATTATTAAGAACAAGAGATTTAGAAATTTCTTTTAAAACAATTCTTGAAAATCTGAAAAATAGATTTTTTATTTCGATGGATAGAATAGTAAATTATAAAATCGAAACATCAATAAATAATTATAAGATTAACTCGCTGACTAATGAAATTATTAATATATTTGATAATAACTTGAATGAAATAAAGTATAAATTAGAAAATTATGAAATTAGCTTAAATCATTTAGATGTCAATAAAATCTTTTCAAAAGGATTTTTTTTAACTCAATTAAAATCTGATAAATCAATAATTAAAAGTTTTAAAAATATTAAAAAAGGTGATCAAATATTAGTATCGAATTTAAATGAAACTCTTGAGGCAGAAACAATTAAAATAAACGATAAAGGCAGTACTGATGGAAAATAATACATTTGAAGAAAAATTAAAGTCACTTGAAAATACAGTTAGGAAGCTCGAAGAAAATGACCTATCATTGGATCAATCTAAAGAACTTTATAAAGAAGGCATTAAGCTCGCAAAAGAATGTAAAGTCCTACTAAGTAAAACCGAATTAGAAATAACTGAGTTAAAAAAGGAACTGGAAGATATAGATTTTAGTGAATGAATTTACTTAGATTCAGGGTATTCCAAAATATCATCAATCAGGCCATAATCTTTTGCTTGAGAAGCATTCATCCAAATATCCCTGTCAGAGTCTTTAGTGACTTTTGATTCCTTTTGACCAGTATGCTTAGCAATTATCTTTGTTAATTGATCTTTTAACCTTAGAACTTCTTTAGCTGCTATTTCAATATCGGATGCCTGTCCCTGTGCACCACTCAATGGCTGATGCATATGTACTGTTGAATTTGGCAATGCAAATCTCTTGCCTTCAGTACCTGCGGTCAATAGAACAGTACCAAAACTTGCGCATAATCCTACTGAGATCGTAGAAACGTCACATGGTATGTGTTGCATTGTGTCATATATAGCCATTCCAGCATAAACCATGCCGCCTGGTGAATTTATATATAAGCTTATATCTTTTTCAGAATCTTCTCGGGCCAAATATAATAACTGAGCAACAATCAAATTTGCTATCTGATCATTTATTGGGGTGCCAAGAAAAATAATTCTTTCTTTTAATAACAGTGAATAAATATCAAGGGCCCTTTCTCCTCTAGCTCCTGATTCAAAAACTGTTGGTATAATATTTGAAGGTAAATTCATATGATCCTTTCATAAAAAGATTGTTGCAGTTTATATATTATAACTTGATACGTTCTATGTCAACCTTTTATTTTTTTAAATTGTTTTCTTTAATTATTTTTAGTACTTCGTCTCTTCTTTTCTGGTATCTTATTTCATCCTTAATATTCTGATCAGGATAATTGTTATTCTTTTGAATATCTTTAAATTTATTTAATTCCTTCTCGATTATTTTATCATCAATGTTTACATCATAATAATCGACAATTTCTTCAATAATCACAGCTCTTTTTAATCTTATGTCAGCTGATTTAGATATCTCGTCTTCAAATTCATCTTCTGTTTTGTTGATGCCATTAAGATAATTTTCAAAATCTATTTTTTGGTTTTCAATCATTTCCTTTTGTTGTTTAATTAAATTTTCAGTTTCCTGTTCTAACATTATTTCAGGAATCGTAAATTTAGATTTGTTTATTGCATTATCAATAAAACTGTCCCAAAGGTCCTGATCATATTTATTTTTTGCATTCAATTCTAAATTTTTCTTTATTTGTTTTTTTAATTCTTTTAGATCATTAATTGAGGGGTCCATTAATTTTGCAAAATTATCATCTACATCTGGTAAACTCTTCTCTTTTATTGAGATAATATTCACGTCAAATTTTGCTGAAGTATTTTTAAATTTTTCATTAAAAAAATCTTCAGGTAATTCAAGTTTAAAATTTTTACTATCTTCTTCAGATAATCCAGTTAACTTTTTCATTAACCCTGGCATTTTCAGGTTATCTTCATACTGATTTTCAAGAATTATTTCGATTGATTTATGGTCCATAATTACTTCATTTTCAGATTCACATTTAAAATCAAGCGACAGCAGATCACCAATTTTAGATTTTCTCTTTACTGGAATCCAAGAAGCATGTTGATTACGAGACTGATCAATAACATTATTTACTTCTTTAGCGGTAATCTTGTCTTGATTTACATCTAATTTGATATCTTCAAGCTTGCCAACTTTTGCATTAGGTTTTAATGCAACTTTTGCTTCAAGCTTTAATTTTGGGGCTAAATCAATTACTGATATCTTAGGGGTTGCAAAAACTTCTAAAGCTTCTTTGTCTATAGCTTCATTTACTAAATTTGGTACTGAAAATTGCAATGATTCTTCAACAAGTCCTTCTCTACCTACAATTTTTTCAACAATGGATTTTGGTGCTTTGCCTTTTCTAAAACCAGGTATTTTTAGCTGATTGCTTAATTTCTTAGCAGCTTGAACTAAATATTTTTCAATTTCATCTTCTTCAACTTCTAAAGTCAAAGTAATTTGTTGATTCTCAACTTTACTTTTATCTATTTTCACTTTTTACCTTTCTCGTCTTCAATGTTCTTTATTCTAAGTTCTAATTTTTGTTCTTTATCTACTTCTGATGGTGCTCCCCAAAGTAAATCAGAAGCGCTTTGAGTTTTTGGAAAAGATATTACATCTCTTATTGATTCTTCACCAAGAAAAGTTGAAACTAACCTGTCTATACCAAGCCCCATTCCTCCATGTGGAGGAGCACCATATTCAAAAGATTCTAGTAATGGGCCAAATCTTTCTTCAACCTGAGTGTCATCATACCCAATAATTGAAAACACCTTTTCTTGAACTTTTCTATCATGAATTCTTATACTTCCAGAACCTAACTCAACTCCATTACATACCAAATCGAAAAGATTGCCAACAACCTTTCCTGGATCATTTTCTAAGTATTCGATTGTATCTTGATTGGGCGAAGAAAAAACATGATGCATTGCTGCCCAGCTATTATTGTCGCTATCAAACTCAAATAATGGAAAATCAGTAACAAATAAAAAATTAAATTTTTCTTTATCAATTAAGTCAAATTCTTTAGCAAGCTTATTTCTTACTTTTCCTAAACATTCAAGTACAATATTCTTTTCTCCAGCACAAATCAAAATAACTTGGTTATTGTCAACGCCAAAAAAGTTATACAAATTCTTAACAATATCTAAATCTAAAAATTTAGATATTGGGCTTTTTATATCTTCTAATTGAATTTCATTAATCTCTTTTTCAATAGAAATTGGAATGATTCCTGCCCCACCATTATCTCTGACAAATACGTTAAGACTATCATAAAATTTTCTTGTCATTTTTTCATTTTTAGGTATTGAAAACCCTCTTATTGTTCCATTATTTTTCAGGGCATTATTAAAAACATTAAATTCTGTTCCTGCAAGATTGCTTTCTAAATTATGTATCTTCAGATCAAACCTGGTATCAGGTTTATCAGTGCCATAAATTTCCATTGATTCTTCATATTTTAACCTTGGAAGTGGTGTAGAAATTTCTTTACCAAGAAATTTTTTTGATAAGTGAGAGTATAGTTTTTCGCAATTATTCAATACATCTTCTTGATGAACGAAGCTCATTTCAAAATCTAATTGTGTGTGCTCAGGTTGCCTGTCAGCTCTCAAGTCTTCATCTCTAAAACATTTAGCAATTTGAAAATATTTTTCAAAACCGGACACCATTAACATTTGCTTCATCTGTTGAGGAGATTGAGGAAGAGCATAATATTCACCAGGATGAACTCTACTAGGCACAATATAGTCTCTTGCTCCTTCGGGTGTACTCTTTATAAGAATTGGAGTCTCAATGTGCACAAAGTCTTCGCCATTTAAATAATTGCATATTTCTAATATTAATTCATGCCTTAATCTTAGATTTTTCTGCATCTTGTTTGATCTTAAATCGAGATATCTATATTTTAATCTGGTTGTTTCATCAACACTTTCATTATTTATTTCAAACGGAGGAGTTTTAGACGAATTAAGAACTATTAATTTTGTTGCATTAACCTCTATAAAGCCTGTTGGAATATTTGGATTTTCGGCACCCTCAATTCTTTTTTTTACTATACCTTCAACTTGAATGACCCATTCATTTCTTATAGATGATGCTAATTCATGATTAGTACTGTTAACACTTTTATCAAAAACGATTTGAATTGTGCCTGTGCTATCTCTGAGATCTAAAAATAACAATGATCCGTGATCTCTCCAAGAATCAACCCAGCCGGCCAAATTAATTACTTGATCAACATTATCTAAATTTACTTTCCCGCAGCCCTTGTCTTTATACAAGTTGCCTCCCTTTTAATTATTTTTTTTTGAAAGCTTCCATAAAATGTTGATTGAAAGAGAAGCTAGAATTAATTTTATGAAATCGCCAATTAAGAAAGGGTATACTGCTTGAGAAAATAGTTTCCCATTCTCAGGCCACCCAAAATCATAAATTGATAGCCAAATTAGTGCGGGTATATATATAAAAATATTTCCAATAATCATTGCCCATATGGATAGGCCTTTTTTTAGTCCAGTATTTGAGAGGATAGATATAACCACTGAAGCAAAAATAAATCCTACAAGATATCCACCAGTTACTCCAAAGAAGTAATCAATTCCTCCACTATGACTCTGAAAAACAGGCACACCAATGATGCCAATTATCACATAGGAAAAAATTGATAGCATTGTTAATCTTGGCCCATATAGTCCGCCAACCAGTAGTATGCCAAATGTTTGCATTGTTACTGGGACTGGGTTGTCAGGAATAAAAAATCTTATTTGAGAAAATAAATATTGAAATACTACAAATATGCCAATTAACGAAATGGTGTTGATAAATGTGTTTGAATTAATAAATTTATCAATTAATGCATTTTCATTACTAAATAGAGATTTTATGGATATTTTTTTTGAATCAGATTTGATTTTTTTTACTGTTACCATTTATAGTCCTCTCTTTAAAACTTCTAAGCTTATAAAAGTTTCTGTTTTGTTTACACCTTCTAAATTACCTAAATAGTAAGTTAAAAAATTAGTCAATTCTTTACTGTCAGGAATTGTCACCCAAGTAAAAATATCATATCCTCCTGTTGTTCTTGATACCCAAGTTGTATATTCATGATTTGAAATTGCATTTCCAACTTCATCCAGTTTGTTTGGGTCGACTTGAATTCCAATTAATGCTTCTGCATTATATCCGGTTTTTTTTGGGTTTGGCACTGCATAAACATTTAATATATCCTCAGATTTCATTATTTTTATTCTTCTTCTAATAGTTCCTTCGCTAACATTTAAGTTTCTAGCGATCTCTGCATTAGAAATTCTTCCATCTGATTTGAGGATTTCAACAATATTTTTATCAAGTTTGTCCATAATTTATTTTCAGATAATATCACATATTGCGAATTTCGTTTGTAAAATTTGTAAAAAAATAGCTCTTAAATATCTCCAAATATTGTAATATTTGTGTAAAATAGATTTATAACCTAGTGAAATGGGAAAAATGACAACAGAAAATTTAATTTCTTTTACAGAAGCTGCTGCTTCAAAAATTAATGAAGTTCTTGAGGAACAAGGTAACAAAGAGTCTTTTCTAAGGATATCCTTGACAATGTCTGAAGGTGGTGGTGCGGGATATGAATTCGGTCTTGAAGACAATGCTAATGAGGCAGATACTGTAATTGATTCTAACGGAGTTAAGGCGCTTGTAGATTCAGGCAGCATTCCATTAATTTCAGGTTCTAACATTGATTATGTTGAAGGCATGCAAAGATCTGGATTTGTAATATCCAACCCTAATATCCCATCAGGTGGAGGTGGTTGCGGATCAAATGGTGGTGGATGTGCATGCGGTGCCGGCGGCTGCTAAAATGGCTTTCATAATTACAGGTTCTTGTATAGGCACGACTGACGGAGCATGCGTTGATGTTTGCCCAGTTGATTGTATCTATTCTAAGCCTGGTGACACTCATTTATTTATAAATCCAGATGAATGCATAGACTGTGCAGCTTGCGAACCTGTTTGTCCAGTAGACGCTATATTCCCAGACGATGAAGTACCTGATAACGAATCACAATTTATCGAAGAAGCTCAAAAATATGACTATGATTCTTCAGAACCAGGCTTAAATACATAATAACTCATCAATATCGCATCCTTTTTTCCGTAATACCCTTTCCTAATTCCATCAATCTTAAACCCGCACTTTAAATATAAATATTTTGCATTATTTTCTTCAGAAACTTCTAAATTAAATTTATGTCCATTGGAACTTTCTAAAATGTAACGTAAAAATTTATAACCATATCCTTTTCCTTGATATTCTTGTTTAATTGCCATTGAATAAATATCAAATAAATATTTATCAAGATATTTAATTACGATATAACCAAAAATAATACCTCCATCTTCAATAATTTTTATTTGATAAGTTGCATCTTTTTGAAGGAGTTTAAATTTAGGTCGTAAATTTTCATTTTTAAATTGCTCATTAGAAATTATTTTCAAAACATTTAAATCCCTGATTTCAGCTTTTCTAATTTTCATAAAAATTGTTTTCTAAATAGTTGTTTTATTACTTTTGTTTTAAATAGAATACTTATAATTATCAATTTAACTTATTTATAGTGAATATAAAATTTAAATCTCCATTACATTTGAATAGTCATATCGGAGAACTTACTGTTTTAATTAGAATATTTAAGATGTGTTTTAAATATAAAAAACTCATTACACTTGGCTTTCTTGGTGTTGGAGGTTTAGTTGGTTCACAGCTTTGGATACCTTATTTACTGGGAACATCGGTTGATAAGGCATATGAAAAAATTAGTTCTAATTCATCTGATTTTAATATTCTATGGATATTAGCTTCTTTAATAATCTTTGTAAGTTTACTAAGAGGAATTTTTGCTTTTTTATTACAATACAATGGTGAAAAAATTGCAAATGGTATCTCAGCTGATTTAAGAAATTCATTTCATCAAAAGCTTCAATCTCAAACATACAAATATCATGACAGGATACATACAGGAAACTTGATGTCCAGAGGTATTTTGGATATTGAAGGTGTAAAAATGTTTGTTACTACAGGATTATTAAGAACTTTTGAAATAATGACTTTGATTATTTTTGGATCTTATTTATTACTCAGAACAGATCTTCAGATAGGTTTAATTGCATTCGGATTTATAATACCAGTTGCAATGATTGCAACAATAAGTAGGCTCAGGTTAAGAAAAATCTGGAATAGGATTCAAAAAGAATTTTCGATTTTAAATACAAATCTTCAAGAGAATTTAATTGGTGTAAAAGTTGTAAGGGCTTTTGGAGGAGAAGAATATGAAATTAAAAAGTTTAGATCATCACATAAGGAAGTTACTGATGATACTATGAGCAGCGTAAAAGTTGATGCTACCGGCACAAGTCTTGTTGGTTTCTTCTTTTTACTTGTATGGGCTTTTATAATTTGGGTTGGTGGGCACAAAATTATAGACGGCCAATTAACTATTGGCGAACTAACTCAATGCTTGGTTTATCTTGGAATGCTTCAAAGACCAGTAAGAATTGTTGGCCTTATGGTAAATTCTTACGCAAGAGCTATTACTTGCGGGTTAAGATTATTTGAAATTCTTGATTCTAAGCCAAGAATAAAGACAATAAAAAATTCAAATTCAATTGAAAAAATTGAAAGTTTAAAATTTGAGAATGTAGGATTTAAATATTATTCAAAATCAAAAAAAAATGACGTTAACAATATAAATTTAGATTTAAGCCCTGGCAAAATAATTGGAATAATAGGTCCTCCTGGGTCAGGAAAATCAACAATAGCCAACCTAATACCTAGATTTTACGATGTTTTAGATGGGCAAATATTAATAAATGAAACTCCATTAAAAACTTTAAATTTAAATAATCTTCGTTCAAAAATTGGATTAGTCTCTCAACATACTTTTCTTTTTAACAGCACGTTAAAAGAAAATATTGCATATTCAAGGCCAGATTGTGATTTGGAAGAAGTAATTAAAGTTTCTAAAATTGCTGACATTCATGATTTTATTGACTCTCTTCCTCTAAAATACGAGACAATGGTTGGAGAGTTTGGGGTCTCATTATCTGGAGGTCAAAAACAAAGAATAGCTATAGCAAGAAATTTATTTAAAAATCCTGATATTTTAATTTTTGATGATTCCTTTAGTGCTCTTGATACAGGTACAGATAAAAAAATACGCGAAAAATTAGTGAGTGTTCAAAAAAATAAATCAACAATAATTGTTTCTCAAAGAGTAAGTACTATTTCTCACTCAGATGAAATATTGGTTCTAGATCAAGGAAATATTGTTGATAGAGGAAAACATAAACATTTGCTAAATAAAGAAGGAATTTATAAAACGATTTTTGAACTACAAAATCCAAAAATGCAGGTAAAACATTAAATGGCAACATCAGTAAATGAAAATAAAAAAATTGTTAATGCTATTGAAGAAGATCTTGAACAGCTTTCTTCATACGATGGTGAAGTTGCAAAAAGATTTTTTAACTTCATTAAGCCGTATAAGAAGAAGGCTTATCTTGGAGTAATATCAGTAATTACTTTTACAATAGCTGTTTTAGCAATACCTCTTTTAGTAAAATTTACAATTGATAACGCAATTTCAGAGAATAATGAAAGTCTTCTAAATAATTTATTTATTATATTAATTGGTTTTGCATTAATGCACTTTATCTCAAACTATGTGCAACAAAGAGTTATTAGAGAAATCGGAGAACATATATTATTTGATATTAGGTCAAAAATGTTTGTTCATTTACAAAAATTATCTATGTCAGTAGCTGATAGAAGTAAATACGGCTCAATTATGTCCCGTGTCCTTGGTGATGTTGGTGCACTTCAAGAATTATTTCAAGCTGGAGTTTTTGCAATTGGAGATATGTTAACTTTGATAATAATAACGATAATTATATTTTCATTAAATTGGTCTATGGCATTAGGAATTCTTATGATAATGCCAGTATTTCTGGCCCTTAGAATTTTTTGGCTTCCTAAAGCGAGGAAGGCATTTCTCAAAGCAAGGGCTTCATCATCAGTCGTAAATGGAGTTCTTAATGAACATGTAAATGGGGTAAGAGTTACACAAAATATGATCCGAGAGGATATTAATCAAAAAAGATTTGAAGGAGAAGTAAATACGAATTTTAATGATACTAACAGTGCTGCAAAATTTGGTGCAGGAATACATCCTCCTGTTGAAATATTGGTTGGAGCTACAATGTCTTTAATTGTTGTTATGGGGGGATATTTAGTTTCTGGAGGTTCAGTAGAAATAGGAGTTATGATTGCATTTCTACTATATGTTCAAAGGTTTTTTGATCCAATAAGAGCATTAACAATGCATTACAGCACACTTCAAAGAGCAATGGCATCTGGTCATAGAATTTTTGAACTATTAGATATAGAAATTGATATAAAGGATATTGAAAATGCTAAAGATATAAGTGTGAAGAAAGGAAAGATAGAATTTAAAAATGTTGATTTTGAATATAATTTTAACGAACCGGTGCTAAATAAATTAAATTTTATAATTAAAGAAAATGAAACTGTCGGACTAGTTGGGCCTACAGGGTCTGGAAAAACAAGTATTGCAAGTTTAATTCATAGATTTTACGAGATAAAAAACGGGAATATTTTTATTGATGATCAGGATATACAAAAAGTAACTCAAAGTTCATTAAGCGATAACATCAGCATGGTTCTTCAAGACCCAATAATATTTTCTGGAACAGTTGAAGATAACATAAAATATAAAGCTAAAGCTACAAGAGAAGAGGTCATTGAAGCTTCTAAAATAGTTGGGTCTCATGAATTCGTAATGACATTACCTAATGGATACGACACAATACTTGAGGAATCAGGAGCAAATATTTCAGTAGGCCAAAGGCAATTACTAAGTTTTGCTAGAGCATTACTACTAAACACAAAGATATTCATATTGGATGAAGCCACTTCATATATTGATAGTTATACTGAAAGGCAAATTCAAAATGCGCTTGATAGGGTATTAGAAAATAGGACAGGAATTATTATTGCGCACAGATTATCAACAATAAAAAATGCAGATAAAATAATTGTCTTAAATAAAGGCGAGATTGTTGAAATAGGTAATCATGAAAAATTACTATCTAATAAAAATTTGTATTGGAAACTTTGGAGTAATAATGAGTCATCATTTGATGATTTGAGCTAGAACATTCTTTTTTGATTTTCATTTTTTTTTCTTACTTGAATTCCAGCATATTTTAATCCATCCATAGTCACTTTTCTTCCTGAGGGAGTTCTAATAATAAATCCAATTTTTAATAGATAAGGCTCTACAACGTCCATAAGTGTTTGGGATTCTTCATTTAAAGTTGCTGCCAAAGCTTCAATTCCGGCAGGTCCACCATTGTAATTTTTTGACAATGTCAATAAATATTGCCTATCTAATCTATCAAGTCCTTTTTGATCCACTCCCTCTAATTCCATTGCTTTAGAAGCAACATCACCATCAATCTTGTCAGTTTTTGAATTCACTTGATGAAAGTCTCTTACCCTTCTCAATAGTCTATTAGCAATCCTTGGAGTCCCTCTTGACCTCATTGCTATCTGTTCGGTTGCTAAATCATCAATTTTTACATTTAAAATATTTGAAGATCTTTTTATTATTGCTGAGAGCTCTTCCAAATTATAAAAATCAAGGTGATATGTTAGTCCAAACCTATCTCTCAAGGGTGATGAAAGCATTCCCACTCTTGTTGTTGCACCAACTAAAGTGAATTTATTTATTGGAAATGTAAGAGTTTTTGCAAAAGTTCCTGAACCAGTTATGAAATCTACTTTAAAGTCTTCCATGGCTGAATAGAAATATTCTTCAACTCCTTTAGAAATTCTATGTATTTCATCGATAAATAAAACATCGCCTTCAGATAAATTTGATAAAAGCCCAACAATATCCGCTGGCTTTTCAAGGCTTGGCCCAGAAGTTACAACTAAATTTGATTTTTTTTCCTTTGAAATTACATGAGCCAATGTTGTCTTCCCTAATCCAGGAGGGCCATGAAACAATACATGTTCCATAGCTTCATTTCTAGCTTCAGATGCTTTTATTGCCGTTCTTAAACTATCTACAACTTTAATTTGGCCAACATATTCTTTGAGTATTTTAGGCCTCAGATCATTTACATTGTCATTATTATCTGAATCTTTCAATACTTTTTTGTTATTTTCTTCAGAACTATTATTAATAATTTCTTCAATTGGCATTTTATTTTGATTTAAATATTTCTCTAATTATTTCTTCAAGATTATCTTTTATTTCTGGATTATTTGAAATTACATCATTCATTTTTAAAATTGCGTCTGATTCTTTAAATCCTAAACCTACTAAAATTTCAACTACTTCATCTCTCAAAACATATTCTACAGATTCATCTTTGTTTGTTGATCGAGATTCAGAAATTATATCTATAAGCTTACCTTTGAGTGTGGCAATCATTTTTTGAGCTGCCCTTGCGCCTATTCCAGGCATTTGATTAAGTATTGTAAGATCTTCATTTTCAATAGCTTGGGACACAACTGCAACTGGAAAAATTAGTGCAGAAACTGCTTTTAACGGCCCAACACCTTCAACTTGAATAATTTTTTCAAAAAATATTTTTTCAATTTGGTTATTAAAGCCAACAAGAAGGGGTTTGGGAGATCTTTCAGTTGAATGGTAATATATTTCAAGGGTTATATTTTCACCACTCTTTTTTCCAGTATTAACAATATCATCCATTACAAACGAAGGAAGTGCAATTTCATATCCCACCCCAGATACATTAATTTCTAAAATTGACTTTTCAGTAAAAATATTTCGAATTTCACCACTAAGGAAACTTATCATAATTTTATATTATACTTTTTTGCCTGAACTAGACATTACCCAGTGACATATAGCTGATGCAAATGCATCTGCAACATGTTCATTTTTTATATTTGGAGCTGATAACCTATTTGAAATTGTTTTAATCATTTGATTTTTATCTGCCCTGCCAGAACCAGTAACAATATTTTTTATTTGAGTTGGCTGATAATGAAAAACTGGAGCATTATTTAATGTTGCAACTACACAAGCAACACCCCTTGCATGACCCATTATTATAGCTGTTTTAAGATTTCGGTATCTACTATGAAGGTCCTCCATTGATGTAATTGAAGGGTTGTATTTTTTATATATATAATCTAAATCATTGAATATCGTTAGAAGTCTTTCATCGAGATTTTCTTTTGAATCTGTCTTTATAACACCCCCTTCAATGATTTTTTCTGTATTTTGACCAAAATCTAATATACCGTATCCGGTATTTCTTAAACCTATATCAATTCCAATTATTCTTTCCAAAACAATAAATTCCTAGAAAATATTTTAATTTTCTCCCCTACATCTATCAATTTGTTAAATTAATTGCTACTAAACTTATTGATATTATTTTTATTACATGTAAAATTCACATAGTTAAAAATAATAATTATAAATCTATGGCACCACTACCTAAAAAAAAGCACTCAAGATCTAGGACGCGAAGATCAAGAGCTCACATGGGAAAAACTAGAATCCAATTAAACAAGTGTCCTGCTTGCCCAACTTTTGTCAGGCCTCATCACGCTTGTCCTAAATGTGGAATATACAAGGATAATTATTACGTTGATTCTCCTGTTGTAGAAAAAAAGGTCGTGGATTTCATAACTAAGTAAGAAGGTTTAATGATTGACACTAAGAAAAATACTGCTGTTGTATTCCCTGGACAAGGTTCTCAAGTAATAGGTATGGGAGCTGATTTGTATGAAAAATCTTCAATTGCTAAAGATATTTTTGATGAAGTTGACGATACTTTGGGGAGAAAGCTAACAGATATTGTGTTTTCTGGATCTCAAGAAATATTAAATAAAACTGAAAATGCTCAACCTGCAATTACTGCTACATCATTAGCTTGTTTTTCAGTATTTAAGGATAAATATAAAGACTTTACTCCCAGTGTTACTGCTGGTCACAGTTTAGGTGAATATACTTCACTTTCTGCTTCAAATGCACTTTCTGTTTCTGACACTATTAGGCTTGTTTCTGAAAGAGGCAGGTTAATGCAAATTGCTTGTGATAAAAATCCAGGTGGCATGGTTGCAATAATTGGCATGGAAATTGATGTTGTTGAAGAAGTTTGCCGTGAAGCAGGAGCGTACCCTTCAAATATTAACAGTTCCCAACAAGTTATTATTAGCGGTGACAATGATTCATTAGCAATTGCAGTCGATTTAGCTAAAGCTAGAGGTGCAAAAAAAGCTATCAAGTTAAGTGTCGGTGGGGCTTTCCATTCAATTTTGATGGAGCCAGCTAGAGACAGTTTGTTAGAATTTATTGAATCTCTTAATTTTAGTGACCCTGAAATACCTTTGATTGGTAACGTGAATGCTAAACCATTGGAAAATGCTAATCAGATCAAAAATGAACTTATTGAGCAATTGATGTCATGTGTTCAGTGGAATGACACAATAAAATATATGAGTTCAAATGGGTTAAATGATTACATTGAGTTTGGACCCGGAAAAGTATTGACCGGACTCATTAAAAGAATTGATTCAAACAGTTCAACAATGAATATTGATTCTTATGAATCATTAAATTCATAGTGCTTTTATGCCTAATTTAAACGGCCAAGAAAAAAATCTTGAACTTGAAAATAGTGAATTAATTGAAGAATTTGCAATAAATTTAGATTTAACTAAACAACAAATTTTTAGAAAACAAGTTCTTCAACTTTTATATTTAATAGATATTAATAAAGGTAAAGTTGAAATTCAAAAGACATCATTTCTAAATATTTTTGAATCTAATGGATTATCAGATGAAGAGGAAAGAGAAGCAGAAAGTTTAAGTATCGAGATTTTTAATCAAAAAAATGAATTAGATAAAATGATACAAAGTTTTGCTGAAGAATACCCCGTAAATCAACTTTCTATAGTGGATAAAAGTTTATTAAGAATAGCTTTCTGGGAAGTAAAAAAGTTGAGAAAAAGTGACAATTTTTCGAAACTAGTTGAAGATTTTGAAAAATTAGGTTATCTTTTCGGTTCAGATAACTCAAATAAATTTATTAAAGGTGTTTTGAAATCTTTAATAAAGAATTTAGATAAAATTTATTATAAAACTAAATGAAAGTAGGATAATTATGGCAACAATAGAAGAAAGATTATATGAAATTATAGCTGAATCTCTTTCTGTGAGCGTTGACGACATAAAGCCTGATTCATCATTCATTGATGATCTCGATGCTGACTCTCTAGATGTAGTTGAAATGATAATGGCTATGGAAAGTGAATTTTCATCGGATGGAAATGATTTAGAAATTTCAGATGAAGAAGCGGAAAGTATAATTACTGTCGCAGATGCATTAAAGTTCCTTGATGAAAAAGGAATATCTGACTAAATTCAATAATAATCTAAAATTAATGATCAATACTAATTGATTTATAGCCTTTTTTTACTTACAGTTAATTTACCTAGAAAGTTAATTTGAGAAGTATAAAATGCAAAAATTATTAGATTTTAAAGAGAATAATAAACATCTATTATTTACTGCTTCATTTCTTTTATTATCTTTAATTTCTCTTGCACAACTCTATTTATTAGAAGATACTATATTTAGTTTTTTATACTTACCTTTCCTAATTAATTTTTTTGGTATATCTTCTGTTATTTTTATTACCTGGCTGATATTTATTGCAATAATTTTTTTCTATTCTTCGATTTCCATAAAAAGCAAAAAATATATTTTAATTACAGTGGTTATTCCATTAATTATGATTATTGAATTATCCTCTTTATTAACTTTCCTTGATTATAATAAAGAAGGTATTTTTAAATTTTCTTATGGTGGCGCTCTTGGAGAGTATATAATTAAATTTCCATCAGAATGGGACAGATTTAATCCTTCCATTGCTGATTATTCATTAGGATTTATACGATTTTTGATATTAAATTTTCTATTTATAATTTTATTTTTTCCAAAAAAATCTTTAATTAAATTAAAATCCTTTTCCGGCACTTTTTTTAATTCAATTAATGCAATTTACAAGAAGAGAATTCAAGTAAATGAAAATAAAAAAGTTTTAGTGGAAGAATATAAAGAAAATGAATTTGATAAAAATGAAAAAGAAGAGTCCAAAATTGAGATCCCTTTAAGGACTGAAATTTCCTCAACTCAAGCTTTGAGTGAACCCACAACAGAAAGTCACACATTTACACCAAATATTGCTAAAAATGAAATATGGAATTTACCATCAGATAACTTACTTCAAGATATTAAGTCAGAGAAAGTAAATACTGAAGATATAAATAGAAAAAAAGAATTAATAGTAAAAACATTACATGAGCATGGAATCGAAGTATCGGTTGATCAAGTTAAATCAGGACCTTCAGTTACTATGTATGGACTTTCACCAGGTTATGGAAATTCAAAGAGGGTAAGAGTAGATCATATTTTAGCAAGAGAAAAAGATTTAGCATTAGCACTCGCAAATCAAAATATAAGATTTCAATCGCCAATGCCAGGTGAATCTTTAGTTGGTATTGAGGTGCCTAATCAAAAAACAACAGTTGTAGGATTAAAAGAATTAATTTCAGAAGCTAATGAAGAAGTTATCAACAACCTATCCTTACCAATTGCTTTAGGGACAGGGAGCGACAATGCGTCTCTATATTGTGATTTAACAAAGTTGCCACATTTGCTTGTAGCTGGTGCAACTGGGTCTGGTAAAAGTGTATGTATAAATTCAATAATTACTGGATTTTTAATGAAGATGAGTCCTGATGACATAAGGTTTGTAATGATTGACCCAAAGAGAGTTGAATTAACTCCATATTCAGGCATACCACATTTATTAACTGATCCAATTGTTGAGCCAAGTGATGCAATCAAAGCCTTAAAGCTTATGACAGAAGAAATGACTTTTAGATTTAAACAGCTTGAAATGGATAATTCAAAAAACATTTCTACTTACAATGAAAAAAGTAAGGCGAAGAATAGGGTAAAAATGCCTTATATAGTCATTGTTGTAGATGAGCTTGCTGATTTAATGCTTAATTCGTCAAATGAAGTAGAGAAATTATTGGTCAGGTTAGCTCAACTTGGAAGAGCAACAGGAATACACCTGATTGTTGCGACCCAACGACCGTCAGTAGATGTAGTTACTGGACTCATAAAAGCAAATTTTCCAAGTAGAATATCTTTTTCTGTAACATCACAAATTGATTCGAGGACAATTATAGATTCACCCGGTGCAGAGAAACTCTTGGGTAAAGGAGACATGTTATTTGTGCCAATTGACAACCCTTTACCAAAAAGAGCTCAAGGAATTTTAATTTCAGATGATGAAATAGATGAAATTGTTAGCCACTGGAGAAATCATGAAATATTTAATCCAGTAAAAAAAATCGATTTAAAAACAATTATTGATGAGATAAACGATGAATTTACAGAAATTGATTCAGATGATGATTTGGTTTTGCAGGCCCAAAACTTAGCAAGAGGTCAAAAAACTTTATCAACATCTTATTTACAAAGAAGGCTAAGAATTGGGTACCCAAGGGCGGCTAGGTTAATGGATGAATTAGAGGAACAGGGAGTTGTTGGGCCTGGCGACTCTGGTAAAGCGCGAGAGGTATTGTAATGATATATTTTGAGGAAACTATTTTTGACTCCCAAGAAAATGATGAAATATGTTTTGCTTGCAAAATAGACCTTAACAATTCTGCAAAATATAGAAATTTTAAAATATGTGCAGAATGTAATTTTCATTTCCATATTCCAGCTAAAGAAAGAATTAATTTGATTATTGATCAAGGAACCTTTAAAGAAATTAACAAAAATTTATCTTCAAACTTTGAACAAATTGCTCAAGAAGAATTGGAAAATTATGATGAAAAAATTAAATCTGATCAATTTAGGACAGGTTTAAACGAAGCTGTGGTTACTGGAACTGCCAAAATTAATGGTGAAGATATAATAATAATTGCTTTAGATTTTGGGTTTTTAGGAGGAAGCATGGGGTTAATTGTTGGAGAAAAAGTTGCATTAGCATATGAATTAGCGTCAAAGAAAAATTTGCCTGCAATAACAATAATAAATAGTGGAGGATCTAGAATTCAGGAAGGCGTTATCTCTTTAATGCAAATGTCCAAAACAGTTTCTTCTGCAAATCTTTTAAAAAATTCTAACATTCCAATGATTACTATACTTTGCAACCCCTCAACTGGGCAGACAATGTCTAGTTTTGCAACTATATCAGATGTTATTATTGGCGAACCAGGAGCAAAAATTGGTTATTCTTCTTACAGAAAGTTAAAGAATAAAAATTCACATGATTCAAGAAAACAATATACTTCTGAAGAATTTTTAACTAATGGGTTCATAGATCTTGTTGTAAGTCGAGATGAACTTAAATATAAAATATCTGTTTTAATTAGTATTTTAAAGCCTAAATATTCATATAAATCTAAAAGATTAAAAATAACAAAGAATAAAAATATAAAATTCAACAATGCTTTAGAATCACTAAAAATTTCAAGAAATATTGACAGGCCTAAGTCTTCGATTTATATAAATAATATTTTTTCAGAATTCATTGAGTTACATGGAGATAGAATTGGAAATGATGATAATTCCGTCATTATCGGAATTGGAAAAATTGTAAATGAACCTTTTGTTTTAGTTGCTCAAGAAAGAAGAGTTATTACAAAGTCTAATAATAATGTGAGCAGGAATTACAATAATAAAATTATGCCTTCAGGCTTTAGGAAGGCAAATAGAGCTTTAAAATTAGCTGAAAAATTTAAAATTCCATGCTTATGTTTAGTTGATGCGGTTTACCCAGAGTTATCACTAAAATCAGAATATTCTGGTCTCGCCTATTCAATTAGTGAATTACTGTCAAATAAATTAAGTTTAGAAACTCCCATACTTTCAATTATTATTGGTGAAGGCGGAAGTGAAACAGCATTAGCATTTTCAATTGCAGATTCGATTATGATGCAAAAAAACTCAATTTTCACTCCTTTAAGCCCTGAAGAAGCTGCAAAAATTAGGCTTGGTGATTCTAGGAAAGTTAAAGAAATTTCTAACATGATGAGATTTACTTCTGAAGATTGCCTAAAACTAGGAATTATTGACAGAGTAATTGATGAACCAAATGAAGGTTCTCACCAAAACCATTTAGAGTCTTCAAAGTTATTACAAGAAGGAATAATTGAAGAATTATCCTTAATCAAAAATGTTTACCCAAAAACGTTAGCAAAAAGAAGGGCAAATAAATTTAGGAAAATGGGTGACTATTCTCAAAAATATAAAACTGACTTAAAGACTGAGATAAATATTTGGAGCTCAGCATTTAAAGCTGGCATTTCAACATTTAGGTCTAACAAGCCTTTATCAGAGGAAAAATAATATTATCAATTGCATTTGAAACACCATCTTCATAGACCGAATCAGTAATAAATTTGGATTTAGATTTTACCTTTTTATCTGCATTCCCCATTGATATAGAATTCTCGCACTTTGAAATTATTGATAAATCATTTAAACCATCTCCAATAAAAAAAATATTTTCAGAAATAAGATTATAAAATTTTTTGAAGTGATTATAAGCTTTAGCTTTACCAAGTGGATTATTATGGATATTGATAAATTTATTACCATTTTCATCCGTAGAAAATTCTAGATGATATTTATTAATAATCTTTTCATATTTTTTAATAAATTGGTCTAATTCAAGTTGTTTTTTTGACGAAAGTACTAATGAGGATACATTTTTGAGAATTTCTTTTGAGTTTATATAAGTTTTTCCGTCAGATACAACTAGATACTCCATTTTGGAATAGATGAATTCCTTAATTATTTTAGAAGATATATTGTCAGAAATTAGGCTAACATCTAAAATTTTTTTTGATGTTGCATCAACTACACTTGTTCCATTTTCACAATATTGTGGACCATAAAGATTAAGTAACTTTGAAAATTTCAATACATCCTGAGGCCCTCTTCCAGTCACAATTGATACTGGCATATTGTTTGATAACTTTTTTATACTTTTTTTTACCCTTGTAGATATAAACTCATCATTCTGAATAATAGTTCCATCAAGATCTACTAGAAGTCCATAATTATTTATTTTTTTTAATTTTTGCATAGTTTTTTCAATTAAATAATTGTATATAATGAATTTGAGGCATTAAATTAAATGAATGATAATTTAATAATAGACGGAAAAGAATTTAGATCAAGGCTTTTTATTGGAACAGGAAAACATAAGTCCCTGAAAGATTTGGATGATTATATTTCTTCATCTGAATCAGAAATGATTACAGTTGCTATCAGAAGATTAGATTTAGATGATAATCATGATAATGATTTGCTTAGCTTTCTAATTGAAAAAAAATTAAATATTCTTCCAAATACTGCAGGATGTAAAAATATTGATGAAATTATTCTTACTTGTGAATTATCAAGAGAATTAATAAACACCAACTGGGTTAAATTGGAAGCTATACAAGATCCAAAATATCTTTTACCTGACCCAATAATGACTATGAATGCAGCTGAAAAATTAATCAATAAAGGCTTCAAAGTTTTACCTTATATAAATTCTGATCCGGCACTGGCAAAAAATTTAGAAGAGATTGGGTGCTCAACTGTTATGCCATTAGCATCTCCAATTGGATCAGGAAATGGTATAAAAAATGAAGAAAGTATAAAAATAATAATAGAACAATCAAGTATTCCTGTTGTTGTTGATGCCGGATTAGCAGTGCCATCTGATGCATCAAAAATGATGGAAATAGGTGCAGATGCTGTTTTAGTAAATACAGCAATCGCTCAAGCAAGAAATTCAAAACAAATGGGGGAAGCATTTAAACTCGGAGTTAAAGCTGGGAGAATATCTTATAAGTCCGGAAGGATACCAAATATTGAAATTGCCTCACCAAGTTCTCCCGAAGAAAATCTTCTAGACGCGTAAATTTTGAAAACAATTACTCTAATAACTAATTCAAGTATTTTAAATTTAGAAGATACAATAAAATTGTCTAAAAAATTGTCTCGAATAGGTTTGGATAGAATTCAGATTAGAGAAAAAAATATTCCAATAAATAAATTAAGAAATTTCATAAAAAAAATGAAAGATTCTACTGATGAAACTTGTAAATTAATTTTAAATGGAAACTTTGATTTAGCAGTTGAATATAACTTGAATGGTGTTCATTTTCCTGAAAAATATCCAATTACTAAAAAATTATGCACTAAAAACCTAATTATTGGCAGATCTATTCATGAAAATACAAAGCTAACCAATGATCATAATAATTTTGATTATTTTCATCTTGGGCCAATATTTACAACCTTGAGCCATCCAAATGGAAAAACAATTGATGAAGAAAATATTTCATATATATCAAAAAAATTAAGTAATATTGTACTTGTTGGTGGCATTAATAAAAATAATGCTAAAAAATTGTTAAAATATAATTTTTCTGGAATTGCAGTAATGAGAGAACTTTTACTTAGCACTAACCCAGAAGAAACTTTTTTAGATTTAAAAGAAAAAATTAATGAATAGAGTTAATTTCAAAATATATATAAATGGTAAAGAATTCATTATTAAAGAAAACACAACACTGACTCAATTAATTGAAAAATTAGACCTCGGAAAAAAATCTTTCGCATTAGCTGTTAATAGTGAAGTTATAAAAAAAGAAAACTTCGAATCATTTATTATCTTGCCTCATTCAAAAATCGAAATTATTAGCGCTGTTGGTGGTGGTTAAAGAAATTTGTTAATCTAAGCATTATGAATACAAATAGAATTTTTGAAAAAATAAAAAATCATAAAACAGCATATGTTTTATCAATTAAGTCTGAAAATTTAGATGCAATAGAATATGCCTCAAAATTAGATTATGATGCAATACATCTTGATGCAGAGCATGGTTCATTTTCTGTAGACTCAGTTGAAAGAATATGTCAGTTGGCTATTTCATCTAACTTAACAGTTACTTCAAGAATTCATAAAATATCAAAACAAGATATTAATCTTTTTATAGATAGGGGTGTCCAAGGAATAATGGGTCCTCATGTTGAATCATATGATGAAGCAAAACTCCTTGCTGATAGTTGTTTGTTTCCTCCTCTTGGCAAAAGGTCATGGGGTGGGGGTAGAGGAACTGAATTTGGTAATGCAGAATTTATGCAAAATCATAAAAATGTTGATTCTCAACTTAATTATGCTGAATGGGCAAACGATAATATGGAAATCACTATTCAAATTGAATCTGTTAAAGGCTATGAAAATTTAAATGAAATATTAAAAGAAAAAAGAATTCATAGAATTGCTTTTGGCCCAAATGATTTAGCTGCAGATCTTGGATTTCCGGGCCAACCAGGGCATGAAAAGGTTATTGATCTGCATTCGAAAATTGAAAAATTATCTAGAAACGCAGGAAAATTAATTGTAGGTGATTATTGTAAAACTTTACGGTTCGAAGATGCTGCTTTAGATATGCTAAAGAGATTCAAAGAAGAATGACATCCCGTTCTGAACTAAAAATAAATAAGAACACTTATGCTTCAAAAACAACAAAGTTTTTAATAATAAAAGAAGAAGTTGATAAAAAAATCTTAACATCTAAAATTTTAAAAAAATCTATTACAGGACACGATTTAAATAAAAAAGGTAAAAATAATAATCAACTTTGGTGGGCTGTAGCAGGTACAATTATTTCTATTATTACTTGGCAAATATCTAGTGAGACCTTGATATCAATTTATGGGTCAATTACTTTAATTCTTATTTCTTTGTTTTTATATTTTGATTATATATTTCAAAAAGAAAAGATTTCATTAAGAATTTTTTTCAGTGGCAATTTTATTAGTTACGTTTTAGAAAATGAAATTGATGAGATAGAAGATTTTTTTAAAAATTTATACTAGTAATTTAATACTGATTTAACATCAATATTATTGAAACCACTGTAACTTTTCTTATAGTTTTCCACCACAAATGAGGCTATCATTGCTCCATTATCGGTGCATAATTTTTTTTCTGGAATGAATACTGGCAACAATGACTTTCTTTTTATTTCATTTCTTAGGTGAGAATTTGCAGCAACACCACCTGTGACAACTATTCCTTTACATTTATGTTCTTCAGCAGCTTTAATTGTTTTTTCAGTGATAACGTCAACTATTGCTTCCTGAAAAGTATTACAGAGTTTTGAAATTTTATCTTTATCATAAGGCTTATTTTTTTCAGATAAATTAAGAAAAGCAGTTTTCATTCCACTGAAACTAAAATCATGGGAACCTTTTAAGAGCGCTCTAGGAAAATCAAAACTTTCATTGGATAAACTAGAATGTTTGTCAACCTCTGGCCCACCTGGAAAACCAAGATCAAGTAATCTTGCTGCTTTATCAAAAGCTTCTCCAGCAGCATCATCTCGAGTTCTGCCTATTAATTGGAAATTAAAATTTGAATCTAATTTCACTAAATCTGTATGCCCACCAGAAACGATAATGCACATTAATGGGAATTCTTTGGGAGTCTCAAATGATTTATCTGTTTCTAGATCTTTTTTTATCCATGAAGCAAAAACATGAGCCTTTAAATGATTTACACCCATAATAGGTTTGTTGGTAGAAATAGATAAACCTTTAGCAAAATTTACACCTACGATTAAAGAGCCAATTAATCCGGGTCCATTTGTTACACCAATAACAGAAATATCATTTAAATTTACACTAGCGTCCTTTAAACATTTTTCGAAGGCATCTTCTATGTTAATTATATGCTGTCTTGATGCTAATTCTGGAATTATTCCACCATGAGGAGAATGAGTAGAGTGTTGAGAAACAATTACATTAGACATTAAATGGTTATCTTCATTAATTATACTTAATGAAGTTTCGTCACATGAAGTTTCAATTCCTAATACAATCATAATAATTCATTATTATATTAAACTTAGTTATTGTATAATTAAGTTATAAGAATAATAAAGTAAGGTGGTAAAAGTGGCTGAAAACTTTCCAAAATGTAATAAATGTGACAATCCGGATGCTGTATATGTTCCATTGTCCGATTTTGGTGGCCAAGGGGCATCGATTCACTATAAAGCATGGGTATGCACAGATGATAAATGTGGATCAAACATAAAAATTAGAAATGGTGAAGTTTATGTTGATGAACCAATATTAGATGGATCTCAAAGAGAAAGAAGAGATAGGTAAAATTTTAGAATATGGTTTCGGCTTCTATTCAAAGAAATAACTTTATTCTTGGGAATAGTTTCCTGAAGTTTCTTATAGGGTTTTCAATACTTGATTGTGTTTTTCAAATTAGTTTAGGTGGTTTCGTAAGAGTAACTGGTTCTGGCTTAGGGTGCCCAGATTGGCCATTATGTTACGGTAAAATCATACCGCCCATGAATTATCACACACTTATTGAGTGGGGTCATAGAACTAGCGGAGCATTATTAGGTTTATTAATCTTACTAATAAACATAATTGTTTGGACCCAGAACAGAAACAATAAGTTTTTAGCTTTCACTTCACTTGCATCTTTAGTATTAGTAATAATTGTTGGCGGAATTGGAGGAGCTGTAGTACTAACAGAGCTTGAGCCTTCGCTAAGAACTTTACATTTATTTTTAGCTCAAATGATTATATTTTGCTTAGGTCTTAGCTATGTAAGCGTAAACACAATTAATTTTTCTTTTAAAAATCAATTAATTCTTGATAAATATTCATTAATGGCAGGAATTATTGCTTTTTCTGTATTAATAACACTTCTTTCTGGGTCTTATGCAGTATGGAAAGGTGCAGGAACAGTTTGCTCTTCATGGCCTTTCTGCACAGCGTCCTCAATTATTCCTCAATCTTTCTTAGGATGGGTGCATATGTTTCACAGAATTGCATCATCTTTAACAGGATTAATTGGCCTATATTTTCTCTATAAAATTTTAAAAAAGAGGTTTTCTACAACTGTATTTTTACTGTCTATATTTTCTTTATCAATGATATTAAGTCAGATAATATTAGGAGCATTAAACCCATGGACAAAATTTGATGTATGGATAAGGGTTGCCCATTTGGGTGCATCGAGTTTATTATGGGGTTCAGTCGCTATTCTTTTTAGTGTAATAAGCTTCAAAATGTTTAGATCAACTTAATAAATGCAAATACAACAATATATAAGAGATTACACAACACTAACAAAACCTAAAGTTAATTTACTTCTTGTAATCACAGCTCTATCTGCTATTTTTCTTGCTAGTGATAATTTTCCAAGTATTCAAGTACTGATTGCTGTAATAATTGGAGGAACACTTGCTTCTGGTGGTGCTGGTGCAATAAATCATTCAATCGATAAAGAAATTGATAATACTATGAAGAGAACTTCTGAAAGGCCTGTAGCTGGAGAGAGAATAAGCAGATTTAACGCATTACTTTTTGGAATTGTATTAAATTTAGCAAGTTTTCTTATTCTTACATATCTTACTAACATGCTTGCGGCAATTATGGCGATAAGTGGGACTTTATTTTACATATTAATTTATTCAATTTGGCTTAAGAAAAAAACTTACCATAATATTGTTATAGGTGGTGCAGCTGGATGTTTTCCACCATTAGTTGGTTGGTCTGCAGTAACTGGGGATCTGAGTCTTTCTGCATGGTACTTATTTGCAATTATATTCTTTTGGACTCCTCCACATTTTTGGGCACTTGCAATGCTTATGAAAGATGACTATTCAAAAGCAAACATACCTATGTTACCTTCGGTTGTTGGGATTAAAGCGACATTCAAACCCATGACATTGCATACTGTTACACTTATTCTTCTTACATTAGTGATGACCTTCGTAAACAGCAAACTGAGTTATATTTACTTCTTTTCATGCTTATCCATTGGCACATACTATCTTTTTCTGACATATAAGTTGTATAAGGATTATGATAGGCAAAATAATTTGAAAATATATAAGTTTTCGTTACTTTACATGATGTTATTTTCAGTAATAGTTATTGTAGATTCTTTGGTGTAATAACTAACTTTTTACAGAAGACGACTCTTGTACTATTTTTTCAAAAGCTTCGAAATCATTATAGGCTAATAGCGAAAGAGTTTTTCTATCGAGCTCAATATTAGATTTCTTTAAATTATTTATTAAATTTGAATAACTAAGCCCGCACTTTCTCGAGGCTGCATTTATTCTTGTTATCATCAATGATCGTTGGTCTCTCTTCTTTGATTTTCTGTGTGCAGTGCTGTAAGCCAATGCATGTATCAGAGACTCTTTTGCAACTCTAAACCTTCTATGCCTTGAACCTGAGTGTCCTTTAACACTATCAAGAATTTTTTTATGTCTTCTATGGGTAGTGTACCCACCTTTTACTCTAGCCATTTATTTCCTCAATAACTTGATTATTCTTTTTCCAACTGCTTCGTCAAGAAGAACCTTTGAACCAAATAATCTCTTGTTTCTTTTAGATTTTTTTCTTCTTAAGTGACTTTTCATTCCTTTAGACCTCATTATTTTTCCATTACTACTTAATGAAAATCTTTTGGCTGCACCTTTATGTGTTTTAATTTTTGGCATAATTTTTACTTTGGAGCAATTATAATACTTAAAGTCCGACCTTCCAAGCTTGGAGGCTTATCGATTTCTGAAACATTTTCCAAATCATCATTTATTTTCTTTAATATCTCCACACCTAAGTCAGGGTAGGCATTCTCTCTTCCCCTCATTAAAAGTGATATTTTAACTTTATTTCCTTCTTCTAAAAATGAAATTATTTGCTTTTTCTTGGACTCAATATCATGCTGACTAATCCTCATTCTTAACCTAATCTCTTTAAGGCCAATTTTACTTTGGGATTTTTTTGCTTGCTTAATTTTTTTAGCTTGAGAAAATTTAAATTTTCCATAGTCTAGAATTCTGCAAACTGGAGGAGATTGATTAGGACCAACTTCTACTAAATCAAGACCTTGGTCTTTAGCAAGTTTTATAGCTTCATTTATACTTAAAACTGTTGACTCGGCCCCATCATTATTTCCACCAAAAACTATCCTGACTTTATCAGCTTTTATTCTTTGATTAACTCTGTAATCTTTATCAGAATTTTTATTCTTTTGTATTGTAGGTATTGAAACTCCTTAACAATTATATTTCTATCGAAGACTGCGAAATCTTAGCATCTTTTAGTATTAACGGTCAATCTGCTCTTCAAAGAAATTAGTTTATTATTAGGTAATTGTTAAAATTATTTTAATTCTAAAATATCTTAGATCATAAATTATCTCACTTTGTGGTAATATTATGTATATGGGAAATCAAAGAAAAAATTTATTAGTTTATATTGGTGTTATCAGCGTAATTATCGCTGGTTTTTTTATTTTATTTGATGGAGGAATGGCGAGATCCGAAGAAATACCAATGTCATCGGTAATAGCATTAACCGAGAATCCACCAATAGGTCAAAGAGTAAATATAATAGTAAATGGTGATGAACTAGAAATTAATTCAGGCAATCAGTCTTACACATCAAGAAAAGAACCTGGTAGTAGCATTTATCAAATTTTGCAAGATGCTGAAATTAATCCTGCCAACTATCAAGTTGAAGTTCAAGGTTCAAGTGGATTTGGGGGTATATTCTCAATTATTTTAAGTTTCCTTCCTTTAATTTTATTTGGAGGAATATTAATTTTCATGATGAGACAAGCTCAAGGTGGTGCCAATAATGCTTTAGGATTTGGAAAAAGTAAAGCTAAAAGGTTTGTTGGTGCAAAAGCAACAGTGACTTTTTCTGATGTTGCAGGTGTAACTGAAGCAAAACAGGAATTAGAAGAAGTAGTTGAATTTCTAAAAAACCCTGAAAGATTTTTATCCCTTGGTGCTAGGATTCCAAGAGGAGTTTTACTTGTGGGCCCGCCAGGAACAGGTAAAACTTTACTAGCGCGTGCTGTTGCTGGTGAAGCTGGAGTACCATTTTTTTCTATAAGTGGATCTGAATTTGTCGAAATGTTCGTTGGTGTTGGTGCTTCAAGAGTAAGAGATTTATTTGATCAAGCAAAAAAACATTCACCTTGCATTGTATTCGTTGACGAAATTGATGCTGTAGGAAGACATAGAGGTGCTGGTCTTGGTGGAGGTCATGATGAAAGAGAGCAAACTCTAAATCAAATCTTAGTTGAAATGGATGGTTTTGACACATCAACTAATGTAATTGTCTTAGCTTCAACTAACAGACCTGATATTCTTGACCCGGCCTTATTAAGACCTGGAAGATTTGATAGGAGAGTTACGTTAGATAATCCTGACATTATGGGCAGAAAAGCAATACTTGAAGTTCATTCAAAGGGTAAACCTCTTGAAAATGAAGTTGAAATGGAGAAGATAGCAAAACAAACTCCTGGTTTTAGTGGAGCTGATCTAGCTAATCTTGTGAACGAGGCAGCTATTTTAGCAGCTAGAAGGGGTGCTAAAAAGATAGGTCTTGCATCTTTGGTTGAATCAATCGATAGAGTTATTGCGGGACCAGCCAGAAAAAGTAAAGTTATAACCGATGAAGAAAGAGAGATTACTGCATATCATGAAGCTGGCCACGCAGTAGTTGCTCATAACATTCCTCATGCAGATCCTGTCCATAAAGTTTCTATCATTTCTAGAGGACAAATGGGTGGATACACTAGGTATTTACCTGAAAAAGATAGGTATTTGCAAACCAAAGGTCAATTTAAAGCTTACATTGCATCTGCAATGGGTGGAAGAATTGCCGAAAAAGTTAAATTTGGAGAGATAACAACTGGAGCTAGTAACGATATTCAAGTAGCTACTAATATTGCTAAAGAAATGGTAACCACCTATGGAATGAGTGATAAATTAGGATTAAGAGCCTATGGAAGAAAACAGGAAACAGTTTTCTTAGGTAAAGATGGCACAGAACAAAGAGATTACAGTGGAAAAACTGAGGAATTAATTGATAAGGAAATTGACCAACTATTGTCTGAAGGTGAAAATACTGCAGAAAAAATTTTAATAAAGCATTCTGACCAAATGGAACGTCTTGCAAAGTATTTATTAGAATACGAAACTATTGATGAAGATGAACTTACTAAACTTTTTGCTGGTGAAGAAGTTTCTCCACCATTAGTGGGTGAGACACTTGCACATTCTGGCGAACAACCTGAAAATATCTCAGATAAAAAGTCACCACCGACTGACATAGAGCCTCAAGCAAGCTAATGAAATCAATTTCATCATCTATTATTGATGATAAGAACAAGAATGGTATTGGGATTGTTCCTTTCCTAACATCAGGGTTTCCAAATGTTGAATTAACTAAAGATATTATTCTTAAACTTATTGACGAAAAATTGTGTTCAGCTATTGAAATTGGCATACCGTTCAGTGACCCAATTGCTGAAGGAAAAACTATACAAAGATCTAGTTCGATTGCATTAAAAAATGGGGTAACCATCGATAGCACATTGAAAACCATTTCAGAAATAAATGATTACAACAAAGACACTCCAATTATTTCTATGGGTTACTACAACCCAATAATCAAGATTGGTATTGATAATTTTTTTTCTGGATGCAAAGAATCAGGAGTAAATGGTGTAATAATTGCTGATATTCCAAATACTGAATTAGAAATTATTCAAGAAACATCTAATAAATACAATATTGAGACTATACCATTGGTTCCATTAAACGCATCAGACAAAACTGTTGAACATGCATGTAAAATTGGTCAAGGATTTATATATTGTGTAAGCGTATTAGGCGTAACTGGAACAAGAGAACAATTATCAAAAGATTTAAATAAAAAAGTTAATCAGGTAAGCAAATTTTCTGAAGTACCAGTTGCAGTAGGTTTTGGAATTTCAAAAAATAGTCATATTAAAGAACTTAAAAATTATGCGGATGCAGCAGTAATAGGTAGTGCAATAATTGACGTAATTTCTGACTCAGAAAATAATGAGATAGATAATGTTGTTAAGTTTATTAAAGGTCTATTAAAATAAAGCGAATGAGTGAATTTTCAAAAAAATATAGTGTAAGAGGCATTAGAGGTGCCACAACAGTAGAAGAAGATAGCAAAGAACTTATTAAAGAAGCCACAAAAGAGCTACTTATTGAAATGGTAGATAAGAATGAAGTGTTGAGTGATGATATAGCTGCTGTTTTTTTCACAACTACTTCAGACATTTCTGACGAATTTCCTGCTGTTGCTGCAAGAGAAATGGGATGGGACACAGTACCATTAATTTGCGGCCATGAAATGGATGTCCCACATGGGTTAGATAAATGTATAAGAATCTTAATATTGTGGAACACTGAAATAAAACAAAAAGAGATAAGGCACCCTTATTTGAAGAAAGCAATAACTTTAAGAAAAAGTGGCAATGATTTTGAAGCAAGTTAAAGCTTTTATTTAGTAGTAAAGAGATATATAGTATTGCAATGGAAAATATTAGAGATATAAATATAAAAGATTATTCACCTATAACACCTCCGAAAGTTTTTATAGATGAGATACCAATTTCTGAAAAATCAGAAAACATTGTTTCAGACTCAAGAAAAATTATTTCCGATATTGTACATGGGAAAGACAACAGAATACTTTTAATCACTGGTCCATGCTCAATACATGATGTAGATGCAGGCCTTGAGTATGCAAAATTATTGACTGAATTTAGTAAGAGCATTAAAAATTTCTATATTGTCATGAGGGTGTATTTTGAAAAGCCAAGAACAACTATTGGCTGGAAAGGTTTAATTAATGATCCAGATCTTAATAATACTTTCAACATGGATAAAGGTTTAAGGAAAGCTAGAACATTTTTAAATGATGTAACATCATTAGGTATGCCAACAGCTACCGAGTTTCTTGACCCATTTACTCCTCAATACCTTGCTGACTTTGTTTCTTGGGGAGCCATTGGAGCCAGAACCACAGAAAGTCAAACTCACAGACAAATGGCTAGTGGATTAAGTATGCCTGTTGGATTTAAAAATGGCACTGGAGGAAGTATTCAAATTGCAGTTGATGCGATGGGTGCTGCACAAGGTGAACATGCATTCCTTGGAATAAATGAAGATGGTCAAAGTAGCATAATCCACACAACTGGAAATAAATATAGTCATCTTATTTTAAGAGGAAGCACACAAGGGCCCAATTTTGATGAAAAAAGTGTTGCTGATTCATTAAATTTAGTTGGAAATCAAGGAATGCACCCTTCTGTTGTAGTAGATTGTTCACACGCAAATTGCGGAAAAGATCATAAAAAAATGAATATTGCTTTTAAAGAATTAGTGAGACAAAGAGTAAATGGTGTTAATCCAGGTTTAGCCGGAATGATGCTTGAAAGCTTCATAAACGAAGGAAATCAAAAACTTGAAAAGCCAGAAGACTTGAAATACGGAGTTTCGATAACTGATCCATGTATAAACTGGGAAGAAACTGTTGATCTAATTAGTAAAGCTGACAAAGAATTAGAATCGTCCTAATTTAGACTGTGAAATCAATAGATGTTATTAAAAAGCATTATCTAGAATCTGATTCAATTATAACTATTGGCACTTTTGACGGTGTTCATAAAGGACATGAATTAGTTTTCAAACAAATTAAGAATTACACCAAATTATTACCATTAGTCATTACATTTAAAAAATCACCTAAGGATGTAATAAACAACAATGAAGTTAAGTGTATTTACGACATAAAAACAAAAGAAAAATTAATTAGTGAATTTGGTATAAAGGAAATTATTTCAATTGATTTTGATGACACTATTAAAGTTTTAACTGCAGAAAATTTTATTGAGCTTTTAAAAAGGCGTCTTAAACTCAAATTATTAGTCATAGGCGAAGATGCAACAATTGGAAAAGATAAAATAGGTAAGAAAAATGGATTAGGAAATATTTTAAAAAAATATGATTGCGATTTAAAAACTATAAACATCAAAAAAAATGATAATGATAAAATTTCTAGCTCTGAATTAAAAAAACTAATCGAAATGGGTGAAATAAAAACTGTGAATAAAAATTTATCAAAAGATTATTTTATTCAGGGAAAAATTATAGAAGGAAAAAAATTAGGCAGGGAATTAGGGTATCCAACAGCAAATTTAGATTATTCAAAAGAAATCGTCATTCCGAAAGATGGAATATACAAGACAAATTCTATTTTTAAGAGTAAAAAATTTTTATCAATTACAAGCATTGGAAATAATCCTACTTTTAACGAAAAAATAAAAACAATTGAAACATATATAATAGACTTCAATAAAAATATTTATGGAGAAAATTTAAAGATTATTTTTAAAGGGTATGTAAGAGGTCAGATTAAATTTGAAAATAAAAAAGATTTAATAACTCAAATGGATAAAGATTTAAAAAAAGTATCAGAAGAAAATTAAAAATGAAATTTATTAATGAGTTAAAATGGCGTGAATTAATTTTTGATAAGACTCCAGGAGTTGAAGATTTTTTTTCAAATGAAAAAGTTACTGGATATGTAGGTTTTGATCCTACTTCCAAAAGTTTACATGTTGGTAATTTATTGCCAATAATGAATTTGGTAAGGCTTCAAAAATATGGCCATACCCCTATTGCTTTGGTTGGTGGAGGGACAGGATTAATTGGAGATCCAAGTGGAAAATCAGAAGAAAGAAAAATATTAACAGATTTCCAAATTCAAGAAAATTTAAATTCAATAGAGAATCAATTAAAAAAATTTTTAGACTTTGATAATAAATTATCTAATAAAGCTTTAATCCTAAATAATGCAGATTGGTTGAAAGAAATTAGTCTTATAAATTTTTTAAGAGATACTGGAAAGCATTTCACCGTGAACTACATGCTAAAAAAGGAGTCAGTAAAATCAAGAGTTACAAGAGAAACAGGAATTTCATTCACAGAGTTTTCATATATGACATTGCAAGCATTTGATTTTATGCATTTATACGAAAATTATAATTGCAAACTACAAATGGGAGGGAGTGATCAAATGGGAAATATTCTTGCTGGGGTAGATTTAATTAATAAAAAAAATCCTGGGCCCAAAACATATTTAGCCCACGGAATTGTATTTCCTTTGATCACATCAAGTTCAGGTGAAAAATTTGGAAAAACTGCTGGAGAAGCTCCAACATTGGACCCTGAAAAGACATCAGCCTATAAACTTTATCAGTTTTTTATAAATACACCTGATCAAGACGTAATGAATTACCTTAAATATTTTACTAATCTAAATTTAGATGAAATTAATGATATTAATAAGGAATTTATTAGTAACCCTAAAAAAAGATATGCACAAAAAATGTTAGCTGATAATTTAATTGAAGTTGTTCATGGAAAAGATGGATTATCTGAGGCAAAGAAAATTACAGAATATTTTTTCAATGAAAACTATAACGATCTTTCAGAACAGAATATTATAGATTTATCAGAAAGCTTTCCTTCATTTGAAGAAGACAAATCAATTACTGAATCACAGGTAAATTTAGGAAGATTTCTCACAGATAATAATGTTTTTAATTCAATGTCTGAAATGAGAAGGATGTTTGAACAAGGGGCTTTATATATAAACGGGAATAGAATCACAGATACTCAAACATTATTAGACAAAAATTTATTTTTAAAGGGTAAATTTATGATAATAAGATTGGGGTCAAAAAAGTATTATTTAACGGTTCTTAAGTGACACTGGATATTGCTTTAGCAATATAATTAACATTTTTTGATGTTACACCTGCAACATTAATTCTTCCTGAATTAACAATATATATAGAAAATTTTTCTTTAAGTTGAGCGACCTCATCTGAGGTAAGCCCAGTAAAGCTAAACATACCTTTTTGGTTTATTATAAATTCAAAATTCCTACTACAATTTTCTTTTACTAAATTTTCAACAAGTGATTTTCTCATATTTATGATTCTATTTTTGGCATCGTCAAGATTTTCTACCCATAATAACTTTAATTTTTCATCAGACAAGATAGTTTTTACTATGTCTGACCCATGGGATGGAGGATTAGAGTATATTGTTCTTGCTACTTTTTTAAAATTACTCTGAACTGATGAATAATTATTCATATTTTTTGAATGGTAAATAAGGCAACCAACTCTCTCACTGTAAAGTCCAAAATTTTTTGAATAACTTGAACAAATAATTAAATTATCTAATTTTTTTAATAAAGTTCTTACACCAATGGCATCATTTTCGATTCCTTCACCTAAGCCCTGATAAGCAAAATCACAAATAGTTATTAAATTTTTTTTACTAATTACATCAGCAATCTGAACCCATTGATCAGTATTCAAATCTGCTCCAGTTGGATTATGACAACATCCATGAAGAACAATAATGTCATTTTCAGGAATACAATCAATAGATTTCAACATCCCCTCAAAATCAATATTATTATTGTTATTGTCAAAATATTTATAATTTTCGACATTAAAGCCTGAAGAGGTAAAAATTGGGCCATGATTTGGCCAAGTTGGATTACTCAGCCATACCTTGGAATTTTTAGAAAAATTAAATAAAAAGTCAGAAGCTAATTTTAATGCACCTGTTCCACCAGGAGTGTTAAAACCAAAAGTATTAGTTTTAAATTCTGAATAAAGTTCTTTTCCCATAACTAACTTTAATGACTCATCAAGAAAAACAGAGTCTCCATCAATTGGCTTATAGGTCTTACTCGAATTCAATTCGATAAGCTTTCTCTCAGCTAAAATTACTGATTCAAAAGTTGGAGTTTTGCCATTATCATCTTGATATACTCCAACTGATAAGTTTACTTTATTCGAGTTACTATCTGATTTGAATTCTTCAGTTAATCCTAAAATTGGATCTCTTGGGGCTTCTTTAATATTTTCAAATATATTACTCATGAAGATATTGTATAACTAATCCGGTAGGAAGTTTAGGATAAAATAATGTTGATTTAGGAGGGAGTAGTTTACCTTCTGAAACACAATCAAGAAAATATTCTTTGGACAGAGCGTTCATTGAGAAACTTAACTGAATTTCATCATTTTTAATCTTTTTCTTTAAAGAAACATTGTCGTGGATATAATCTATGTGATTTATTACATTTTCTTTTCCTAATAAATCATCAAACACACTATGAAGCTTTTCGTATGTAGAAATAGTTTCAACCCCCTTATCTAATGTAAAAACCTTGTCTTTATATTCCATTAAAATTATTTCTTCAGTTGATTGATTCCAATTAATTAATGATTCATCCCAAGTTATTTCTTTTACAGAAAATTTATTTGATAATTCTTGTACAAGACCTTCAAGATTTTTTTTATTTAAATTTTTAATTGCTCTACTATACCCAAATAGCAATAGACCCTTATCATGAGAAGAAAATATATTCATAATTCTCTTATCAACTTTTGAGTCAAACTGTTTGTAATTTAAAGATGTCTCATATCTATGATGACCATCAGCGATAAAAATTTTTTCATTTTCAACCAGAGAGGTTGCATAGGAAATTCTATCTTTATCTTGAATTTTCCAAAGATTAAATTTATGCATAAATGGAATTTCTCCTGAAATATATGGTTCAGCAGTTTTTTCATCATCAACAAATTGCATAAAATTCCTATCTTTATCTTCAATCATGCTCATTATTGGACTAAAAACAGCTTTAGTATTTTTCATTAACTCAAACCTGTCTTTTTTTTGCTTTTCTCTAGTTTTTTCGTGAGGCAAAACAATCTTTTTTTTATAATCTTCTACTTTTACATTACAAATTAATGAACTTCTTGAAATATTTTTATTATTGTTTTCAAATATTTCTTCAAGTATAAAAAAACTTTCTGAATTGTCTTTTACTAATATCCCTTTAGAAAGCCAGTCATTTAAAAATTTTGATGACCTTGTATATTTGTTTTCATCATTATCGTCAGATATAAAGGATTTGCCATTTTCTAGTCTAATTACGTTGTGTTCAGATAAAGCATAAAGTTTATTCTTATCATTATCGTCAACAACATCAAAAGGTGGGCATAGAAATTTACCTAAGTCATTATCAAGCTCAGAGTTGTACATAATTCCCTTAATTGGAAAAATTCTTGCCATTAGCTTCCTCTCAAATAATAATATTGTAATATTGTTTTATCATGGAAAAATTTAAAGATCCAAAATTAATCATAAATAAAATTGATAATTTAAGAAAAGAAATTAACAAGGCTAATTTTAATTACTACGTACTTGAAAGCCCGGATATATCTGATTCCCAGTACGATTTAATGATCAGAGAATTAATCAAAATAGAAAAAGAAAACCCCGAATTAATTACTACAGAATCTCCTACACAAAGAGTAGGTGCCCCCCCATCAAAATCTTTTGATGAAGTCATGCATAAGAATCAAATGCTAAGTTTATCTAATGTATTTAACACACAAGAATTAATTAGCTGGAAAGAAAGATGTGAAAAATACATCTCGAGACCAATTAACGGATTTGTAGTTGAGGAAAAAATTGATGGGCTTGCAATATCTTTAACTTACAACAAGGGTAATTTAATTATTGGTGCAACAAGAGGAAATGGAACTGCAGGAGAAAATATTACTAATAATTTAAGGACAATAAAAAGTATTCCACTAAAAATAATTGATAAAGATATACCTGAAAGTTTTGAAATAAGAGGAGAAGTTTTTTTTCCTAAAAATAAATTTCAAGAATTTAATAAAGAGAGAGAAAGTATGGGCATGCAAGAATACAGTAATACAAGAAATGCTGCATCAGGAGCACTGCGTCAACTTGATTCAAATGAAACTGCTAAAAGACCATTAGATGCTTTTTTTTACTCTGTTGGCAATCCTAATGATTTTAAAATATCTACACATTATGAACTTCTTAAAAGAATTAACAATTGGGGATTTAAAATTAATAAAAATACAATTCTTGTAGATAACTTTTCTGATTTGGAAAACTTAATTGAAAAGAAGATTAAATCTCGGGATGATATGAATTATTCCATAGACGGTCTAGTTATAAAAGTTAACAGCATCCAAGACCAAATTGATCTTGGTTCAACAGCAAAGGATCCAAGATGGGCAACAGCATATAAATTACCATCAATAAAAAAAACAACATTCCTAAATGATATTAAAATTAGCTTGGGAAGGACAGGTGTTGCAACCCCATATGCCGAATTAGAAGAAGTTGATTTAGATGGGGTAAAAATTAAATCTGCTTCATTGCACAATATTGACTATATTGATTTTAAAGATATAAGAGTAGGTGATAAAGTTGTTGTCGAAAGGGCTGGTGACGTAATCCCACAAGTAATTGAAGTAAGTAAAAGTAATATAAGAGGACCTAATTCAAAAAAATTCAGAATGCCAGAAAATTGTCCAGTATGCAATTCTAAATTATTTAAAAAACTCGATGACCCATTTACAAAATGCTTAAACAGTGAGTGTGATGATCAAATAAAAAGATCATTGGAACACTTTTCTTCAAAAAATTGTGTTGAAATTGAAGGGCTAGGAGAAGGAATAATAAATATACTTTTTCAAAATAACTTAGTTAATTCAATCATAGATTTATATTCATTAGAGTATGAAGAATTAATTAAATTAGAGGGATTTCAAGATAAGAGTGTAAATAATTTATTAGATTCAGTTTCTAAATCAAAAAATGTTACTCCCGAAAAACTGCTTCATGGTTTAGGCATACCACACATCGGGTCAGAGATATCTGAGCTTTTATTATTAAATTTTAAAAATATTAATAATATTTTTAATTCTTCTGAAGAGAGGATTTTAGAAATAGATGGTATAGGACCAAAAATTTATGAGAGCTTAAAAGATTGGATTCAAATAGAAAAAAATAAAATTTTATTAAAAAATTTGGAAAATATTGGATTTAACTTTACTACTCAAAATACTCAAATTGAGGGAAATCTAAGCTTATTAAATATTTGTGTTACTGGAGAGCTAGAAGACTTTAGCAGGCAGTCAATTAAGCAAACAATAAAAGATAATGGTGGAAAATTTCAGTCAAGTGTTTCATCAAAAACAGATATTCTAGTAAGTGGAATTAATAGTGGGTCAAAATTGAGGAAAGCTCAAGAATTAGGTATAAAAATATTAACTGAAAAAGAATTTATTGATATGTTGGAAAATAATAATGAATAAATGGCTTGTAGTTGGTTTAGGAAATCCTGAACCAAAATATGAAAAAAATAGGCATAATATTGGTTTCTGGGTAATGGACTTTTCATACGATAATCTAGAAAAAGAAAAAATAAAAAATAAATATTCTGGGTTATTTAAATCAATTGTAAATTATAATGAGGTGTATTTTTCAAAACCTTTTTTCTACATAAACGAGTCAGGAATTGCAGTAAAAAAAATTGCAGATCAATTAAATATAGAACCTAGCAAAATTATCATTGTGGTTGATGATATGAATTTAGATTTAGGTGAAATTAGAGTTAGAACAAAGGGGAGCCATGGAGGACACAATGGCCTGAGATCAATTGAATATGAATTAGGAACTAATGAATATAATAGATTAAGGATAGGAATAGGAAAACCTGGAAGTAAAAATGACCATATTGATTATGTTTTAGGTGATTTTTCTAAAAATGAAGAATCAATTGCTTTAAAATCTATTGAATCAGCTTACCTATGCATTTTAGAAATTATAAATAATGGTTTCGCAAAAGCTATGGAAAAATTTAACTAATAGAGTCAAACTTAGTGTAATCTCTTAAAACTTCAGGAATATTTACAGTTCCATCATCTAAAAGATTGTTTTCGAGTATTGCAATAATTACTCTTGGCAATGCTAAGCCAGACCCATTTAAAGTATGAGGAAATTTTATTTTATTATCTAAAGGATCTTTGAATCTTGTATTTGTTCTTCGAGACTGAAAATCTGTACAAATTGATATTGAGGAAACCTCAAGCCATTCTTGGCAACCAGGGGACCAAACTTCAATATCATAAGTTTTAGCAGACTGAAATCCAATATCTCCTGTGCAAAGTTCTACAACTCTGTAAGTGAAATTTAATGCCTCACATAATTTAGATACTTCGGAGACCATCTCATTAAATGCCTTGATTGAATTTGAAGGATGTTCATATCTATATAATTCAACTTTCTCAAATTGATGAACTCGTTTAATACCTCTAGTATCTCTACCAGCTGAACTTTTTTCATCTCTAAAACAAGGTGTATGAGTTACATATTTTAATGGAAGCTCATGCTTAATAATTTCATTTCCAAACATATTATTTAAAGAAACTTCTCCTGTTGGAATTAACCATAAATCATTATCTTTGTCGCTAAATAAAGTTTCTTCAAATTTAGGAAGGTTACCAGAACCAGTCATTGTATTTTTATTAACCATATAGGGGGGAGCAATTTCTTTATAACCATTATTAAATACGTGCTCATTAAGCATCCATTGAACAAGTGCTCTCTGAAGCATTGCACCTTTTCCAGCTAATAGATACCATCTAGCACCAGTTAATTTGACCCCTTTTTCCAAATCAATGATTTTAAATTTTTCTCCAAGATCCCAATGGGGCACAGAAGAATTAATCTTATCTTTTTCATTAAATGTTTCTATAACTTTATTGTGTTTGTCATTTTTTCCAACAAGTGTTGAGTCAAGGGGTAAATTAGGTAGCCTTAGAAGAATGTTTTCTAAATTCTCTTCAATATCTTTTAATTTCTGAGATTTTTTGGAAAGTTCCAACCCAAATGATTTCATTTGTTTAATCAAACTGTCTGAAGGCTGACCCTTTGATTCCCCAATTTCTTTACTAGTAGTTTTTCTGATTGAATTTATTTCTTCAATTCTTTGAATTAGTATTTTTCTTTCATTAGATAAATTCTCAATTTTTGAAAAATCAATTTTTTCACCCATTGATGATAATTTTAATTCAACTTCTTCTTTGTTTTCTAAAATAAATTTAATATCTAACATTATTAATTAGTCTATGGATTTTAATTGAGGAAATAAAACTACATCCCTAATCGTTGTTTTTTTATTTAGCAACATAATCAGCCTGTCAATTCCTAATCCAAGCCCTCCTGTTGGTGGCATTCCATGCTCCATTGCTACAAGGAAATCTTCTTCAAGCCTATCCATTTCTTCATCATTAAATTTTTTTCTCATTTTTTCTTGGTGTTCAAATCTTTCTCTTTGATCAATAGGGTCATTTAATTCTGAAAAAGCATTTGCCAATTCAGAACCCATGACGAAAGCTTCAAACCTTTCAACAATATCACCACCAGCAGACTTTCTTTTAGCAAGTGGAGACATTTCTACTGGGTAGTCAATCAGGAAAGTTGGTTGTATTAAATTAGGTTCAACTTTGTCAGATATAACTTTATCAATCATTGATGCCCATGATGAATTAGGTTCAACGTGAATATTCATTTCTTTCATTTTTGCTGACAGCTGATCTATATTTTTTATTGACATAAAATCAAATCCAGAAAATTTTAGAATTGCTTCTTTCAGTTCAATTCTTTTCCATGGTGGCTTCAAATTAATTATTCCGATTTCATCTCCATAATCAAGGTCGTATGAACCATTTATTTCTAAACAGGCCCCAGAAACCATTTCTTCAACTAATCTCATTATTGATTCATAATCAACGTAAGCCTCGTAACTTTCAATAGTTGTAAATTCAGGATTATGATTATGGTCTATGCCTTCATTTCTAAATACCCTTCCAAGCTCATAAACTTTTTCGATTCCACCTACTATTAGCTTTTTTAAATTTAATTCTGTAGCAATTCTTAGATAAAGGTCTTGACCTAAGCTATTATGTCTTGTTGAGAATGGTCTTGCATTTGCTCCAGCAGGAATATCAACCAATATAGGAGTTTCAACCTCTACATAACCTTTTTCATTCATAAAGTTTCTAATGAAGCTTACAATCTTTGCTCTATTAATTGCTGTTTCAAATGAATCTTGACTAGAAATTAAATCAAGGTATCTTTGCCTATATCTTTTTTCAACATCTTTTAATCCTGACCATTTATCTGGCAGGGGCCTCATTGATTTAGTAAGAATGGTCACTTTTTCAGCTTCTAGTGAAGGCTCTCCCCTTCTGGTTCTAAAAATTTTTCCTTCAAAACCTGCAATATCACCAATGTCTAATAATTTAATTAATTGAAATAAATCTTTTAGCACATCTTCCTTTGCTGCAACTTGTATAGTTCCAGCATAATCTTTCAAGTCAATAAATATCATTTTGCCCTGCCCTCTTATAGCAGTAATTCTTCCGGCAATAACAGAATTTTCTAATAAAGATTCGTTTATTTTATTTTTTTCAAACTTTTCTAAATCGTCTATAACTTGAGTAGATAAATGAGATCTTTCAAATGATTTTGGGTAAGGATCTACCCCCATTTGAATTATTTTTTCTAAATTATTTTTTCTTGCAAGAAATAATCTATCTTCTTCTTGATTGATGTTTTGATTTTGCTTCATTAAATTATTTTATTTTTTGAAATTTTACATTATTAAATGAATATAAAGAACATATAAAAAAGCGATATTCAACAAAATTGTGCAAATCAGTTCTTTTAATTGTTGAAAAATTGTAAGTAAAAATCCCATAATTAAATAAATTATGGACTATATGAGGCCAACAACTTCTAAAGTTAGATTAGCAATAACCTCAATGTTAAGTCGAGAGCTTATTGAAAAATCAAAGATTTTAGATATTTTTGCTGGGATTGGAAGTGTAAGCGAGGAATTTGATAAATTCAGTCCAAAAAAAATTGTGATGATTGAAAAAAATATAAAAAATA
>JAYYQG010000028.1:0-5091 GCA_036128515.1 Chloroflexota bacterium
TTTCTTATAGCTTTTGGTTTTATTTTGAGGCCACTTATGACTAACTTAAATCACTGGATAATACTGAATTCTATGGTTTTTGCTGGTTACCCTGGAACTTTGCTTCTAGCATCCGGAATTCTTATGCAGGTTTGGTTTCCAAAATCAAGAGGAAGGATGGTTGCCCTTGCTACTTCAGGACACAATGCCGGAGGCCTTGTTATACCTTTGATTACATTAATAGTAATATTTTATTCTAGTTGGAAATTTGCTTATGTTTTTTTTGGTGTGATGCTACTTTTAGTAGCTATTTTTAGTTTATTTTTTGTAAAAGATTCACCTCAAAAAGAATATAGAAAAAAAGAAAAAAATATTCAAAAAGAGGGTGTAAATTTCAATGATGCAATAAGAACAAAAAAATTCATTTTTCTTACTCTTGGAATTACTTTTGCAATGTTTACATATAATGGAGTCATGCCACAAATGGCCCCTCATTTAGAAACTGAAGGACTTTCATTAACAGCTGCGACTATAGCAATGAGTTACATTGGGGCTATGGGCATTTTGAGTAAATTATTTTTTGGAAGATTAAGTGAAAAATACTCTTCAATTATAATGACTTGCATTTCAGTTTTACTTCAATCAATAGGATTATCAGTAATTCTGTTGTCATTTGGAAATATTATAGGGATATGGATGGGTGTTGTAATTTTTGGTATTGGGTTTGGTGGGTTAGGTGCACTAATTTCATTAAATATTACAGAATGCTTTGGATTGAAATCTTTAGGGAGTATATTCGGTACATTATCTTTCTTGGGTATTTGGGCATCAGTTTCTGCGCCATGGATGATGGGTAGAATATTTGACGAAACTTCATCATATAGAAATGCTCACTTAATAGTTATAGCAATATTTATTCTTGGTATATTTTTTCTTCTTCTAACAAGATATGTAAATAAGAAAAATTATCTTTTAAGTTAGTTAATCAACAAATTTAACAACTTCATTAAGCATATTGCTGCAATTTAATATTGGGTCAGAAACACCGCTAACAGCAGAAGATTTTTCGCTGGGGCAAAGTACTATTACATTTCCAAAAATTACATAATCCATATATTTTGGAGAAATTGTTCCAAAAAAAGTTGTTCCCGACCTATCTTTTATCCCTTCCTTCCAGGAAGCTTCAGATTTTTTCAAAATTGCATCACTTCCAGTCACTTCCTCCGCATAAAAAATTCCTGATTCCTTTGCAACTTTATTTGATGGATAAAATCTTAATTCGTAAGCTAATCTGTCAAAACTCTTTAATCCCCAAAATCCATATACTGCACTAACTGCATCAGGAAGATTTTCAACATTGTAATCTTTGTTGAATTTAAATCCTATTTTTTCAAAGGATTTTTTTGATAAAAACAAATTATCATAACTCCCATCCATAATATTTTCTTTTACTTTTTCGTCATCGTTATTTGAACATGAGAATGTAAATAATATAGATAAGACTATTAAAGATTTAATTATTATATATTTGTACTTCATCACCTTTTCTTATAATGCCAGTTTCAAAAACATTTGCAAGAAGGCCTCTTTTTCCAATTATTAATTTAAGCATTTTTTCATCAATTGAATTCAATGTAGCACAAGGTTGATTTTGACCTGTAATTTCCAGGATTACGTCATCACCAAATTTTAATTTATCACCTTTATTAAAATTTTCTAGGTAACCGAAACCTTCAATTAAAATGTTTTCACCTAATGACCCAGGAAATAATTTTTTTCCAATCAATCCATTAATTTCCTTTAAGACCTCATTAGAGACAATTGAAATTTGTCTACCTAGATTATTTTTATTTGCATGAAAATTTACTTTTCCAGAATGATAGTCACCCTTAACACCAAATTTATATATCTCAATAAATTCTTTTTCGTATTTTGGTATACCGCTATTTCTACTTAAATTAGTAGAGATAACTTTTCCAACTTTCATCATTATTTTCTTATTCTTGCGTCGACAAAACTTTTAATAAAAATTACTAATGCCAATGTTGAAGTAGATATCATTGATATAACCCGAATTAAGCCTACTCCGCCATCATCAATAGATTTTGGCAATCTTACTAATACTAGGGCTATCAAAATCAATATAGTAAAGGTAACTGCAATATGAGCAAATAATTTATTTAAAGAAGGCTTTGTTTTAGAAATTAAATAACAAATTAGCAATATTATTCCAAATACTGCAGGAATTAATGCTGTAGGAGAGGATAATTCTAAAAATCCCCAAAACCCCATAATGATTAGCACCAGTGAATTCAATAAATTTGTGTTAGAAACATTCATAACTTAATTATTACAGTTTATTTTGATTATGTACAAAGAAGTAAGCTTAGTTAACAAAATTTTAATATATAAAACAAATTTAGAAATATAAATTTTGAGCAAGCTAATTAATCTAAGTGTAATAAAGCTTCTCCTGAGAGTTCCTTAATCCCCAAACTCTCGGTTAAACCTCTTTGGTCCTCTTAGGAAAGCTTATTTTTAATTTTTTTTATACAATTCTTCTATGAGTAAATATTTAATCCCACTTTTTTTAGTTCTTATATCCTGTACATCTTCAATTGAAGAAGAATCTATTTCTAACCCTGTAACTTCTCCTACGCAAACACCTACCCCTGAAACAGAAATTGTATCTAGCAACAAAAACGATGGTGAAATGAAGTATAACCATCCTAAAATTGTTGACACCCAAGAAATAAAAGATCCTTCTTTAATGGATTTGCTTATTGTTAAACAAGAAGAAGAAAGTAAGTCTTTCAGTAATTTTTTAAATTTGGCTGAGTTATCTGAAATCAATTTTAATGATTACGAAGATATAACATTATTAATTCCTGAAGATAAAGGATTTGAATCGATCAGCAATGAAGTCAAAGAGCAAATTTTTTCTAATAAAGAACTTGCCTATGAAATTGTTAGTAATCATATACTACCTTTTAAATTTAAAGAAAGTAATTTAAAAAAATATTCTCATCTGGATACATTAAATGGCGGGAGCCTAGATATTGAAGTCTCTGATAGAAAATTAATTATTAATCAAAAAATTAGGGTTATTGAAAAAGACATTAAAGTGCAAGAGGGATTAGTTCATTTAATTGATAATCCAATCCTGAATAATAAAATAGACCAAGATAATCTTAATGCGCCAACAATTAGCTTGAATCAAATTCTGGAAAAATCATTAATTGCTATAAAGATGATTTCATCAAATGAATATAACTTTAATAATGAATATACTCTTGAGTTAAATTTTGATAATGAAGGTAGGTATTCTGGAAAATATCTATGCAATAATATTTTTGGAAATTATCAAATAAATGATTCGGGCAATATTAAAATGGATATTCCAGCTTCAACAAAGATGTTCTGCTTTCCTCCTAATGAGGATGTTGAGACAAATACTGATTTAATGATTGAATTTATTTCAAATAATGAAATGGAATTAAAGTCAAACGATGGTTCAGTAGATGAAATCTACTTTGAATCTGAAGGCAATAAGTTGTTCTTCAAAGTTATTAACTAATACCAAAGAACGTCAGTAAAACTAGTACCCAAAGCGATGTCTGATCCAAGTGCTAACCCTAGAGCTATACTTAAAAAACCGAAAGCACTAATAATATAATTACTTAGTTTTTCTGAAGAATTATATTTAAATGGAAGTGCCAAAATTATGGTCATTATTGACATTGATAACATTGTTCCAACAGAAAATAATATCAAGAATAATATTCCAGTAAATATGCTTGGAGTAGTTGGTAAAATTGCAAGCATCACTGCAGCGCTTCCTGCCATGCCGTGAATAAGCCCAATTACAAATGACTTAGGTCTAAAAAAAGGAAAAAGAGTAAGCAATGGATGCCGCTGATCATGATGATCATTATCTTCATCGTCGTGATCATGAGATCCATGAAGATGTGTGTGATCATCATCATGGTCATGTGAATGGATATGCATGCTGCCGTTGAAAAGTTTATAGAAAACTTGTGCACCTAATAGAACTAGCATTATTGCTACTCCAAATTCAAAATATGTTGCAACAGATTCATAAAATTCCATCAAGCTTTCTTTAATAAATAAAATTAATGTTCCTAATACTAATAAAGGTGTTGAGTGACCTAAGCCCCAAGAGACACCGACCCATAAGGATTTAAAAATATTTTTAAAATTCTTTGCCATTGTTGAAACAGCAACAACATGATCACCATCAGTCGAATGTTTAAAACCTAAAATTAAGCCCAAAAAAAGTGCTGAGAAAATCCCAGATATTTGTATTAAATCGTTTTCCATTTTTTATCGTTATTTATAACTTTTTAATTATAAAACAATAAACATAATTAGTGATAATATTTATTTATGAAGGAAGCATGGGCTATAAGAGATATTAACAATGAAGTGATTAGTACTTCAAAACAATTGGGGGTAAATAATGTTATTTATTATGGTGGCCCCGGAATATCAAAAATAAATAAAAAACCATTAAATTGTTATCAAATTTATAAAGAAATTATTGAGAAATTAAAATCTGTAGATATTAATTTAGTTGGAGTGGAAAGTGGTTTTTTTATAGATCCTTATTATTGGGATGTAGTTTCAGGTGGCCCAAAAAGAGATGAATTGATTGAAGATCTTATTGGTCAAATAAGGGATATGGCTAGGGCTGGAGTTTCTATTTTGGGATATAGCTGGATGCCATTAGGCCCGATAAGAACTGAACCAATAACAATCAGAGGCGATGCATCTGCAACTGCATTTAATGAAAAGAGTAAGAACCTTGAATTAGCTGGAAAAAATTCAATTAAAATACAGCATTCTGATGATTTTCCAATTAATGATATCTTGCACCTTACTAGTGACATGCTATGGCAAAACCTCGAATACTGGATCAAAGCAGTAACTCCTGTTGCTGAAGAAGAGGGCATAAGACTTGGTATACATCCAGACGATCCTCCCGTTGAAAACCTCGGTGGAGTACCTAGAATAATGACAAATTTCGATGCCTTTAAAAGACTAATTGAAATATATCCATCTGATTCAAACGCAATAGAATTTTGCCAAGGA
>JAYYQG010000029.1:0-8591 GCA_036128515.1 Chloroflexota bacterium
TTCAGGATCCATATCAAAAGCATTTCCAAGATATGGATAGTCGGAAAATCTTCTAAATGCGTAACAATATTTCATTTTTAATGCCTTTCAATTGTTTCTTGCATTGAATAATAAAACATTTACACTTTAATTTAAATTTAATCACTTTGTACAAATTTTTTATATGACTTTTTTTAAACCTCATAATTATGTAATTTTAGGGAGCCTTTTTTGGTGGTTTAGCTTATACATATATGTACCTGTGCTTCCAATATATTCAAAAGATTTAGGTTCAAGTCTTCAATTTATTGGAATAATTGTTGGTTCATATGCATTAGGACAAATATTATTTAGAATTCCAATAGGATATCTATCGGATAGATTAAAATCGAGAAAATTATTTTCTGTATTGTCAGGCATTGTTTCTTTTCTAGGTTCTTTATATTTATTTATTTCTAATAGCCCTAATGACGTTTTAATTGGTAGGACAATTACTGGGGTTGCTGCTGCTGGTTGGGTTGCTATTAGTGTTTATTATTCGAGCTTTTTTCCAAGAAATGAAAGATTCAAATCATCAACAATAATCTTATCTTCAAATATGTTATCGGTTTTTCTTGGCACTTTTTTAAGTGGATACATTTCAGACCTAATTAGTATAAAGACGTGTTTTTTATTAAGTATGGTTGCCGCGATACTTTCATCAATTCTTTTTTTATTTTCCAAAGAAAAGCCTTTTGATGCCAAATCTCAATTTTCAACAATTCAATTTATTAACCTTTTAAGAAATAAATTATTGATTTGCTTGTGTCTAATTGGCATATTAATACAATTTATTACTTTTTCAATTAATTTCTCTTATTTCCCCATTTATTTAAACGAACTAAGTTTTTCAGATTCAATTGTTGGAAACTTAGTTGCTTTCTATACTTTAGCCTCATTTATTGGAACAATTTCATCTCCAAAATTAATAAAAAGGTTTGGCTTGTGGAAAATATTTATATATTCAGCAATTTTAATTGGATTAACGACTCTTATTACGCCACTATTTGAAAACTTATTTTTATTAATTTTTTTGAGGTTAATTGGGGGAATAGGGGGAGGAATAATATTTTCTTCTTGCATGAGTTCTATAGTTAGGGGATTTCAAGAAAATTATCAAGCATCTGCAATGGGAATATTTCAGGCAGTGTATGCTATCGGAATGTTTTTAGGACCTATATTATCGGGAGTTATAGGTTCAAACATAAATTTAGAAAGTGTTTTTATTTTTAGCTCGTTTGTTACGTTACCCATAATTTTGATTAGTTTTTTTATTAAAAAAGAAGAATTAGCAAAATAAATATTTAAAAATTAATGAAATTTAACTAGGTATTTTGATAATTTAAATTTATGGATCTATATTCAAATAACTTAATTGTCATTTTAGTTGCAAATTTATTGATATTTTTTGCATCATTTTTGTCATTATTTTTTTTGAGAAAGAAACACTTCATATTATTTAAAAAAGTAAGATTGTATGAAGTTGAGAAAAAATTAAATGAGTCTAATATCTCTAATATTTTTAAGGAGAGATTAATTGAAATTTATCATTTTCTAAACATAGAAAAGGATTCAAATTCAATAAGTAATTCAATAAAAATGAGGTTGAAACCATTGGTAGGTTTTAGCGATATAAAATTTTTTTATAGATTAAAAGCATCACAAAATCTTAAAGAAATAAGTTCATCTGAAAGCAAACTGTACCCAATAAATAATTTTCCATTAAATTTTGAAATTAAAAATAATAAAGTAGCTGAATTTTATAAAGATGATATCAACGCTGATATTGACTGGTTGGAAAGTGAATTTAAAAAATGCATATTAATTCCAACTATTATGGGTCAAAATTTTTTAGGTGTAAGTGTATTGATTTTTAATGATAACAACCAATATGAAATAAGTTCTGATGTAAAAAATGTTTTACATACAACTCTAAAATTGATGTGGCATATTTCAAATTACTCAAATAATGATTTAATGGAAAGTATTTTAATTGAATCGGGCAGATCAAAAGAAAAGAATGAAAATATTTTTGAAGTTGGAGCTCTCAAATTAAATAAAAATAAATCTGAAGTTTCGATAGATGGAAATTACGTTGATTTAACTAAGCAAGAATTTAATATTCTTGAATTATTGGCAACAAACAATGGGGACTTTGTTACCCCTGAAGAATTCTTAGATAAAACTTGGGAAAAAACTAATGTTTCTCCTGCTGCAGTAGATATAGCTATGTTTAGGTTAAGGCAAAAATTATCAAAATATAAAAAAGGTTCAAATTTAATAAAAAATAAAACTGGGAAGGGTTACTTACTCAATACCTCTTAAATTAATCAAGGAATGATTTAATAATATTTAAAGCTTTTACAAGATTTTCTCTTGAGTTTGCAAATGATATCCTTAGGTAGCCTTCTCCATATTTTCCAAAAGAAGTGCCAGGCAGAACAGCGACTCCTTGATTTAACAATGCATCGGACAATTCCTGACTTTTATATCCTGTATCTTTAATATTTGGAAAAGCATAGAAAGCTCCTTTGGGTTGAATACAACTAATACCTTTTATGTCATTGAAGCCATCAACTACTATCTTAGATCTTTCTTTAAATTCTTTTAACATCATCTTTACGCTATCTTGTGGACCTTGAATTGCAGCTGCTGCCGCTTTCTGGCTAAAAGCAGAAGTACATGAAACACTATTTGTAACTAATCTTGAAATAGGCTCTACAAGTTGATTTGGGAAAATACCATATCCTAGCCTCCACCCTGTCATCGCATAGCTTTTTGAAAAACCATCTAATATAACAACATTTTCTTCCATGCCATCATAATCATAAACTGAGTTGTGAGATCCTTCGAAATATAGATCTTTGTATACTTCATCAGTCAAAATTACAATATCTTTTTCTTTTGCAATATCTGCGACTTTCTTAATGTCAGATGGCTCCATCACACTTCCACATGGATTGTTAGGAGAATTTAAAATAATTAACTTTGTTTTATCCGTTATTGATTGCTCAATTAAATCTACATCAGCATTAAATTCTTTCTCTTCTTTTAATTCCATTGGCACTGCTTTGCCACCAACATAATTAATCATAGATTCATAAATAGGAAATCCAGGATTTGGATAAATAACCTCATCTCCTGGCTCAATCAATGCCATAATTGTAAAAAACATGATGGGTTTCGCACCTGGAGTGAATACAACATTTTCAGGTGAAATATTTTTATTATGAACAGCAGATTGATGTTCTGCAATAACTTCCCGAACTTCCATCAATCCTGGCGAAGGCACATAATGAGTAAAATTATCATCTAAAGCTTTTTTTGCAGCTTCCTTTATATGATCAGGAGTTTCAAAGTCAGGTTCTCCAATTTCTAGGTGAACAATATCTTTGCCTTGAGCTTCAAGCTTTTTTGCTTTAGCTAATACTTCAAAAGCTGTTTCGGTTCCAAGCCTACCAATACTTTTAGCTAGCTTCATTAATTTCCTCACTTATAATTTATAACAATAATTGTAAACCGTAATCCTACCTAAATAAAGAAGATTTGAAAATACATAAAATGATTATTGAATAAATTGAAGTTATATCGCCTATATGCTTAAACTATTAATATGGCAAAAAAGACAGCAAAATTTAGCCCTTTAGGTATTTTAAGATTTATTTTTATTGAGTCTACTTTCAAAACAGATGAAAGAGAGAAACTAATCAAACGAATTTCTTCAATTACCGAAAGTCCGTTAATTATTTTGGCTTTCGCGATGATTCCTTTGCTGTTAGGTCCTTATATTTGGGATTTATCACAAGATGAATTAAATACTTTTAACAGGCTGGATCAGATCATATGGGCTTTATTTGTAATAAACCTAATTGTTAAAGTGCTTATTGCTCCAAGAAGGCTATCTTTTTTAAAATCTAATATTTTAGAAGTTATTGTAGTTATTCCATACTTACAACCTCTGAGAATAGTTTTTTTTGGAACAAAGGCAATATGGGGCATGACGAAGATAGCTAGACCAGATTTCTTAATAGTTGTATCAGGTGGATTGGTGATTATTAGTGCAACTATAGTTACAAGCTTAGAAAGATCCAGTAATCCTGAACTTGGCTCTTTCCCAGATGCTCTATGGTGGGCAATAGTTACAATAACTACAGTAGGATATGGAAATCAGGAACCAGTTACATTTTTTGGAAGGATTGTTGCGGTTATACTAATGATAACTGGTGTTGGTTTTTTTGGTGCAATTGCTGCAAATCTTGCTGCTTTCTTTGTAAGAAAAGATGAAGATGAAAAAATTGATAAGCTACAAAGAGATATTAATGCTATTAATGAAAAATTAGATAAACTAGCTAAGAAATAAGGAATAATCATGAAATTTCGAGAAGAAAAAGATTCCATGGGTAAATTAAATGTACCTGAAGATGCATTATATGGCGCAACAACTCAAAGAGCTCTCTTAAATTTTCCTATCAGCGATTTGAGGTTTAACAGAACTTTTATTAAATCAATAGCCGAAATAAAACGTTGTGCAGCTGAAACAAATTTAGAACTTGGAACATTAGAAAAAAATATAGCTGATGAAATAATTAAGGCTGCTGAATTAGTTTCAAAAGGAGATTATGATTCAGAGTTTGTAGTAGATATTTTTCAAACTGGATCAGGTACGTCTACGAATATGAATACTAATGAAGTTATTTCAAATGTTGCTATTAAAAATATGGGAGGCATTATTGGAAGCAGGGACCCAATTCACCCAAATGATCATGTTAATAAAGGACAATCATCAAATGATGTAGTTCCAACTGCTATTCATATAGCCGGGTGTGTTGGCATTGTTGAATCATTAATACCCGGACTTGAAAAACTTCAAAAATCACTAGAAAAAAAATCTGAAGAATTTTGGGGGGTAATTAAAACAGGAAGAACTCATCTTCAAGACGCCACTCCCATCAGGTTAGGACAAGAATTTCTAGGGTATTCTGGCCAAATTGATGAGTCTATTAGAAGAGCAAAGAACTCTTTAGGTGAGTTATCTATATTAGCATTAGGTGGCACTGCTGTAGGGACTGGAATAGGAATGCAAAAAGGTTTTTCAAATAAAGTTATTGAAAAGTTATCAAAAAGATTTAATATTAAATTTAGCGAATCTCCAAATCATTTTCATAGCCAAAGTACAATTGATGCAATTGTTGCAAGCTCAGGTAATCTGAAAACAATAGCTGTAAGTTTAATGAAGATTGGAAATGATATTAGATGGCTAGGGTCAGGTCCCAGGGCAGGTATAGGAGAAATAGAATTACCGGAAGTTCAACCAGGCAGCTCAATAATGCCTGGAAAAGTAAATCCTGTTATTGCTGAATCATTGACAATGGTTTGTGCACAAGTGATAGGTAATGACCAAACAATTAATATTGCAGGTCAATCAGGAAACTTTGAACTGAATGTTATGATGCCTGTAGCGGCTTATAATTTGCTACAATCTATTGATTTATTATCGACATCCTCTACTAACTTTGCCCTTCAATGCATAGATGGACTTAAATCAACAACAAAAGGTCCTGAATCAGTTCAAAACGGCCTAGCAATATGCACTGCATTGGCACCTAAAATTGGATATGATAATGCAGCAAAGATCGCACATATTGCATCTGATTCAGGAGAAACAATACTAGAGGTTGCAAAAAGAGAAACTTCTTTCAGTCATCAAGAATTGGTTGACATTTTAAATGCTGAAAGTATGACTGAGCCATCATAATTAAAATTAGGAAGATAAAATGGATTTTAAACTACGTAAAATCATAATTGCTGTTTATATTCCTGCATTTTTAACATCTTTTTGTATGGGGATGCTGGCACCTACTATCCCTGCAAAAGTAGATCTTATTGGTGGAACAGCTTTTATAATTGGCCTTGCTGTGGGAGCTCAGGGTCTTGGGGAAGCTTTTTTTTCAATACCTACTGGTTTATTAATAAATAAATTCGGAAATAAAAAAATTATGCTGATTGGGATGGCAGGATTGTCTATATCTGGCTCACTTTCAGGTTTATTTCAAAATAATTTAGCATTATACTTTGCACTTTTTTCTTTAGGTACTTTCTACGGATTTTTTAGTTTAAGCAGACACTCTTTTATGACACAAATTGTACCTTCAGAATACAGAGGTAAAGCCTTTTCAAGATTTGGCGGAATTAATCGTATAGGTTGGTTTTTTGGACCTGTCATTGGTGGATTTACTGCTGGATCCATTGGAATAGATATACCCTTTTATATAATTTCGGTAGTCGCGCTTTTTACAACTATTTTAATTTTTTTTACCACAGAACCTACAAATGAGAATTTGATTCAGAGTAATGAAATTAAGCCCCCTACTTTTAAGGAAACAATATTAGAAAATAAAAAATCATTTACGATTGGTGGGTCAGGCCATTTCATTATGCAATTTTTACGTCAATGCAGACATGTATTAATACCAATTTGGGCATTTAGTATAGGTTTAGGAGTTGAAGAATTAGGATTAATTCAAAGTATATCTGCAGCAATTGACATGACATTATTTTATCCGGTCGGTTTAATAATGGATAAATATGGTAGAAAGTGGACTTCAGTTCCTAGCATTATACTTTTATCATTAGGATTTATATTTATGACATATGTTGATTCATTCAATGGACTAATGCTAGTTGGATTGCTTCTTGGATTTGCAAATGGTTTAGGTTCAGGTGCAATGTTAACTTTGGGTTCAGATCTTTCACCAAAAAATCAACCTGGATCCTTTTTGGGAATATGGAGATTGTTTGGTTGGTCTGGAAATTCTGCAGGAGGACCAATAAGCGGAGCTATTGCTCAAACTGTTGGTAATACTGCTTCAGCATTATCAATTTCAATGATAGGCGGAATAGGGGTAATTATTTTTAGCTTTTTATTACCAGAAACTCTTAAAGAATAGATTTATTTTTCAAATATTCATGAAGATTATTGAGACAAATTGAATCTTCATCAAGATCTCGTCCATCAACAGCATACTTTTTTTCACCAGTTAAACCTTCAACTGCACCAAGATCAACGCTTTTTTTTATCAAATTTTTGGCACCATCAAGGCTTGGCAATAAATTTACTGACTTGATTTCTGAAATTGAACATATTAATCCAAAAGCTCCCCAATTTGAGCAACTTGAAACAATTAGTTCGTCAACCTTTGTTACTGCAGGTTTATCAGGAAGGCCATCCGTTTTTTTTATTTCACTAAATAGGTTCCCCATACCAATTTCATTTCCGCCATCTCCAATTCCAATGGTATTGGATGTGTTCCTGAAAATATAATCGAGTTTCGCATTATATTGAGATATATCCTGACTTTTCCAATTCCTGTAAGTTCCGTCTTCCATTAATGAAGCCCTTTCAATACTTATTGATACTGAAGGCTTTAGCTCATTAATTAAATTAATGGCAAACTCTTTTGAGTTTTCATGATCATAAATAGGAAAATCAATGATCGTGTCACTAGTCATACCCTTTAATATTTCAATCGACCATTTGTCAGTTATGTATACAACTTTATAACCTATTTTTTTTAATGCATTACCCAAAGCTATTGCACCTGGAGGACCATCAGTTTCAGAAGCTTTGGCATAAACAATATAGAAACCTGTAGTTATAAAAACCGTTCCTTTATTCTTAAGAATTATTTTTGCAGCTGAATTTATAAAGTTTGGTTTTAAAAAATTTTCTAAACTTGAAATATTCCTTGTATCGTTCTGTAATACTATTTTTTCTATTGATCTATGAGTATTCATTTTCTTTGAGGTCAGTAACAAACATATATCCTGGTGAATGTGTATAAACTAATGGTAATTTTGATTTCTGAAGTGATAATTGAGGTGTTACACCACAAGCCCAAAATACAGGTATGTCATTTTTATTTAACGGACTCCAATATTCTCCAAAATCAGGTGATTCAATTGAATTTATTCCGATTTTAGACGGATCACCTATATGAATTGGTCCACCGTGGTTTTTTTTATATTTTTCAGTTATTTTAACTGCTTGATCCACTTTATCTTCAGGTATCCATCTCATTGAAACTACCAAAGGTCCTGAAAAATATTTAGAAGGCCTTGTATTTAAAGAGGTAGAATACATAGCTACATTTCCTTTTTTTTCAAAGTGAGGAAGATAAATACCCGAGTCGGTTAATGCATTTTCAAAAGAAAAACTACAACCAAGAAGGAATGCTGTGAATTCAGAAGATAATTCATCAGTTAAATTATTTAATTCACAATCAAAATCCCCATTTACAAACTTCCTGTAAAGAACAATATCGGTTCTCAAGTCTGAATTTTTTGCAGTATTTGGAATAAAAGAGCCACCTTCAAGCCTTTCTACAATTGGGCAAGGCTTAGGATTACTATCACAAAAGTTATTAAAATCATCGGCATACTCAGTTTCAATTATTACAAGATTTGTTTGAATAAAACCTTTTGCGTAGCCACAAGTAGGCTCATTAAATTGATTATTTCTAATTTTTTCTCTTAATTGATTGGAATTCAATGCTTTTTTAAACTATTTATGTGTA
>JAYYQG010000030.1:0-29424 GCA_036128515.1 Chloroflexota bacterium
AGATTCAATTATTCCTGCATTTAAAAATATAGATACAGTCGTTCATTTAGCTGGAGACATAAGAGTTCATGGATAATGGGAATCAATTTTAGATAAAAATATTATTGGTTTATAAAATATTTATTAGTCGGCGCGTGTGTCAGGTGTAAAGAGAGTAATTTTCGCAAGTTCACAGCATGCAACAGGAGGGTTTTACGATGTTGAACCTTATTCATTTATTAGTAAAGGAGAGTTTGAAAAACTTCCTAATGACTACAAACCTCTTGATGAGACCTGCCGCATAAGACCTGATAGCTTTTATGGAGCTTCAAAGTCTTTTGGTGAATCTATATCTAGTTATTATTCTGATTTTCACGATATTTCTACAATTAATATTAGAATAGGTTGGGTCATCTCAGATGACGATCCTACTTTTTCTGCATTTTCACTTACATTATGGCTCAGCCATAAAGATATTGTTCAAATTATTGATTTAAGTATTAATGCGCCTGATGAAATTAAATATGATACTTTTTATGCTACTTCAGATAATCATTGGAAAATTTGGTCTATAGACAAAGCAAAAAAAGTACTTGGGTATAAACCTTTTGATGGCGCAGGTTCTGAATTTACAGAAAGAGAAACTAGAGACGCTGACAAATAGTCAAAGTCCTAAAATTATAAAGGTTGCAAGGCCCATGTAAAGAAGGACACCTGCAATATCTGTAAAAGTGGTAACAACTACTGCGGATGATGCTGCAGGATCTAAATTCATTTTTTTCATCAAAATAGGAACTATAACTCCTGAAAAACCTGCAACAAATAAATTAAGTATCATTGCTCCCGCCACAAGTATAGATAAGTAAATGTCTGATTTCCACAAGTATGTAAGTACAAATAATAAGGCTGTCACTGATAACCCTTGAATCAAAGAAAGCAATAATTCCCTGAATAAAATTATCCTGGTGTCTTTTGTTGTAACCTCACCGAGAGCTAGGGCTCTTACAACAAGCGTTAATGTTTGTGTCCCCGCTATGCCTGCCTGACCAATAATAACCGGTAGGAAAACAGCAAGCACCGGCATAGTTTTTACGTGATTTGTAAATAAACTTAGTATAAACCCAGCAAATAAAACAGTCCCAAGATTAATTATTAACCAAGGCAACCTTCGCTTAAATGAAGACTTTATTGGACCTAATACTTTATCTTCCACACTCATACCTACCATTTTAAACATTTCCTTGGTGGCCTCTTGCTCAACAAGATGGATTACTTCTTCAATTGAAATAACATCATCTAAAATACCTTCGTCATTAATAACCGCTAAAGCTCTTAAACCATTTTTATTCATTATGTTTGCGCATTCCTGTTTTTCTACTTTTTCGCTCACCGAAATAACATTTGTATTCATTACTGTTGATATTTTTTCAGAAAGGTCTGCAAATATTAACTCAGGAATATCAACCGTACCCATCAATTTACCTTTTGAATCAACAACAAACAAATTTTGTAATTTATTGGTACTTGTATTTGCCTTCCTTAAAACTGAGACAGTATGAGATACTGTCCATTCACTTCTGATAGCAACATAATCTCTATCATTGTCAGATTCTTTATTTTGATATCTATACAGTTTGCCGACGGCATCCATATCTCTAATCTTTGTTATTATTTGACTTGCATGATACCAATCAATTCCTCTGAGGATTTCTGCAGCTAATTCAGGAGGAGCATCATTCAAAACGCTAGCCAATTGATTTACATTTATTAATCCTTTTTCTCTTTGGTTTTTAATATTTAAGTTATCAATTAATATTTTTAATTCTTCTTTTGATAGCTCATCAATCATTTCCTCAGAGAGTGCTTTATTAGTTTCAGAATTTGTATTTTTTGAAACAAATTCTGGAGTATCGTCAAGACTTAGCTGAAATGAGATATTTTCAGAGCTTGAAGTTTCTGGTTCATTATCTTTTTGATTGATTTTTAAATCTGAGTAATCCATATAGATTTTATTTTTTCATATATAGTGCCCTTACTTCATTATTAATTGATGCGATATAAATTTATTTTGTTAAGATTGGAGTAGAATCAATAAATTATGGAGATTTTATGGTGGGATTTTTACCAGATGATTTAGAAAATTATATTTCTGCACATTCTGAATCAGGAGGTGATGTAGAAAAAGCGCTTAGAAAAGAAACTCTTGATCTTGGGCCTTCATCAGGGATGATGTCGGGTGACTCTGTTGGCAATTTTTTAAAATTTATTGTCAAAACAAACAAGTGCAAAAGGATATTGGAGATTGGAACATTTACCGGATATAGTGCACTAATGCTTGCATCCGAATTACCTGAAGAAGGAGAGCTAATTACTTGCGATATAAATTCAGAAACATCAAATATAGCAAAAAAATATTGGGCAAAAAGTTCTCATGGAAAAAAAATTAAACTAAAGCTAGGCCCTGCAATTGAAACAATGGAAATACTTACAGGGAAGTTTGATTTAATCTTTATCGATGCTGATAAGAATAATTATTTAAATTATTATAAAAAATCTAAAGAGTTGATTAATGAAGATGGCATTATTATTATCGATAATGTTTTATGGTCTGGTAGAGTTCTAAAACCTGAAGACAAGCAGAGTATTTCAATAGACAATTTTAATAAATTTGTTAATGAAGACAAGGATTTTTGGAACACTATTGTCCCAATTAGAGATGGTTTAATGGTAGTTACAAGGAGATAGAATGAAGATAACAGATATAAGAACAATTGTTGTAGGGAATCCGTGGAAAAATTGGGTCTTTGTTGTTGTTGAAACTTCAGAAGGAATTGCTGGTTTAGGAGAGGCTACAGGAGGTCTACAAACAATGCCAAATAAAGAAGCAGTAGAAGAAATAAAGCACTTAGCTATTGGGAGAAATCCGCTAGAAATATCTAATATTGTGGACGAAATGTATAAAGCTGTTATGTTAAAGATTACTCCAGCTATATCAGCAATTGAAATCGCATGCTGGGACATATTAGGTCAATATTTAAAAGTGCCAATTTATCAATTATTGGGAGGAAAAGTAAGAGATAAGATAAAAGTCTATGCAAATGGCTGGTATTCAGGAGAAAGATCTCCAGAAAATTTTGCTAAAAAAGCTAAATTTCTTTCAAGCAAGGGCTATCAAGCACTAAAATTTGACCCTTTTGGATCAGAACATCTGAGGCTAAACAAAGAGTCTGAAAACTTCATTAAAAAAATTATCAGATCAGTTAGAGATTCTGTGGGCTCTGATGTTGAACTGATGATTGAAGGGCACAAAAGATTTAATGTTTTTGAAGCAATTAAAATTGCTAAATGGTTAGACGAATTTGATGTTACTTGGTTTGAAGATCCTATTGATAATAATGATATCGATTCACTAATTTACGTTTCTCAAAACTCGCCTGTAAGAATTATAGCCGGAGAAGGATTTGATAAGTACAAAGACTTCACGAGATTTGCATCTTCAAATGCAACAGATATAGTCAACCCTGAGGTAATTAAAATTGGTGGAATTGGTGGGGCTATTAAAGTGGCAAATATTTGCTCTTCCTTTGATGTAGATTTAGCATTTCATAATGCTGAAAGTCCCTTAAAAACTATGACAAACCTGCAGCTCTGTGGGGCAATTAAAAATATTTATATACAGGAATGCTTTGATGAATTTAATGAAGATTGGATAGGAGAATTATTTCCTAATTATGAAAAAGTTAAAGATGGTCATTTATCTATTCCAGAAAGACCAGGATTAGGGATTTCAATCAATGAATCAGTTGCCAAAGATCATCCATACAATAAAAGCAATTTTCTTAGAATGTTTAAGCCTGGTTGGGAGAACAGGAAAGGAGCTAGTGGATCAGAATAAATTTAGAATTGGTCCAAGTTCTTTAACATGGTCAATTTCAATATCTGGCTTATCTTGTAAAGAATAATCTCTACCCATTTTTATCCATGCTGTTTTCATTCCAACAGACTTTGCACCTATAATATCTGTCTCAGCAGTATCTCCAACAAACAGAATTTCTTCACATGGCAATTCAATTTTTTTTGCAGCCTCAATAAATACCTCTTTACAAGGTTTATGGCAGCCAAAATCACCTGAGACAATATAAAAAGGTGCAAGTTTCACTATACCTGACCGAATCATTTTTTCATGCTGATATTTATATCCATTTGTTAAAACACCCCAAGGAAAATTTATCTCATTTAGGCTCTTTAAATGATTATTAGCTTCAATATCAGGCTTTACAGAACTAACTATTGAATCCCAAAAAAATTCTACATAAAATTTATTATTTTCTTTCAGAGTTATATTTTTTCTGAGTTCGTTAAATAGATTTTCTTTTTCAGGAGACCATTTAGTTTTCTTATCAGCACTTTTCATGATTTCAAAAAAAGAATCAAAATCAAACTTGTCTTTATCAACAAATTTTTCATAAAATTTTTTTGTAAATCCAGAGTAAAAAGCTTCATCTCTGCTAATTAAAGTATCATCTAGGTCATAAATTATTCCGGAAATCTTCATCTCAATGTAAAAGTTCTAAATGATTCAGCGTATTTCATATTATATGCTTTTCCATTTTCACTTTTCCATGCCCTAACTCTTTCAATTGCTTCGGGTGGAACTTGGCTGGTATGAGCAGCTAATGCTTTTAAAGCTGTTTCCATATCTTCCTCAGAAATATCGTTAAAATGGTCTGCATCTTCTCTAGACATTACCCAAACTTCTCTGACTTTATGAGGCTCAAAACCTTCATCTAATAATTCTGGAAAAGTTAACCTATCTCTTGCAGTTGGATAAACAGAAGATAGTGCTGCTTCACCTGCTGCAATATGATCTGGATGAGAAGACCCATAATTTTGACCTAAGGTTCTAAAGGGTGCAGTTGTTATTAAAACATCAGGCTTATGTCTTCTAATTTCTCTAGTAATGTCTTTTCTGAGTTCAAGGCTTGGGGTTAAATATGCATCAGGATATCCCAAATATTCAACAGCCTTAAGGCCAAGTATTTCAGCTGCATCTTCTTGCTCTTTGTATCTAATTTCAGTCAATCTTTCGGGAGTCATATTAGGATCATCGCTTCCTTTACTGCCATCGGTACAAAGGACATATACTACTTCCCACCCTCTTCTACACCACTGAGCTACAGTACCGGAACACCCATATTCTGCATCATCTGGATGAGCAACAACTACCATTGCTTTTTTATATTCTGGATTAGGATTATTATCTATTGGCATTATTTAACCTTACTAATTTTTCTTTGATTTTAAAAAATTCTCTATTTTTCCTTTTATTCTATTTATTCTCCAAAAAGCCCCAATATGGCCTAAGCCATCTAATCTTAATAATTCGCAATCTTTAAATTTATTAGCGGAAGATTCAATCCAATTATAGTATGGATCCTCAGAGCCTGCGAACATCAGGCAAGGGTTTAAATAATTCGAAATTATATCTTCAGCTCCTACCCATTCATCTTGAGCTTCATTACACAGTTTTAATCCATTCAAATCAAATTTTTCTTTGATAATCGGTGAAAGGTTTTCTTCTTTATAACTAATAATTTTTTTATGAGAAGATGGTGGCTTAGAGTGCATTCCTCCAATGATCATAGAATCTATTCTATTTGGATAATTGCGTATTAATTCGTAACAAATTCTACCTCCCATTGAGAAACCAAATATAGAAAAATTATCAATATTATTTTCATTTAAAATTTTAATAATTATTTCTGACACATATGAAATATAATAATTTTCTACTTTATTTGGACAAGAAGTTTTCCCGTGACCAGTATAATCAAACATAATTAATGTGTTATATTTACTTAAAATATCCACCCAACCTGATTTATGCCAATGAGACGTGCTACTCATATAGGGATGTGCTAAAACAAGGGGAGGACCTTGTCCTTCAATCTCGTAATAAAATTCATTTTCTTCAAAATTAAAAATAGACATTAAGCTAAAAAATTAATTTTCATTAAGTTCACCAGATCTCATATTGAATAACTTATCTCCAAATTTTTTCATTCTTTGGTCATGTGTGGCTAAAACAACAGTTGTATTAAATTTTTTACAAATATCCTTGATTTGCTCAAAAACAATTTCTGTATTAACTGAGTCAAGCTGGGAAGTCGGTTCATCTGCAACTAATATTTTTGGCTTTCTTACAAGAGCTCTAGCAACAGAAACTCTCTGCCTTTCTCCTCCTGATAGTTCATACGGCCTATGGCTCATTCTGTATTTTAATCCCAAAATCTCTAATATCTCTTCAGTTTTATTTTTTCTTTCTTTTCCACTAATTCCCAAGATCCTTAAAGGCAACTCTACATTTTCATATGCTGATAACAATGGCATTAAGGCATGAGCTTGAAAAACCATCCCTATTGTCTTTCTTCTCAGTTCATTAAGTTGATTTTTTGAAAACCTTTTTATTGAATTCCCGCTTATCATAACTTCTCCAGATGAAGGAAGATCAATTCCTGAAACCATATTCAAAAGTGTAGTTTTACCCGCGCCAGAAGGACCAGAAATAATTATAAACTCACCTTTTTTTATCTTTAAATTTACATTTTTTACAGCATCGATATCACCGCTAGGAAGTATAAAAGTCCTTGAAACTTTTTTAAGATTAATCATTTACTTCTTCCTTTTTAAAATCTTATTAAGACTTATCTTTGTTTTATCTGAAGTTAAACTTGCCTTGGAATCTATTTTTGATTTAGATAATATTTCTTGAGGAATCTGAACACCTCCAAAAGAATCAATTACTACATATTCATTCTTAGATCTTTTACTTTTCAAAACTTCTTTGACAACTTTTCCATCTCTCATACCAATTGACCTGTTAACATGATCTTCAATTTTAGGGTCATGAGTAACAATTACTACTGTAGTGCCATAGTTTTTATTTACATACCTCATTTTTTCCAAAACCATATCACTTGTTTCATCATCTAATTCGCCTGTAGGCTCATCAGCTAACAACAGCGGAGGTTGGTTGGCGAGAGCAACTGCAATTGCTGCTATTTGCTGTTCGCCTCCAGAAATGTTTTCGGGTAATCTTGTTGCTATAGAATTTAGGTTTAAAAATTCTATAAGTTCATTCACTCTTGATTTTCTATCTTTTAAGCTTAAACTTGATGACATCATTGGAAGCTCGATATTACTTAATACATCCAAATAAGGTACTAAATTTTTTCCTGTTTGCTGCCATACAAATCCGACCTCTTTTTTTCTGTACTCAACTGCTTCTTTCTGATTTATACCTAGAAGATCAAATTCACCCACATTAACATCTCCAGCGGAAGGAGATTCGTACCCTGCTAAAATATTTAAAAGGGTTGATTTGCCACTACCTGATGCACCAACAATTGACAATAATTCACCATATTCAACAATTAAATCTACACCTCTTAAAGCAACAACTTCTAAATCAGAAACTTTAAAAATTTTGTATAATCCTGTGCAATTAATATGGTTGCTACTCTTCAACTTTCATCCTTACTTTAAGTTAATCCTCATTGTATCGTTTATAGAAATTTTGAATACAGATAAAATTGTGTAAATTATAATGACCAAGAATAACAGTCCGACTGACCCAAAAACAATACTAAAATCAAACCACTCCACAGAATTAATCATTGGAGGAACAAGAGAATTTGATGATTCAGGGCTAATTAAATAAGGCATTACAGTTGATGATAATCTAGACCCTAAAATAATACCCAATAATAATGCTAAGCCTATTACAAGAACTTGTTCTATGGCTATAAGTATAATTATTTGTTTCCTTGAAATTCCTATACTTTTTAAAGTGGCAAATTCTAAATTTCTTTTCTTAAATGAAACCCTAGAGTGAATTAAGAACCCGACTACACTAACTAATGTCACGGCACCAAATGAAATCAAAAGCAAAGTCTGCCATCCAGCAAAAACTAATGGATCAATCTTTTGGCCTTCAAGTGATTTCTCATTACTAAAAATTGATCCGTAGGGGATTTCTTTATTTTTAAGTTCACCAACCACATTATTTAAAATTAAATTTTTATCAGTAATATTATTTTGATTAATAACCCAAATTTCGTTTGCCTGATTATCGCCTTGTTTCTTTCTTATATTTGCTCCGTTAATCACATCGGCTAATTCTGCGATTACAAATGGCTCTGTGTCAGGATAAAGTGTTGGAAAATAATTAATTGTGTCTATAATTTTTATTGAAAATTCGCTTGCCATAATTGTTACAGTGACAACATCACCAATTTTTGCGTCAATATTTTCTAAAAATGAATCACTAACAATAACTTCAATTGGTTTATCAGAATCATATTTTGAAAAACCTCTTAACTGCCGTGTATCACCATTAGTCCACTGAAAACGTAAAAACTCCTTTGTATCCTTAGTAAATATTAAATTGTCTGACAATGATTGAGATGATGTATTTAATACATTCCATTCGTCATTAAAGTAGTATTCGCTTAAAGTTTTTTCTGGTTTTGGTATTCCCATTTCAACTGTACCTTTTATGGATGATATTTTATGAAAATCTATTGCTCCAGGCTCTAATGCTTTTGACGGAGAAGTTATAAAAATTGAATGCAATGAGACAGGGTATTCCGGAATAAATGGGGCATTTCTAGGGTCATCTTTTTTTGTTATACCAAACCACCTTCCGGTCCTAATATATGGATTTAGCAACTCAGGTTTAACTGGTGTTATAACATCACACCAGTAATCATCATTAGACCTAAAAAATTCTATATTTGCCATCATTTCAAGCGCGCAATCTGTTGCATTAAAATAAGCAGTATAAAATCTTGAGTTAGCATCAGAAAGTTTGGCTGCAATAATTAAATGTGGGGAGCCACCTGCGCCATGATAATTTGAAACTCTTGAAGGCTCAAGAATTAATCTCAATTGTATTCCAACTAAATCAGCTTCCTCGTGTAGTTTTACAGGCTCATATTCTACAGGATTTATTTTAGATGAAATTGAAGAGACGCTCTCAGTAAAGTCATCTCTCCAAAAAATACTATCGTCTGTAAGCTTACTTGAATCTATAGATAACAATGAAAAAGAAGGACCTAAAATTGATGCTTTTACTCTTTCTGATGATCTGTGCGCTTGAATAACATTATCATTAAATTGAAGGCTGTTAATGTTTTTACTGTCGCCATTCCATGGTATTTGTAACCCATCAATTCTAAATTCAGACCCAACTCTGTATGATACTGTATCCTCTATACTTCGATCTAATGTAGCTTTAAAGCTTGAAGTAAACATCCCTAAAGCTGCAGCAAGAATTATTAAAAGTGACATTCTAGAATAAGTATTTGAACTTCTTCCAATGTGCCACAGGCTTAAAACAATCCATGAAGGGATAAAATTTGATATATATCTTAAAGAAAGAAATATTGATAATCCGCGTATTAATAAAGGGAAAATTCTTAATAAAACTATACCCGCTCCAAGTAAAATAAAAGACGGCATTAGTAAAATAATATTTGCAATAATACTCTCTCCTATTAGATTCTGAACAAACACTGATTGTGATTGTGAAATTTGCCACATTAATAATAGAGCTAATAAAAGAAACCACATATCTAAATAATATTTTTGAATAAAGTTGGGTTCTTCTCTTTCGTCAACAGATGAGATTTTTAATTTGCTTCTTAAAAAGAAAAATGTTGGAATTACAACTGCAGAAAGTGATACCAAGCCTCCAAGACCTGAAAATAAAAAAGATGTGGAAGTTATTCCGACATAGACATTACTATCATTTAACATTTCAGAAAGCCATGGAAGAAATGATGAGGCCTTTATAGTAAAAAAAGCTACATAAGGGCCAAGCAAAGATACTATTATTGCCATTACCAAAAATTCCAAATTAAATATTATATAAATTTGCCTTAAACTAGCTCCTCTTGAACTCAAAAAAGTTATTTCTTCTTTTTGATCTTCAACTATCAAACTAACAAGAGAAAATACAAAGAAAATTATTACTACAGAAATAAGAATTAATATTGTCTTCATGGGAATCGCTGCGGTTGAAAGATTGCTATCAAACTTTTCTAATGATTCAACCATGCCAGTTTTAAAGGAAAAATTGTCGTATTTTGATGATAATAATGGTGGGCTATCAACAATAATAGAATTAATTTTACTTACTTCGGTTGAATTTATTTTTTCTTCATCAATATCAGTCATCCAAATAAGGTCAGAGTCCATACTTAAAAATTTATTTCCTAATTTTGAGAGTTCATTTATATCTTTAATAACTAAATTTGCAAAAATGAACGAAGAGTCTTCTTGTAAAAAGTTATTTAAATAAAAATTGTTAAAACTCTCGTTTTTGGATAATGAAAAAAAGCCAAGCACAAATATATTAACTATTGGATTAGATTCATCCCAATATGCTTCAAGTTCAAGTTTTTCTCCAGTTGAAATGTTAAATAGTTTTGCAATATCTTTGTCAATATATATACCAATTGAATTTTCATCTGAATTAGATGTTGCTTTTTCAAAATTTATCAATTCTTCTTTATCAGCATCTTCAAAGAATGAAAAATAATATCTTTTGCAAATATCAATAGCACGATTTTCTGAGATTTGTTGAGAAGAATTACATAATGAAGTCAGTCGAGAGGTTGCACCTTTTTCCATTTCTTCACCAGTCTTACCCCATTCAATTGGCAGGAAAGTAGATGTCTTTGTTCCATAAAAATTTTGATTTGAATATTTATTGAGTGGATTTGTCAATGTGCCTTCAATGTCATCCTTATGCATTATGTATTTTTCTCCCATTAAAGGTTTTTCAGAAGAGGATATATTTACATCCAATTTTTCAGAAGAAATTTTGGATAATTCAAAATCCAAAGCAATGTCTCTTAGTGAATCAAAGTACATTATTGAACCCGACATAGTTGTGCTTGATAACAACATTCCTGCAAATACAACTGTAAGGAACTTCCATCTATGTAAATATCTTTTTAGAATTAGCCTTAATAACATTAATTTACCTTTTTAATTAATTCTGAAACTTTCATTCTAGTGGATAAAAGCGAGAATATTAATGAACATGCAAAGTATAAAATAGATAAAACTATTATTGCGGAAATTACATTAATCCATGAAATAACTATTGTTTCTGGAAAGATTGTCTTTGTACTTATGTCCAATGACATAACTAACTGATTTAAAACTCTTGACATAACTACCCCAGATAACAGGCCAGTTAAAATTGCTAAAATTATTACAACGCCATACTCAAAAAACGACATCACAAATCTACTTATTGGTGAAATCCCAATAGCATCATTTATTGCATTATCTTGTGAAGACTGAATTTCATTAGCAATATAAAATCCTATAAATCCAATTGAAATTAAAATTATAAAAGCCCACAAGCTTATTATTGATATTCCTTTCCAACTAATTACTGCAATAGCTGTTACTAAAGAGTTTTGCTCTATTAGAGATTTATCTTTAATTGTTGATAAGGGAAAATTTTCTTCAATATATTTGGAAATATTTTCTTGAAACCCATCATCAATTAAAACAACAAGTTCATTTGGCCTGAAACTTTGAAGTTTGGTAAGTTCCATGTAGTTTTTTAATAATCTAAGATCTGTAATTAAAAAATTATCATAATTTTCTGAGGTTCCTGAAAAATAATTTATTTCTTTATCTATTTTCATTGGAATATAGCTCCCAGAAGCATTAAAAATAAATCTTTCACCAATCTCTAAGCCTGATTTTTCAATAAATTTATTATTTACAATTACGGGTATACCTTGATCATAACTACTTAAATACATTCCTCTAATCCCCTTTGTTGATCCGTTGCCAAGGCTAATAATCAAGCCTTCAGTATTATAATTTATACTTGAATCAAAACCTTCCGATGTGGGGAGTTCTGTCCAATTTAATGAATTATCAAAAGGAATGGTTTTTATCAAATTATTATTTGAGTTAATTAATTCTATGGAGTTTAAATAAAGCTCAAAAGGTTTCGAATTATCTTCACTAGATGGCTCATAAACTTCAATTGCAATTAATCTTGCAGGAAATTTGATATTCTTTAATTCTACAGAATTTGTTGTCCATTTTTTTGACTCAATTTGGCCGAGACTCAGTGCAGTAATTCTTGAATCAGAACCTTTAACAATCACCCATAAAAATGAGTCTTCTAAATCTTTATTAGCATAATTTTTTATATTAATTTTAGATATTTCATCCTCAATTAAAATACCAGGTTTATACTCTTGATTGCTCCATCCTGAAAAAACCATGCTTTTATTTTCATTAAAAAAATCATCTCTTGACCATGTAATATCTACTAAATTTTTATCGACACCAAGCAGCTGAGACTCTGTGCCAGATCCTGTTGTTCCAATATTACCTGTTAGGCTATTCATTCTTCCTACTTTGTTAACTCCACTCTGAAGACTTAGACCTTCTATATACTCATCTTCAATACCAAATGGGCTGCTTTCGGAGATCCTAAAATCGCTCATTGTGATAAATGAAGATTTGTCTTTCTTGCTTTTTTCTAGAGAACTTTGAAGGCTTGAAATTACTATGAAAGAAGCGATTCCCAAGGAAATTATTAGGAAAAACCACATATACCAACCTGAGTTTTTAGATAATTTTTTTGAACTCAAATATATTGGTGTAAAAGTAACTCTCCCAAAAATATCCAAAAGTCCAAACAATATTGGCAATGTCCTTATAAAAAGCATTGCGAGAAAAATCATTAAAGCGGAGGGGATTAAAAGAAAAGTATATTGACCTAAAGCTGAATTTTCTCCAATAGAGCTTATAACCCTCATCCTTAATTCAAAAAATATAAGAATTGCTCCTAAACCCAAAAAAATATCTAGAAAATATTTGGTAAAAACATTTGTTCTAATTTTTGAAACAACCATGGATAATCTTTTTGAATTTACTAATTGATTATTTAATGAGATATAGAATATAAAACTGAAAAGACTAGCAATAATTAAGAAACCTAAGGATATTAGCGCAGAATTGATATTTACATAAAAAATATCAATTCCTTTCGGGTCAATATTTAAATAATCTTTTATTACAAAACGAATTGTTAGGTTACTTATGAAAGGTGCAATTATCATAACTGGGATCCCTAGTAACAACCATTCGTAAAAAAAGTATTTGATTACTCCAAATTTAGAAACTCCTCTAAGAAAAAGATAATTAATTTCTTCTCTTCTCTCTTGATTAATTAAATAAGAAAACATTATCAATAATGTTGAACTAAATATTCCTAACAATGAAAAAATAATTAAAACAGGAGCTCTAACAAAATTCATTTCTTTAATTGTATTCTCAGTAATTCTATCTAGTTGAGTTAGAACAACTGCCTGAGGAAATGATATCAGCATATTATTTTCGAAATTATTTATTTGACTCAAATAATTCGTTCTGATGTTTTCTGTAAGTTTTTTATGATCAATATCTAAGTACCACCAAGCTCTTACTGGCAAACCTTTCGTGAGTGGCTCCAAATATTCAAAGTAATCTTTTTGGTTCATTACTAGCACAAGTGGTAATTGGCAAGTCATGCATGGTGAGGGAGGCAAAAATAGCTCTTCGTAGTAACCAAACAATTCATTTTGATTAATTTCTTCGAAATATCCTTCTATAATTAATTCTAAATTTTTATTTTCAATTTTTTCTTCTGTGCCATAAATAAATTTGTTTAACTGCTCAACATTATTTATTTCAAAGAAGGACATTCCTTGTTGAATTTGTAAAATTGTTTCGTCATTAGAATCTTTAAATAAGTCTTCTTTGGAGAAACCTTCGGCTTCATATTCTTTAATAAAATTTTTTAAATTTTTTTTGGTTTCATTTAGTCCAGTGTCAAGATTCCTTGAACCCTTAATTGAATTTGCAACTATCTTGTCACCAATTTTTAGGCCAAGCTGATCAAGTCTTTTCTTGGGACCTGTTACCCTAATATAATTTCCAGTAACATCATTTAATTTATCTTTTATATCAATAAAATTTTCTTCTTTATCTATCGAAATAAATTTTAATTTTGAAGCTGTTCTGTTATTGTTTGGCACCTCTTTACCCCAAAAATATTCTGTAGACTGAATCACAGAGGACTGTTCTATAAATAATTCTGATAGGTTTTGATTAGCAAGATTATTAATAATTAAATTATTTTCATCAAATGAATCTTTGATTAATGGTTGACTTCCAGTAGTAAGGCTTATATTTCTTGTAGTTGGAGGGGTTTGATTTAGCCCATCTTCGTATATCATTTTCTTAACCCAGCCTAAGTATGTTGGGCCAGAAATAATAAATGTATTTGCTATGAGAAATGAAATCCAAAGAAGAGATAATAATTTCCACTGATTTTTGGCTCTATTAAAAATATATTTGAACATAACTAATTAATAGACTAAAAAAATTATTTATTTTTTTTAGCTTTATAGACTGTGTCTAAGTCTTTATCCCCTCTTCCACTAACCATCAAAACTAATTTCTCACCCTTCTTTGTTTTGTTGATAAATTTATCCAAAAAACCAATTGTGTGAGCTGGTTCAAGTGCGGGTATAATACCTTCAGTTACACTAAGTAAATCAAATCCGTAAAGAGCTTCATCGTCAGTAGCAGAAAAGTATTCAGCCCTCCCAGAATCTTTTAAATAACTATGTTCAGGACCAACGCCTGGGTAATCAAGTCCTGCAGAAATAGAATGTGCTTCATTAACTTGCCCTTTATCATCCTGTAGTAGGTATGAGTAAGATCCATGAAGTACACCCGGAGTCCCTTTTGACATTGTTGCTGCGTGTTCACCTGAATCAACACCATTTCCTGCAGCTTCAACACCAATTAATCTAACTGATTTATCTTCGAAAAACCCTGAAAAAATTCCGATTGCATTACTTCCGCCACCTACACATGCCATAACATAATCTGGTAAACCACCATACTGCTGAATCATTTGATTTCTTGTCTCGTCCCCAATTATTTTCTGAAAATATTTAACGATTGAAGGGTATGGATATGGGCCTACAGCACTACCAATAATGTACATAGTATTTTCAACATTTGTTACCCAGTCTCTAATGGACTCATTTACCGCATCTTTTAATGTTTTACTTCCACTTGTTACCGGCTCTACTTTTGCACCTAAAAGTTCAATTCTGTAAACATTCGGTGCTTGTCTTTTAATATCTTCTTCACCCATGTAAATAACACATTCTAGCCCTAGGAGCGAACAAGCTGTTGCAGTGGCTACGCCGTGTTGACCTGCTCCAGTTTCAGCTATTATTCTTTTTTTACCAAGCCTTTTTGCAATAAGGCCTTGACCTAAAGCATTATTAATTTTGTGTGCTCCTGTGTGAGCTAAGTCCTCTCTTTTCAGATAAATATTTGCTTTTCCATACTTATTAGTTAAATTTTCAGCAAAATATAGAGGCGTAGGCCTTCCCACAAAGTCTCTTTGCAAGATTTTTAATTCAGTATTAAATTCTTCATCATGAATAAACTTTTTAAATGATTCTTCAAGCTCACTGAGAGCTGGCATAAGTGTTTCAGGTACGAAACTACCACCATAATCTCCAAAATTTTTATCAAGATTTGTTTCAGTGTTATTAATTGTCATACATACATTCTATATCAAATTTGAATCTATAAAAGTTTTTTAATCACACGATCCACCAACTCCAATGCAATTTGACCACATAGTATCTAGCTTACTTGAACCTACTGCTAGCTGTTGCCCAATAACTCTGCTTCCTCCAGCAGATTGAACTTGTGCAAAAATTACTCCAAGCACATTACCTTCATAATCTATGATTGGGCCCCCGCTATCTCCCGGATCCGCACCAGTATTAACAACAATTATTGGCAACAAATCATCAGAATAATTTGATCCTTCTAATATTTGATATTTTTTTGAATTTCCGTACTGAGTTGAATTGCCAAGTTGATTAAAAATCGAAACTATAACTCCGTGTCTTACTGCAGGGTAATTTGCAACTCCAGTGGAATATCCGATCTGAAAAACTGCAGTCCCGTTATCGGAGGAAGTGGTAGTTTTTGTTTTTAATGGTATTGCTCCATGATTTTCACATTTAACAAGTGCTAGATCTAAATCTGAGTCCCAAGATTTTACTAAACCAATCTTGGATGTTACAGATCCATCATCAGAAGGAACATAAATTTTTACTTGGTTTCCAGACCCAGAAATTACATGTTCATTTGTTACCAAATAATCTTTTGATATTGCCCATCCAGTTCCAACACTATTGCCGTGCTCAATTTTTACTACAGAATTTCTATATTTTTCATATAAATCATTAATGTCCATTCCTTTGCTCGGAGAAGGAGTAGCATATGGGTTATCTAATAATTTTTTTATATCTTCTTCAATTTTAATAAGTGCGATTGGTGTTGGTGTTGGTATTGGTGTTGGATAAGCCATAGGTGTTGGTGTTGGTATTGGTGTTGGATAAGCGATTGGTGTTGGTGTTGGTATTGGTGTTGGTGTTGGAGCAGGTGTTGGTGTTGGATAAGACTTTATTAATTTATCAAATTCTTGATTAATTTTTATTTCAATTTCTTCATCGCTAGGGCCACATGAAATAATCAAAAAAGATATAAAAATAATTGTTAAAAATTTTACCAAACTAAAGCCTGCCCATCTCTTCTGGGATCAACAGCTGCCCCGATTAATCCGTTTTTATCTAAACTGATCATGCCTTCGCTACCTTTTCCTTCCCAAGCTCCACACATTTCTATTTTATGACCAAGTGATTCTAATTTTTGTTTGACATCAACTCCAAATCTTTCTTCTATATTGATATGAGTTTTTATACTGTGTGGAATTGTTGATTCAGTTAGGTTCTGGTAATGAGTCCATCTAGGCATACTTACTGATTCGCCAACTTTAAAATTGAAGTCTATAAATGATGATATAGTTTGCATGTTAGTTTGTACTTGAGTATCTGCACCCGGAGTCCCACAAATAAGTCTAAGATTTTCTTTTATCCCATCATTTTCAAATACCATAACAGGATTCATAGTGTGCCTCACTCTTTTGCCTGGCACTAAATAATTTACATGTTTTTTATCAAGGTGCCAGTAAGTCATCCTATTATTCATAAGGATTCCGGTCCCTTCAACTACATCTCCAGACCCCCATTGTGTTTGAATGCTTTGCAACTGGGACACTGCATTTCCAAAACTATCCAAAATACAGAAATAAGTTGTATCTCCAACTCTATCGGGTGAATAATTGATATCAAGGTCAATATCATCAATTCTTTTATTTAAACTTATTCTTTTAAATTGAGAAAAAGCATAATCTTTGTTCAGAAGTTTATCAACAGGAATGTCAGTAAATTTAGGATCGGCGAGATATTTTTCACGATCATAAAATGCCAATCTCTTTGCTTCAGCCATTGCATGTACCGAAATATAGCTGCCAGGCTCTAATATTGAAGTATCAAAATTTTCTATTATATTTAGTTGTTGTAATAATGTTATTCCGCTTGAATTAGGAGGAGATTCATAAACTTTAAATCCTCTGTAATTAGTACTAATTGGATCAACTATTTCTGCATCAAAATTTTCTAAATCTTTTTTGGTAATATATCCACCATTAGTATTTGAATAATTAACAATTTTTTCAGCAATTTTTCCTTTATAGAAAACATCTTGCCCATTATCTGCAATTAAAGAAAGTGTTTTTGCAAGATCCTGGTTAATAATTTTTTCACCAAACGACTTAAGGATATTATTTTTAGCCCATATCTTCATAGAAGAGTCGAACCTATTTATTTCAGATTCGATTTTGAGGGATGAATCCTGATCCTCACTTAATGGAATGCCTTCAGAAGCTGCGGTTATAGCTGGCTTTAAACATTCACCTAAGGGCATGCTACCCTTAGATTCGTGCATTTTTATCACGCCACTGACAAGTCCTGGAACAGAAGAAGATTTGATGCCCTTGTAATTGAGGGAATCTTTAATTTGATTTGATAGTTCTGGGGCTGGTCCTGTTGCATTAATTACTGAGACTTTTTCATCAGACTTATCAAACATCATTATAAATCCATCACCACCAATTCCTGACATTTGAGGCTCAACAACTCCAAGCATAAAACTAACTGCACAAGCTGCATCAAATGCGTTTCCACCTTTATTTAAAATGTCCCTACCTACCATTGAAGCCAACCAATGATTTGTGACCACAGAAGCTTTAAATCCAACCATATTTGGATTGATTGAACCTAAATTTTTTCCATGTGGCAGATTGTGTGTCATAATTCCTTAAAAGAGTATTATATACTTGATCGAAAAAAATAGAGACTAATAATATGAATAATTATTTAGATGTCGAAAATTTAATTAAAAGTAGAAGAGACACAAAAAATTTTCTTTCCAAAAGAATTTCTAAAAAAAATATTTCAAAAATACTTGAAATGGGAGTATGGTCTCCAAACCACAGAATGACTGAACCATGGACTTTTGTACCTATAGAAAAAGGTTCATCTACAAGAAAAAAAATTGCCAACGATATAAAAAAATATGTTTTAAAAAACTCAAAGAACTCTAACAAAAAAACAACATCTCAATCTGCATTTAAATCGAAAGAAGATTTTGAAAAATGTCCATATATTGTTTATGTCTTTTCAAAAAAAGGTAGAAATAAAGAAGAAACACTTGAAAATTATGCGTCTACATCAATTTCAGTTCAAAACATGTCATTGTATGCCTGGTCAAAAGGAATTGGCATTCATTGGTCTACTGGAAAGCCATGCAAGATAGAAGGGTTATGCTCTAAACTTCAAGTAGAAGAAACTTGTACTCCTGTTGGTTGCCTGTACGTGGGTTATGTTAAAGATAAAAACAAGCTATCTGCGAAACCAAGAGCTTCATTAGAAGAAAAAACTATTTGGTTATAATAAATATACTATTTGAATTTTTGATAACTTTTAAAAAATTGAAAATCGCATAAAATGATATTGTTATAAATACAAAGCAACTAGATGAGTTAAGAATTTAAAATGACCGAAAAATATAAAAACTTTATAAACAACAAATGGGTTGACCCAGTAACTGAAAAGTACTTCGAAAGTACAAGCCCAGCAAACAATGATGAAATTTTAGGATTATTTGCAAGCTCAGATGCTCAAGACGCAAATATAGCAATTAACAGTGCTTACGATGGATTTCAAGCCTGGAAAAAAACATCTCAAATTGCGCGAGGTGAATATCTTTATAAGGCTTCATCTTGGTTAGAACAAAACTCATCCAGGTATGCGGAAGCCATAACTAAAGAATGTGGAAAATCTATTTTAGAAGCAAATGGTGAAGTCGGCAGATCAATAGCATTATTAAAGTATTATGCTGCTCAAGGTTCAGACCCTATGGGTGATGTAGTGCCGTCTGTAAATCCAAATATATTACTGTACACAACAAAGGTTCCAATTGGTGTGGTAGGACTAATAACTCCCTGGAATTTTCCACTGGCTATTCCGATTTGGAAAATGGCCCCAGCTATAGTATTTGGAAACACAATTGTTCATAAACCAGCATCATCAACACCTTTGCTTGGCAAAATGATTGCTGAGATGTGGGAAGCGTCTGATCTTCCGTCAGGGGTATATAATTTGGTTACTGGTTCAGGTTCTGAGTTAGGTGACTCAATAATTGATCACCCTTACACTTCAGCATTAAGTTTTACTGGTTCTACATATATTGGACAAAGTATTGCAGTAAAATGTGCAAAAAACGGGATGAAATATCAGCTTGAAATGGGCGGAAAGAATCCAATTATTGTTATGCCTGATGCAAATTTAGAACAAGCAGCTGAAATTACTTTATCAGGAGCGATGAAATATTCTGGCCAAAAATGTACTGCTACTTCTAGAGCAATTGTCTCCAAGGATGTAAAAAAGGATTTTACAGAAATTTTATTGAACAAATTTAAAGAATTAAAAGTTGGAGACGGTATGGACTCTGAGAATGTAGTTGTACCAGTAATAGATAAAAAATCACTAACAAATATTTCTGAGAAAATTAAAGCTGGAATTAATGAGGGCTCTAGGTTAATTTTTGGAGGCGAAATATTGGACGATCAAGATTATAAAAATGGAAATTATGTCCAGCCTACTTTGTTTGACAATGTAGACCCTAAATCTTTAATTGCAACCGAAGAAATTTTTGGCCCTGTTTTAGGGCTAATTGATGCGGATGATTATGAGCAGTGTATAAAGATAGCTAATGACACGTCTTATGGGTTAAGTGCAGGAATATTTACTTCTAATTTAAACCTTGCAATGGAATTTGCAAATAATATTAATGCTGGAATCGTAAAAATAAATGGTGAAACAGCTGGAGTTGAGCCCCAAGTTCCTTTTGGTGGGATGAAAGAATCATCTTCAGGAGCAAGAGAACAAGGCAAGTCAGCAGTAGATTTCTTTACACAAACTAAAACAATATATGTTGAAAGGTCTGCTTAATGTATTTAGGTACACAGTTTGCAGCTAGAACAGATGCAGACTATGAAACATTTAAGCAACTTGGAGTAAATAATATAAATGGATTTCCTGATGTTCAACATCAAAACTGGACACCAAAAAACCTTATTCAATATCGCGAAAAAGTTGAATCATTTGGATTAAAACTTGATATGGTTCAGTTGCCACTAAGCTCAGCAGATATTGATACTAGAGTAAAAAATGGAGAATTTTATAATATTCTTACTGGTACAAGTCCTGAAAGAGACTATGAAATAGAAAGAATTTGTGAAATTATTTCAATGTGTTCAGATGCAGGGATTCCAGCAGTAAAATATAACCTTAATATTATTGGAATACCAAGAACAAAAAGTGAATTAGGAAGAGGTGGTGCCAAGCTGTCGACATTTAGATGGGATGAAGCAGATAAAAATGCTCCAGACACTTATGCAGGAAAAGTCTCGGAAGATGTGTTTTGGGAAAGAATTGATTATTTTTTAGAAAAAGTTGTTCCAGTCGCAGAAGAAAAAAAAGTTAGATTAGCATGCCACCCTCACGATCCTTACACTCCGCCAGGATATAAAGGGGTCACAAGGGTTTTAGGCACAGTTGAAGGACTTAAAAAGTTTGTTTCTATGAGAGAAAATGAATATCATGGCTTAAATTTTTGTCAGGGCACTATTACGGAAATGATGGATAATCCAGGTGAAGAAATTTTTGATGTTATTAGATACTTCGGAAATAAAAATAAAATTTTCAATGTTCATTTCAGGAATATTAAAGGCAACAAATTAAGCTTTACAGAAGTATTTCCTGACGAAGGGTCAATAAATATGTATGAGGCCATAAAAGTTTATAAAGAAGTAAATTACAAATATATGCTGATGCCTGACCATGTTCCACAAATTAATGCTAAAGATCCAAAAATGACTGCTTTTTCTTATTGTTATGGCTACATAAATGCTTTACTTCAGTCAATAGAAAATAACTAATCTTTTTTTTGTATTAGCTCTATTCTCACATCACCAGGAGTTTTTAAAAACACTATCCTTATTCCAGGCATTTCCATAGGTCCTTCAGCTAATGTTGCCCCCAAAGATTCTAACTTTGAAATATCTTTTTCAAGATTGTCTGAATCTAAACCAAAATGTTCTAATCCATAATGAGGGTCTGCATCACTTGGCCCAAGTGTCTCATTTGTTCTTTCACCAGAAATATTAACCCTAAACCCATCCTCACTTTGGCACATAATGAATCTATCACCAACAGACCTTACTTCATCATTAATAATTTCAAAATTAAATGCATTTACAAACCAGTTAGCATCTTTTTCTGGGTCTTTGCTCTTTATATGGATATGATTAACCTTATACATTAATTCCCCTTATCATTTATTTATTTTTTTTATTAAGCTTTCGTGCACTTCTGGCCATCCAAAAATAAACCAATCAGGCACATCATCTATTAAATTATCAGTTTTTAATTTATTTCCAAATTTATCTGTGGATTTTATTCCGATTTTTTCTCCTATTGAAATTAACCCTCCAACATGCTCTAAAGAAATTTTATATATTGCCATTATTGGTAAGTTTCCTTTTATTATCTGTAGCCCTGGGTAAACTGCAGAAGCAAAAGAATTTATATAAGAAAAATTTTTTACCCAGCTTAATTCTTTATTAAAAAGCTCATGCCAATTTTTTCCTTGTTCTATTTCTAAGCAAAGAGTCATATCAATCATTTCAGGAAAATCAATATCTGGTTTGTAAATTTCACCATTTAGGTAAACGTTTTTTTCGTCACAGTGCATATATTCCTTTGTTCCCGGACAACCAATTGCTCCAACAGAATTATCTCCTGAAAAAAATGAAACGGTTAGTCCCCAAGTATTTAAATTATTACTAAAAGGCACTGTTCCGCATAATGGATCAACGCAAAAAAATTTATCTAATTCTGGATTAAAATCTTCTCTTGATTCTTCTGAAAGAATGCCGAAATTAGATCTTTTCTTAATTATATTTTTTATAATTTCATCAGATTTTAAATCAGCTTGTGTTACTAACCCTGCTTCAAATTTATTCCATTTTTCAAGACTTTTATAATTCTTGGCCTGGAAGTCTATCAATTCTTTTCCAGCAGAGGTTACAGCACTCAAACAAATGTCAGATTCTAATTTGATAATATCTCCTTTATTTTAAGGCACAATGGGCCTTCTTTATTTATTTTTATTACAGGTTTATTTAACTTATTAAATTCAAGCCTCCGCTCCCCATCTAAAGCCAGTGTACCCTTATTAGTTTGAATTTTAATAATTTCATTTTCTTTAAATAATTTCCAATTATCAATAATTATTTCTTCAATTTTTCCTGGTGCGATTGGAGACTTAAGTACATTAGATTTATTTTTATTTTTTGAAATTTTAATATAAATTGCTTCTTCTAATTTTAAATTTTTAACTAAACTAAAACCTATTGAAGAAAAACCTATTCCAGAATACCTAACTTTATTAATAAAAAGTTCTGACACTGATTTCATATCCCACACAGCCCTAGCTCCAACATAAGGAATATCAGTTACAACGACGTCAACTAAAGCACTATCAACAAAGTTTTTATCAAAATATATATCAAGTTTTTTGTGTCTTACGCAATAATTTTCTCTATTTTCAGAATTAATAAATTTTCCTACTGCAATTCCAGCAATTGTTCCATCAATATTTTCTGGAAAGAGATTGTTTGTGCCAGTTGAAATCGCTAAAATTGGAGTATGATTTATATAATTTGTTACTAACCTTGCTGTGCCATCTCCTCCAAAAATAATTACACAATCTAGGCCAAGATTATTCATTTGTTTTGCTGATTCAATTGTTGTACTTTCATCATCTAAGTTTCTTGTTTTTAATATTTCTGTATCAATTAAATTAGAATATTTTTCTCTTGCTCTTTTTGATACATCACTAAAATCCGGCATCATAAATACCTTATTTACACCTTGGCTTGATAGTCCTTCATAAAGTTTTATCAATTCATTTGATTTATACTGTTGAGGAACAACAAAAGCACTTGAAACAAGCCTCCTAATGTCCTTACCTGAATTGGGATTAACTATTATTCCGACAGTTTTATTATTTACTTTCAAGTGCTTCAGGGTTTTGAATATTTTTAATAATTGATTCAAGAAATTTTGACGCTGGAAATCCGTCAACAGCCCTATGATCAAAAGTAAGATTAAAGTAACAGATTTTTCTTATTTCTTGTTTTCCTGAAGTAATAAATATTTCTTCAGATGTTCTGCCTATGCCAAGAATGCCTACTTCGGGAGGGTTTATCAATGGGTTAAAACTATCAACAACTGTTGAATTTAAACTTGTGATTGAAAACGTACTTCCAGATATATCTTCTTGTGAAAAACCTTTCTTTTCTTTTATGCTAAATTCTCTTATATTTTTTGCAATTTCTAATAAAGACTTATTTTGTGAGTTTTTAATTACAGGAACAACAAGTCCATCTTTTAATGCATATGCAATTCCAAGATTAATTTCATCAAATTGCTTGATTTGATTATCTAAAAAATGGGTATTAAATATTTTGTGTTCAACTAGTGACAATGCTACAGACTTAACAATTAAATCTTGAAAGGTTGGTCTAATTTTTTCTTTTCTCCATTCCTTCAAAAGCTCATTTTGATAATTGACACAATTTGTAATATCTACTTTTGAAGTTAAAGTTACAGAAGGGATGGAATTACTTTCTGTCATTCTTGCAGCAATTACTTTTCTGATTCCAGACATCAAATTTAAATCTTTCTCATTAAGATCATTTGATCCATAATTTCTTACATCAGTTTCAGTAATTCTGCCATTTGGTCCAGATCCCATTACCTTATCAAGATCAATGTTTAATTCCTTTGCGACTCTTCTGGCTATTGGAGTAATTTGAACTTTTATCTTTTGATCTTTCGGTACAATAGTTTTTTTAGAAGAATTATTTTCATTTAATTGCTTATTTGCTTCAGATTGAATTTTTTCATCTTTCTCACCAACATAGGCTATTATTCCACCAACCTTAATTACCTGCCCTTCTTCTGCACTAATTTTAATTAAATATCCATCTGTAGAAGATTCAACTTCTGCATTAACTTTAGAAGACTCAACTTCGACTAAAGGGTCGCCTTTTTTTACAATGTCTCCTTCTTTTTTTAACCATTTAATTATGGTAGCCTCCTGCATACCCATCCCCCATTGAGGTAAAAAAATATTTGTTGCCATACTTTTTACTCCAATGTCTTCTTAACTGCTTCAATAATTTTTTCTTCATTAGGGTATATAAGAGGCTCAAGTGCAGGAGAGAAAGGAATGTGAACTTGTTCAGAAGCAACTTTAACTGGTGGTGCCTGTAAATTCCAAAAGCCTTCTTCGGTAACAACAGATATAATTTCGCTTGCAGCACTACATACCTTATGAGCGGGGTCCACAACAACCAATCTTCCTGTTTTTTCAACCGATTTCAAGATAGTTTCTTTATCAAAGGGCACCAAAGTTCTTGGGTCAATAATTTCGATTGATATTCCTTCTTTTTCCAGTTTTTCAGAAGCACTTAAAGCGTGAATATTGCTATTAACAATTCCAACAACAGTGCAATCAGTGCCTTCTTTAACTACTCTTGCGCTACCAAAAGGTATTATAAGTTCTCCTTGTTCGATTTCGTTATTTTCAGGAACATCACCCTTTAATCCTCCTAAGTTTCCGTCGACAAATACTATACACGGATCGTTATCTCTTATTGCTGTTTTCATTAGCCCTTTTGCGTCTTCAGGAAAAGTTGGAACTATTACCTTTATTCCTGGCATATTCATAAAGAAAGGGTAACTACGATCTGAATGATGAGCAGCCATACTTCCGTTGTAATACATATCGGCCTTGATTGTTACTGGCAAAGAGGCTTGTCCGCCAAACATGTATTTCATTTTTGCTAACTGGCTTACAAGTTGGTCCATTGCAACCCACATGAAACTTGTCAAGGTTTCTACAACTGGCCTCATTCCAACAAGACTTGACCCAACTGCCGCGCCAATAAATCCATTTTCAGATAATGGAGTATCAAGTACTCTGTTTTCTCCAAACCTATTAAATAAATCCTTTGATGCACCATAAATTGATGCCCTTACATCTTCTCCCATGTAGTAAACAGTCTCATCATTAGACATCTCTTCATGGATCGCTTCGTTTATAGCCTCAACTTGCATTAAATTTTTCAATTAATCCTCCTTTAAGCGAAATTTATGGGGTCTGTGTATAAGTCATCATAAAGTTGTGAAGGGTCTGGATATGGACTTTTTCTAGCAAAATCGAGTGCTTTATCTACACTGTCTTTTTCAGCTTTTTCCATTTCATTTATATCTTTTTCTGATAATAAATTTTGACTTATAAGAAATTTTTTATGAATTTCAATAGGATCTCTATCGAGCCAATCATTTAATTCTTCATCTGTCCTATAGTTCCCGTCTCTCCTTACATTTGCAAGCCCTAATGAATGGTCCTCATATCTATAAGTTAGCCCTTCAATTAAAGTGGGGCCTTCACCAGATCTTGCTCTAATTACAGCTTGTTCCGTTGCTTCATACATTGCTACTACATCTTGTCCATCAACTAAAACTCCGGGCATTCCATATGCTGAAGCACGATCAGAGACATGATCTACTGAAACAGAATCTTTATATGAAGTAGTAACTGCGAACTGATTATTTTCACAAACAAAGATAACTGGCAATTTCCAAAGTGCCGCTAAATTCATAGATTCATGACAAGCGCCTTGATTTGAAGCTCCGTCACCAAAAAATACTAGTGAAACAAAGTCTTTATTTTGAAGTTTTGATGTTAATGCTGCTCCAGTTGCTACTGGTACAGATGATGCAACAATTCCTGACTCTCCTAATATTCCAATAGAAAAATCAGCTAAGTGCATTGAGCCACCTTTGCCTTTGCAGTACCCGTCTTCTTTACCAAAAATTTCTGCCATTGCCTTATTTATATCTCCCCCCTTTGCAATTGGGTGGCCATGAGATCTGTGATTTCCAGCAATATAATCATCATCATTTAGAGCTACACAAGCACCTACAGCTACACCTTCCTCGCCTGTATAAGTGTGTAAAGCTCCGACTATTTCTCCAGCTTTTTGGCATTCAATCAGTTTGTTTTCAAAGAACCTGATCCTCATCATTCTTTGAAGCATTAAAATATGTTTATCTCTCGGTATCATTATTTCCTTAAAATGTGACGCTAATCAAGGGAACTATACTTGGGATAATATTATAATAATTTAAAAATATAAAGTTCAAAAATTAATTTCTTTAATCAATGGCAAACTCTAAATATACATCAGAAGAAATAACAGTACTAAAAGGCCTAGAAGCTGTAAGAAAAAGGCCTGGTATGTATATTGGTACTACTGGCCTTGAGGGCGTTCAACACCTTATTCATGAAATAGTTGATAATAGCGTTGACGAATCAATGGCTGGATTTTGTGACACAGTAGAAATAATTCTTAATGCAGACGGATCAGTGACTGTTTCGGACAATGGGAGAGGGATCCCGGTAGATGTAAAAAAGGGGACCGGAAAATCAGCATTGGAAATTGTAATGACAACTCTACACGCTGGTGGAAAATTTGAAAGTAAATCATATCAGGTTTCTGGAGGATTACATGGAGTAGGTGCTTCAGTGGTAAATGCTTTATCTGAAAGCCTAACAGTCTCTGTTAAAAGAGATGGCTTTTTGCATGAGCAAAAATATTCAAGAGGTAAAATTGTAACTGAAATTGAAAAAACTCCTTTAGATGCTTCTATAAAGAATGAAACTGGAACAACTATTACATTTATGCCAGATATAGAAATTTTTAAAACAATAGACTACAGCTTTAAAAATATTACAACTAGATTTAAAGAAATGGCTTATCTTAACCCAGGGTTAACAATTAGATTTAGAAGTGATTATCATCAAGACTTATGGCCTAGTAATCAAATTACATATATGTTTACAGGTGGAGTACAAAGCTTTGTTAGAAGCTTAAATAGATCTAGAAACCCAATACATGCAAACATTGCCTCAATTAATGGAAAACTTTCTCCTGATGATGCAAAGTCGAAAGTTGAAACTCCTGTAATTGTCGATATTGCTTTTCAATATAATGAAACTTTCCAAGAGAACGTTTTATCATTTGCCAACTGTATTGTTACTCCTGAAGGCGGAACACATTTAACTGGTTTTAGGCGCTCCTTAACAAGAGCCATTAATAATTATGGAAAGAAAAACGGCATATTAAAAGATGATCTAAAAGATGTTTCAGGTGAAGATGTTAGAGAAGGCCTTATGGCAGTAATTAGTGTAAAGCTTGGGGAGCCTCAGTTTGAAGGACAAACTAAAGCTAAGCTTGGTAACCCTGAAATAGAATCTGCTGTAACCTCTTTAATGACTCAACAACTTACAGAATATTTAGAAGATAATCCAAATGATGCCAAAACTATACTTGAAAAAGCTTCTACCGCTGCAAGGGCAAGGGAAGCAGCTAAAAAAGCAAGAGATTTAGTAATTAGAAAAAATGCAATGGAAGGTGGAGCTTTGCCAGGTAAGCTTGCTGATTGCTCTGAAAAAGATCCTGCAAAAAGTGAATTATTTTTAGTTGAGGGTGATTCAGCTGGAGGCTCAGCCAAACAGGGAAGAGATAGAAATTTTCAGGCTATTTTACCTCTTCGAGGAAAAATTCTTAATGTTGAAAAGGCTCGTCCTGACAAAATGTTGGGTCATGCTGAAATTGCTGCTCTAATAACAGCTACTGGCACAGGAATAGGTGTTGAAGATTATGACGCTAGCAAGCTTAGGTATCATAAAATTGTTATTATGACTGATGCCGATGTAGATGGAGCTCACATAAGGACACTGTTATTAACTTTCTTTTATAGAAATATGCCTCAATTGATTGGTGATGGGAATTTATTTATTGCTCAGCCTCCACTATACAAAGGAAATAAAGGAAAATCTTCCCAGTGGCTTTATTCTGAATCAGAAAAAGATGCATGGCTTGCAGAGAAAATATTTGGCAAAATAAAAATTGTAAGTCCTAAGTCACCTGATAAAAAAATTGAAAAAGGTGAATTAGGAATTTTTTCATCAAATATCAAAGATTACCTTGATAGTTTTAAAGGTCTCGAATCCTTAGAAATTCCATCTATTGTAATTGAAAAGCTCATTTCTGATCCAGAATATTCAAGCTTAGAATTTTATTCTAAACCTGTCTCAGCCTCATCTCCTTCACAACCTCAAGCATCATTTGATGACCTTCTAAATAATGAGTCTGAAGAAGTGGTTATTGAAGATTCTGAAGGAATTGAAAACGAACCTACTGAGATTACCCACAACATTGAAGGATATGAAGTTTCAAAAAATATATATGAACACCCAACAGTAAATAGATTAAGAAAAATTTATAAAGAAATTGGTGAATTTATTTCTGAAGAAACTTTTGATGTTTTTAAGGGCAGTGAATTAATTTCTTCAAAAGTTTCTTGGAAAGATGTTCCTGAAATCCTTGAAAATAATGCTGAGAATAGTGGAGTTAATATTCAAAGGTATAAAGGATTGGGTGAAATGAATGCTGATCAACTTTGGGAAACTACAATGGACCCAGAAAATAGAGTTTTGCTTCAAGTAACTTCAGAAGATGCTACTGCGGCAGATGACTTGTTTAGAAAATTAATGGGTGATGATGTTGAGCCAAGAAGAAGGTTTATTCAAACAAATGCATTAGAAGCAAAAAACATTGATATTGCCTAACTAGTCAGTATGAAAAACCTCTTCTAACTCTATCATAGCTTCATCAGGATTATTTTCATTAATATTATCAAAATAAGGTTTCAT
>JAYYQG010000031.1:0-58161 GCA_036128515.1 Chloroflexota bacterium
CTTCAACCGGAGCTTCTTCAACTGGAGCTTCTTCAACCGGAGCTTCTTCAACAGGAGCTTCTTCAACCGGAGCTTCTTCAACTGGAGCTTCTTCAACCGGAGCTTCTTCAACCGGAGCTTCTTCAACAGGAGCTTCTTCAACCGGAGCTTCTTCAACCGTAGCTTCTACAACTGGAGCTTCTTCAACCGTAGCTTCTTCAACCGTAGCTTCAATCTCTTGTTCAGGTGATTTTTTCACTTTCTTTTTATTTAAAATTAGTGGCTTTATTTTTCCACCATTATCGTATCCAGCTATATTAAATATTTTGTATACAGATTCAGAAGGTTGAGCACCTTTTGATATCCATTCAGATACTTTTGTTTCATTTAAGTTTACACTTGCTGGATTAGTATGTGGATCATATGTACCAACTTCTTCTAAATATTTACCTTTTTGAGGTGATCTTTGGTCAGCAACAATTATCTTGTAGAATGCCTTACCTTTTGAACCTACTCTTCTTAATCTTATTCTTACCATAATTATAAATAGTTATTATATGAACCATGTGATTGTATTTCCACGAAACAACTAATGTCAATTAATTTTTATTAGAATATTACAATGTTATTATTAAAATATGATTATAAAACTGTACGCATCAATAAAAGAGAAGCTCGGAAAAGATCAAATTATCATAGAAAGTGATTGTTTGAAGAATATTGAAGACATTATAAATTACTTCAGTAAAAATTTTGATATAGATATAAGCAATTGCATGTTTGCATCTGACCTAAATTACGTAAAAAAAGATTCTAAAATTAAGCCTAACCAAGAAATATCTGTGATCCCTCCAGTTAGTGGTGGGTCCCAAAATGACTTGATAGAAATTAAAAGAGACCAAATTATTCCTGAAAATTATAAGATGAATAAATTTAAGCATAATGGTGCAGAATTAACTTTTTTAGGTATCTCAAGGGAAACTAATGAAGGAAAAAAAGTAAAAAAACTATTTTACGAATGTTATGAAGAAATGGCAGTGAGTGAAATTGAAAAACTTATATTTTCTACCAAGAAAAAGTATAAAATTGATTATTTTGTTGTAGTGCACAGAATTGAGGAGGTTCCACCTGGAGAAATAAGTTTACTTATAACAATTGCTTCAGAACACAGAAATCAAAGTTTAAATGCTATGACAGAATTTATAGATATATTTAAAGAAAAAGTGCCAATTTGGAAAAAAGAAATTTATGAAGACAGTAGCAAGTGGTTATGATAAAACTGAAAAAAGTATAAATTAGGAGTAGTAATGAAAATTAAAGCTGGTGATAAATTAGATAATATAAAACTTAAATCTATTGATAACAAAGACTTTGATTTAAATAAATTGTCTGGAAAAAAAATTCTATTATCTTTTTATAGATTTGCCGCTTGCCCAATGTGCAACTTGAGGTTAAATGAAATAAATAAAGTTTATGGTGATTTCGGTAAAAATTTTATTCATGTTGCAATTTTCGATTCCAAATTAGAAAACCTAAAAAGGTTTACTTCAAAACACAATGCTCCCTTCCCGATTTTGGCAGATGAAAATTATGAATATTTTGAAAAATATGATGTTGAAAAGTCCTTGTTGAGGTTTCTATGGAGTCAAATAATCAGGGCCAACAGACAATTCATGGGATATTTTAAAGGATATTTGCCAATTGCTTTCAAAGGAAGTATTACAACAATGCCAGTAGATATTTTGATTAATGAAAAAGGTATTGTTGAAAAGGTAAAATATGCAAAAGATCTAAGTGATCACATTCCACTAAAAGAAGTAATAAGTTTTTCAAAATAAAAATGCTGACCCCCATGTAAAGGAATCCTTATGCCGTTAAGGAATGAGGGGCCAGCATTATAAAGGAATTAATGAAGCATTAATCCATTTTTACATTCGCGAAATCTGGGTATCCTGAAGCACTGTGTTCAGTAACATCAAGTCCAGTTTTCTCTTCTTCTTCACTTACTCTCATACCAATTGTTAAATCAATTGCTTTGAATACAATAAATGATGTTGCGAAGACGAATATGAAGGCTGCAGCAACTCCAACGAATTGAGCACCCAATAGTCCTGCTCCTCCACCGAAGAACAAGCCATTAGTTCCGCCGTAAGCTTCTTGAGCAAATAGCCCAACAGCAAGCGTACCCCATGCACCTGTAAATCCGTGAGCAGCAATAGCGCCAACAGGGTCATCAACCTTTAGAACTGATTCTAATAAGATTGAAGAACCAACAACTACAAATCCGCCTAGTAATCCAGTTAGAATTGCCATTGAAGGCCCCATGTTTGCACATCCTGCTGTGATTGCAACAAGACCTGCTATAACTCCATTTAGAGTCATATAAACATCAAACCTCTTCCATATAAAGTATGAAAGAATCATAGCTCCAACAGCACCAGCTGCGGCTGACAAGTTTGTTGTAATGAAAATGATTGCTATTGATTGGTCATTTCCTGATACAGTTGATCCAGCATTAAAACCGAACCATCCGAACCACAGAACAAATACACCAAGAGCCATCAAAGTTACTGAGTGACCAGGTATTCTATTAACTTTACCATCTTTAGCATATTTTCCTAATCTAGGTCCAACAACAATTGCTCCTGCAAGTGCTGCCCAACCTCCAACGCTGTGAACAACAGTAGAACCTGCGAAATCCACGAATCCTGGGCCAACATCATTAAGCCAGCCACCTCCCCAAACCCAAGATCCAAATATAGGATAAATGAATCCTGTTACTGCGATTGCATACAATAAATATGCAGTGAACTTAGTTCGTTCAGCTACTGCACCAGAGATAATTGTTGCAGCAGTTGCAGCAAATACAGTTTGAAAGATAAAGAACGCAAAATCGTTCATACCAGTTTCGGAAGCAGGATCAATACTGGATAAACCAAAATTGTCTGTTCCTATCCATCCACTTGAATTAGTTCCAAACATTAGTCCAAAACCAATTATCCAGAAAACTAATGAACCAAGTGAAATGTCCATAACGTTTTTCATTATGATGTTAATTGAATTTTTGGCTCTAGCAGCTCCAGACTCTAGCAATGCAAAACCCATTTGCATTAAAAACACTAGAGCAGTTGCTATTAAAGTCCAAACGATATCTAACGATACCGGATTAACTACATCCATAAAAACTCCTTATAATTTTTTATTTAATGTATGTAATTTAATTTTGAATTGTTAAGGAAATGTTAAGAAAATATAAAATATTATATATTTTTCGTATTAATCAATTATTATTGTTACGAAATAAGTATTCGTAATTTTAATTATTTAACAATTACGTAACACTTATTAACATTCTTGGAAACATGGATATTATCTAATGGATAATTATGAAATTAAAAGAATCACTTGAAAAGAATAATAAACATTCTGCAGCTATAATTATGGTTTATCTATTAGTCTTAGTTGCATTTGCAATAATAATTGCTTATTTTATTATTTCTTAATGAAATCTAAATATCTAATACTAATTGCATCTACATTAATTGTTTTAATAGTATCTCTTAGTTTTTCACTTGGACCATTATCAATATTGATGCTATTACTTATTAATACTGCAACTTTCCTTCTTTTTCATAAGCGCAAAACCTAATTTTTTTTTCTGCATAAACTATAATATCTAATTTTATTAATGTTCAAATTAAAATAAATAGACATGTTTATACATTAAATAGTAGAATTTGAACCTAAAATTAAACAATAGGAGAGTTCGCATAGAGGCCTAGTGCGTCGGTTTGCTAAACCGATGTCGGAAGTAATTTCGACCATGGGTTCGAATCCCATACTCTCCGCCATAATTATGAAAGACTTTTTTATATCAACAGTTGGTTGCCAGATGAATGTTTCAGATTCTGAAAGGCTTTCCAGCGGACTTAAATCACTTGGACTTGAAAAATCTGAAGATGAGAATTCAGATCTTGTAGTTATTAATACTTGTGTTGTAAGGCAGACAGCTGAAGATACAACAACGGGCTTTTTAGGAAAACTAAAAAAAATAAAAAAAGATAAGCCAAAAATGATGATTGTTGTTATGGGTTGTATGGTTGGTCCAAAAACAAATGAACTTGAAAAAAGATTTCCACATGTAGATATATGGGCTGCTCCTCAAAAATTTCAAAAGATACTAGATCCAGTTTCTGAAATTGTGTCAAAAAAGGACCTGGAAGGTTGTTTGCCAGATTTACTGCCTCTTAAACCCAAAATAGCCAGTTTTGTACCTATTATTCATGGCTTTAATAAATTTTGTTCTTTTTGCATTATTCCATACAGAAGGGGAAGAGAAATAAGTAAAAGTATTTCAGAAATCAAAGAGGAGGTTTTAACTTTAACTAGGCGAGGAGTAAAAGAAGTTACTCTCCTTGGTCAAAATGTTGATTCATATGGACACGACTTAGATCCAAAAAAAGACTTGGCAGATTTACTTTATGAATTAAATTCAATTGATGAATTAGTAAGGCTAAGATTTTTAACTTCACACCCAAATGACATGTCTACAAAGATTATTGAATCAATTAGAGATCTATCAAAGGTATGTGAAACAATAAACCTTCCTTTTCAAGCTGGAGATAATGAAGTTTTAGAAAGGATGAGAAGAGGTTACACGAGAGAGGAATACATAGACAAAGTATTAGAAATAAGGCAAACAATACCAAATGTATCAATGACTACAGATCTAATTGTGGGATTTCCTGGAGAAACAAGAGAGCAATTTTTAAAAAGTTTAGAGTTAGTAGAAATGATTAAATTTGATAAGGTTCATGCATCGATTTATTCTGACAGACCAGGTACGATAGCTTCAAGAAAAATGGGCGACGATGTATCAAGAGATGAAAAAAAATGGAGAATGGCACAAATTGTAGAAGCCCAAAAAAAGATCAGTAACGAATTAAATTCTAAATACATGGACTCATATGAAAATGTATTAATCGAAAATTATGCAGATAATTTATTTTCTGGTCGCTCAAGATTAGATAAATTGGTTTATATAAAAAGTGATAAAATAGAAATTGGTGACTTTGTTGAGGTAAAAATAAACGAAACAAGAACATGGTCGTTGAGTGGTGAATTTCAAAAAATTATTAAGAACGAGAATGAGGCACATTTAATTGGACATTAAAACTTTTAAACCAAGGAAAGTAGAAATACCAGTAACTGAAATCGAGCAAGCTTCTTTTTGCAGGTTAGACGATAATTTGCGAAGCAAGACACTTGAGGAAGAATTTAAATCAGGTGTTAAATGGCAAAAAGTTCCTCTAAGGTACCTTAAGATGAAGCCAGATGAAATTGACTCTGAAATTGTGAAAATGAAGTCAATTATTGGAAACAAGCTTTATATACTTGGTCACCATTATCAGAGAGAGGAAGTAATAAAATTTGCAGATACTACTGGTGACTCTTTTAAACTCTCTGTTGATGCTTCGAAAGTAAAGGATGCTGAGTATATCGTGTTCTGTGGTGTTCACTTTATGGCTGAAACAGCAGATATTCTTACAGAGCAAAATCAAAAAGTAATATTACCCAACATGGCTGCTGGGTGTTCAATGGCAGATATGGCATCAACTGAGGATGTAAATGATGCATGGGAATTTGTAAAAAAACATTCGGACGATTTTATTCCAATAACATATATGAATTCTACAGCGTCAATTAAATCATTATGCGGTAGTAATGATGGAATTGTATGCACATCAAGTAATGCAAAAGTGGCCTTTCAGCAATATTTACCTCAAGGTAAAAAAATATTCTTTTTCCCTGACCAACATTTAGGCAGAAATACAGCACTTTCATTGGGTGTAAAAAAAGAAGAGATAAAAGTATGGAACCCTTTCAAGGAAAATGGTGGTTTGACAATAGAAGAAATTCAAAAAGTAAAAGTCTTGGTTTGGCAAGGTCATTGTTCGGTTCACACAAGATTTAGTGTCGAACAGGTTGACGAAGCTAAACTAAAAGGTGCTAATGTAATTGTTCACCCAGAATGCACTAATGAAGTTGTATCTGTTTCTGATTATGTAGGCTCTACTGAATATATTATTGATGTAGTAAACAATGCGGAATCTGGTACAAAATGGGGAGTTGGAACTGAAATTAATTTAGTTAAAAGACTTGCAAGTCAAAATCCTGATAAAGAAATATTTTGTTTAGATCCAATTGTCTGCCCATGTGCAACAATGTACAGGATTCACCCAGCATACGTTCTATGGGTATTAGATGGTATTGCAGCTGGATTGGTCATTAATCAAGTAGAAGTTGATTTTGAAGAGAAAATAAATTCAAAAATTGCATTAGACAGAATGCTAAATTTACCAAAATGATTTTTGATAAATTTCATCTTGTTGAAAAATTAATAAACATTGCTATTGATGAAGATTTAAAACACGGCGATCCAAGTTCTGAAATTATTTATAGTAACCCAAGATCAAACTATTGTTTATTGCTTAAAGAAGATGCAATGATATCTGGAATAGAAGTTTTTAAATATATTTTTAAAAAAATAGACAATGACATAGAGTTCGTAAATTTTAAAGAAGACTCATTTTATGGCAAGGGAATTATAGGAAATGTAATTGGTAATGAATCTTCAATCCTTTCTGCTGAAAGAACCGCATTAAATTTCTTACAAAGAATGAGTTCTGTTGCTTCATCAACAAATAATTTGAAAAAGTTAATTAACAATGAAAAAGTCGAATTAATTGACACAAGAAAAACAATTCCAGGATGGAGAATTCTAGATAAATATTCTGTATTAGTTGGCGGAGGAAAAAATCATAGAATGAATTTAGGCGAGTTAATAATGATTAAAGACAATCATTATGACGAAAAAAATTTAAGTAAAATTATTGAAAATGGAAAAAGTAAATTCCCCGAATTAAAAATTGAAATAGAAGTTGAAAATACAACTCAGCTTAATAAAGTTATGGATGAAGATGTTGATATCATAATGCTAGATAATTGGTCATTGGAAACAGTAGGTGAGGCTATAAAAATAATAAGAGATAAAAACAAAGATATTTTAATTGAATTATCGGGGGGAATTAATAAAGAAAATATAGCAGATTATGCAAAATATTCGCCAGATTTTATTTCATCAGGATCAATAACTCATTCACCTAAGTCAATTGATTTTAGTCTTGAAAAAAATTAAAAATTATTTCTAGGAATATCTTTATCAAAAGAATTAATAATAATATTTATTGGCCCATCATTAATTGATTCAACAATCATATTACCTCCGAACTCACCAGTTGAAATATGATTATGATATTTTGAGATTTCATATATAAATTTATCGTAAGTAATTTTTGCATCTTTTGGGCTCATGGCATTACTAAATTCAGGCCTATTGCCAGTTCTAGTAATTGCATTCAATGTGAAATTACTAATTATTAATAATTGTAATTTTAAGGCTGATACTGAAAGATCAAATTTATTTTTTTCGTTAGAAAAAACCCTTAAATTTAATATTTTTTTTATGATGTAACTTATATCATCATCATTATCTTTATTATGTATTCCTAAATAAACGATTAGGCCCTTATTAATTTCAGACTTAATTGTGTTGTCTATTTTGACTTGAGCACTTTTAACTTTTTGTATAAGTGCAATCATTTTTTACTTGTTCGACTTGCTTTTAGAATCTTTCTTGGATTTTCTTTTATTATCTTTACCGTCTTTATTAACTTTATTTTTTTCTTTTTTTGTTGAAGATGACCCTGAATTTCTGTTTGAAGTAGAATACCAGCCAGAACCTTTAAAATGGACCGAAAAAGCACTAATAAGCCTATCTCCATTTTTCTTGCATTCTGGACAAGATCCAGTTGATTCGTTGAAACCTTGTATTAATTCGTAAATATCAGTTTCACAATTAGTGTCAGTGCATTTGTATTCGTAAATTGGCATTATAATAAAATATTTTCTTGATGTGATGATTATAGAAAAAGGATTTTAAAGACTCAATAGTATTTTTTAAAAAATAAAAAGTTTTTGGAATTTATGTAAAGCTTCTACTAGGTTTCTCTGCTTTTTCTTCTCTTGTTGGCCATCTTTTTTTTCTTTAAAGCACTTGGCGGCTCAAAAGCTTGCCTTTTCCTTGTTTCAGATAAGATTCCGTTTTGTTGAACTCTTCTATTAAATCTCCTGAGCATGCTATCAAAAGCTTCGCCATCTCTTTGTTTTACTTGTGTCATTTGTCTCCTGATTTATTAACGCTGTGAGTATACATGTTGACAGCCTTTCATTCAAGAAATTAAATTTAAACAATTATTTAATCTGCTATTCGTCTCTTTAATCCCTAAAATTTCAATAGATTCAAATAAAGGAGGTGATACTTCAGACCCTGTAATACAATTTCTAATCAAACTTAAATAATCCCTCACTTTTAAATTCATTTCTTTACAATTTTTTCTTAAAAGTTCTTCTATGCTCTGGGTGTCATACTTGTCATTTTCATTTAATGACCTTAAATCATTCACAAGTTTTTTAATTAGACTTTCAATCTCATTATTATCAAGATCTGCACACTTAATTAGATCTTTTTTGGGTAATTCATAGTCAAAGAAGAATTTTATTAAGGGATATATTTCATTTATAGACTTAATCCTTTCTTTAATTAATGATGAGATTTTCAAGTAATCTTCATCAATATATTTAATATCTTGCATTGAATTTGCTTCAACTTCCTTTTTAATTATATTTGCCAATTTTTCATCATCCATTTCCCTAATATGAACACCATTTATCCAAGAAAGTTTTTCTGCATCAAATATTGAAGGGCTTGTGCTTAAACCCTTTATTTCAAACAATTTTGATATATCTTCTGGAGTTAAAAACTCCAAATCATTTCCAGGGGACCAGCCTAAGAGAGCTAAATAGTTTAATAATGCGTTTGGCAGCAAACCTTGTTTTTTATATTCAATTATTGAATTTGCTCCGTGCCTTTTACTTAATTTAGATTTATCTTTTCCAAAAATTAAAGGTAAGTGAATAAATTCAGGTACTTTCGCATTTATAAAATCATAAATCAATAGGTGCTTGGGTGTGCTAGATATCCATTCTTCACCCCTTAATACATGACTTATTTCCATTTTTGAATCGTCTACAACATTTGCTAAATGATATGTTGGCATGCCGTCAGCTTTTAAAATAATAAAATCGTCTATTTTTGAAAGATCAAAGATAAGTTTACCTCTTTTTAAGTCATTGAATTCAATACTTCCTGAAATTGGTACCTTTAACCTAACTACAACTGGTTTTCCATCTTTTTTTGATTTTTCTAACTCTTCTCTAGGGCGATTCCTTGAAAAACCATTATAGCCAGGAGCTAATCCTCTTGATTTTTGATCATTTCTTATTTTTTCTAACTCTTCTGATGATAAATCGCACATATAAGCCTTATCTTCATCAAGAAGTTTATTAACAACTTTTAAATACATCTCTTTTCTCTCTGATTGAAAATATGGACCAAAATCACCACCTATTTCAGGCCCTTCATCATAAATTAAATTAAGCCATCTTAGCCCTTCAATGATATTTTCAGTGGAACCAGGAACTAATCTATTCCTATCTGTGTCTTCAATACGTAAGATAAATTTTCCATCATTTTTCCTAGCAAAAGCCCAATTAAATAAGGCTGTTCTCATTGCGCCAAGATGCGGGTCTCCTGTTGGGCTCGGTGCAAACCTAACTCTTACATTACTTATTTTGCTCATAATATTTTCTCAATGTTACTAAATTCCTTTGTAAATTCTTCAGGAATATCATCTTTTATGTCAATATAATTTTTTTTCACAGGATGTAAAAATCTTAATCTAAACGAATGCAATAAAATTCTACTAGATATATTTTTATATTTCTTTGAATATACTTTATCACCATACACTGGGTGTCCTACAGAGCTCAAATGCACTCTAATTTGATGGGTTCTGCCTGTTTGGATTCGTACTTTAAGTAAAGATAATTTATTCTCATTACAAATTTTTTCATACATTGTGTGAGCTTCTTTTCCAGTGCTAATTAATGCCCTTTTTTTTCTGTCAATAGGATGCCGTCCTATTGGAGCATTTATAATACCTTTTTCCTTTGTGTTCCCATTTACTACAGCTAAATATTCCTTTACTACTTCTCTTTTTTTAAACTGATCTTTAAGCGAATTTAAAATTAAATTGTTTTTTGCAATAACCATTAATCCTGAAGTGCCTTTATCTAATCTATGAACAATTCCCGGCCTAAAATTTTCTCCGACTGTTGAAATTTTTGGGTATAAATTCAAAAGAATATCTACAATTGTAACCGATTTAGTATTCGGGGACGGATGAACAATTATTCCAGAATCTTTTGAAATAATTAACAAATCATCATCTTCATACTTAATTTTTAAATTATACTCAGAGACTAAATTTTTTTTTGGAGTTTGATATTCACGCTCATCAATAATAATTTCGTCTTTATGTGTTAATAAATTTGAAGCTTTCTTAACCACTATTCCATTAACTTTAACTTTTCCTTGATTTATAAATTGAGTTGCTTTGTTTCTGGTTAAACTTGAATTTGAAGATAAAAACTTATCAAGCCTAATTTTTTTATCATTTTCATAAGTTATCTTCATTTACCTTTTTTTCATTTTTCCAGCTAATAATTATATGAAGTATCAAAAGAAACATACCTACACTTATGCATGAATCAGCAATATTGAATACGGGCCAAGGCCCAACGTCTATAAAATCTGTTACAGAGCCTAACCTAATTCTGTCAACAATATTTCCAAAGGCCCCACTGAGCTGCAATGATATTGCTATCTGAAGTAAATTTGATTCTTTAGTATAAAAAATTAGAAAATATGAAATAAAAATAATTGCAAAAATTCCCACTATCATTAAAAACAGATTTGCGTCATTTATTATGCTAAAAGCACTTCCAAAATTTCTTACATGAGTAAACCTGAAAAACCCTGACTCGGGTATGGAGTAGCCAACTTTTAAATTTCTTATCACAACTTCTTTTGTGAATTGATCAATCATAAAAAATATAAATATTAAAAAAGGTATGTAATATTTTCTATATTTCGTCATTTCTATAATATTATTAACTAAGTTAAGTAAATTGAAATTACTTTTGCTATTTTACATTAAAATATAAAAATTATTTGAGGTTCTAAATTGATTGATTTAAGAAGTGACACAGTAACTAAACCAAGTGATGCTATGAGGAAAGTCATGTATGATGCTGAAGTTGGTGATGACGTTTATAAAGAAGATCCGTCTGTAAATAAACTTCAAGAAATGGCTTCAAAAATAACTGGTAAAGAAGATTCACTTCTTGTTTCTTCTGGGACAATGGGTAATTTAGTGTCTTTACTGACACTTACTAATAGAGGGGAAGAAATCATTTTAGGTGACAAGTGCCATGTTTATGCATGGGAAGGTTCTGGAGTTTCGATTTTTGGTGGAATAAGTATGAAAATTATAAAAAATAATGAAGATGGATCATTTGATCTAAATGAGCTGATAAGCTCTATAAACCCAGTAGATGATCACAAACCAAAAACAACAACAATTAGTATTGAAAATACACATAATCAATGTGGAGGGTCACCACTTGAACTTGATTTCTTATCAGAAGTAAAAAAAATAGCTAATAAAAATAATCTTAAAATTCACATGGACGGTGCAAGATTATTTAATGCGTCTATTGCACAAAATGAAAGTATTGAAAACATTGTAAAAAATGTTGATTCAGTAACATTTTGTTTATCAAAAGGTTTAGCTTGTCCAGTTGGAAGCATAATATCTGGATCAAAAGACTTTATTGATCAAGCCAGGAGATGGAGAAAATCAATTGGTGGTGGAATGAGGCAGGCCGGAATTATAGCTTCAGCTGGCGTTTATGCTTTGGAAAATATGGTTGATAGGCTTGAAGAGGACCATTTAAATGCAAAAAGATTAGCCAATGGCTTATCAAATATACCTGAAATTAATATTGATAATGAGTATGTTAAGACAAATATTTTAAGATTTGAGCTTTCTGACAATATAAATCAAGATCAATTTACTAGAAATATGAAAAAAGAAGGTGTTTTATTTAACTCTTCATATGGGGCAATAAGAATGGTAACTAATTACGGTGTTTCATCAAAAGATATTGAAAAAGTTATCGATATCACTTCAAAAGTAATTAGTTCATTATAAAAATGATAGTTATTGGGATAGTTGGATTAATATCTTCTGGAAAAACGACTGTTTGTGAAACAATTTCTCAAAACGGTTTTAAAGTAATTGATTTAGATATTCTTAGTCATCAGATATATGAATCTGGTTCAAGTGCTTATAAAGAAATTATTAAAACATGGGGCAAGGATGTTCTCGATGATCAAAAACAAATATCACGTGCTTCTCTTGCTGAAAAAGTATTTGTAAAAGGAAGTAATGAAATTTCGAAATTAGAAAAAATTGTATGGCCACATTTAATTAATATACTAGAAGAAAAACTCATAAAATATCACAAAGAAGAAGCAATATTTGTTGAGGGTGCAAAAATATTGAATAGTGACTTTGTAAAATATTGTGACAAAATTTGGTGTGTTATTTCTTCTATTGAAAATATAAAAAATAGAATATTTTTAAGTAATCAAGATCATAATAATTTACTTGAAAGACTTAAAAGTCAAATAAACGAATATACTTATTTAACGGGAATTGATGAATTCATTGAAAATAATTCTACAAGGCAAGATCTCAATAATAATGTAAAATTACTTTTGGAAAAAACAAGAAAGGAATACTTTAATGACTCAAAGTAACCAAGACGCAAAAAATTATAAAATTGAAGATTATTCAATTAATGAAGAACCTTTTTACATACCTACATCTGACGAAATTAAAGTTTTTGAGTCAGCATATAATCAAAAAGTCCCTGTATTACTTAAAGGACCTACTGGAACAGGAAAAACAAGATTTGTTGAGTATATGTCTTGGTATATTTCTGAAAAAAGAAAAAAATCTGTGCCTTTAGTCACTGTTGCATGTCATGAAGATTTGACTGCAAGCGATCTTGTGGGAAGATATTTAATAGATGCATCTGGAACCAAGTGGATTGATGGACCTTTAACAAGAGCTGTTAAGTCTGGAGGAATTTGTTATCTTGATGAAGTTGTTGAGGCAAGAAAAGATACAACTGTAATTATTCATCCTTTAACTGACCATAGAAGAATTTTAACAATTGACAAACTTGGTGAGGTTTATGAAGCTGATGACGATTTCTTGATGGTTGTTTCATATAATCCGGGCTATCAAAATGCCTTAAAAGATTTAAAGCAGAGCACAAGACAAAGATTTGTTGCTATTGAATTTGAATTCCCTTCCCCAGAACTTGAAACAAAGATTATTCAATCTGAATCAGGTGTTGATGAAAAAATATCTGATTCACTTGCTTCACTAGGTGAAAAAATTAGAAATTTAACAGATCATGGTTTAACAGAAGCTGCAAGCACAAGAGTTCTAATTTATGCTGGAAAATTAATCAAAGATGGCATAGAACCAAGGCGAGCATGCCAAGTTGCAGTGACTTGGGGCATAACTGACGATCAAAAGTTATACAAAAGTATAGAAGAAATCATTACAGCAATTTTTGAATAGTATTTTGAAAATTGATGATTTAAAAAAAGTTAATTTTGAAAAAATTGATTTAAATAAATATGAACAGAATGATTTGAAACCATCTTCTGTATTTATTTTAATTTTTGAAACAATTAAAGGTAAGGAAATTTTGTTTTTAAAAAGATCTAATACTTTAGAATTTCATAAAGGTGAAATATGTTTCCCCGGAGGTTCATTTGATTTGAGTGACAAACACCTATTAAACACTGCCTACAGAGAAGTTGAAGAAGAAACTGGAATCAAAAAAAACGATATTGAGCTTAAATTTTCTTTAAATGAACATATAACTAGGACAAGATTCTCAATAAAACCATTTGTTGGAGTAATAAAAAAAGAGGTTAAGATAAATTTAGATAAAAATGAAATTGATAATTATTTCAAGTTACCTTTAAATGAAATTGAAAATGAAAACAATATAAGAAATTATTGTTTTCTTGAAGATGAAAATAAGTTAACTTACAAGCCTGCTTTTTTTTACAATGGAAATTTGATTTGGGGGGCAACTGCAAATATATTAACTGAATTATTAGTAAAAATTTGAAATGAAAGAATTAATAAAAAAAGAATTAAATAAATTTAGCCTTGAGCCATCATTAATCGATAATTTTATTGAATCTGTTTCCGAGGGATTGAATCAAAATGGAATTGAAATATGGATAAATACAATTAAATCTTTCTCCAATTCGCAAACTTCAAGGATAATTATAAAAAATATAATTGAGGAAACTCCAGCAATTTTGAGGTCAATTCCTCAAAGTCAGTACTTAGAATGGGTCAAGCAGTGCTACAGGATTTCTGAAGTGAGTGAAGATTTATCAATAACTTACGTCAATGCAACAACTGGTGTAATTGAAAATTTAAAACCAAGGCATCTTCTTGATTGGGGAAATATTGGTTTAAGCTTATATAGATCATCTAAAAATTCCACATCTTTAGTGAATAATTTTTTTAAATATTCACCTTCATTATGTTTAAAATTAAATTATGAAGAACTTGAAATATTAAATGATACTTTAAAGAGAATTTCTACAAGATCAATTAGTTTTTCAATAAAAATACTTGATTGGGTTTTAAAAATATCTTCAATAACTCCAAGTGATCTTACTTCATGGAACAGAGTCATAAATTTAGTATCAAAAAAATTAATTAAAGATTTCGAAGAAATTTTTACTATACTCGCTGAAAACGCTGATGTAATAAATGAAAATAAAACTTTTTTAAATTTATTATCGTTGGTAATTGACGATAATCCTCAAATATTAAAACAATTTATTAAAAATTCCATTCAAATATTTAATTCCGAATTTAATAAAGATCGCTCATACCAAGACCAATTAAAAAAGGTAATCGAAAAAACAAACTGCGAAGAAATTTTATTGTTTTCAAAAAATTATTTGGAAATGAGAAATAAAATATCCCAAGATAAATTTAAATTATGGTTTGATAATTCAACTGTTCAGAGTAATTCAAATGAAAAAGGCTTTTTCTCTCTTGAGAATCAAAATTCTAAAGATCTTTTTAATGATTTAACGTTTTCAGTAGATCTTGATATCGAAAGAGAAATTTTGAAATTATATTGTTGCGCTTTAAGTGGTTCTGATTTAGCTGTACAAAGTTCTTCTGTAATGGTTGATAAAGAAATCGGATGGTTTAATCCTGAGCTGGCAACAACAGAAGGAACAACAATTTTTCTTCCAGAATCAATAAAAAAATTTAACAAAAAAGAAAAAAATTTTTCTTGGCTGAAAGTTATAGCAACCCATCAAGTAGGCCATATAGAATTTGGTACATTCCGTTTTAATTTACATAATGAATCTTGTTATTTTAATAATTTAAGAAACGAAATATATAGTGATTTTGAAAAAAATAATAAAGAAATAACTGATATGACAAACTTTTTTAAGTTTTTTGATGATTCTAAATTAGCACAAGATATTTTCTCTGTATTTGAAGCATTTAGAGTAGATCAAAAGATAATAAAAAAATATTTAGGAATTAAAAATTCTTTTCTTGAAGTGCAGAATGAATGCTTAGAAGACAGACCCAAAATATCATCACTTCCCGCTAGAGAGCAATTACTTGAACTGTTGATAAGATTTAGTTTAAATGATCTAAATCAAAAGGTTGCAAAAAATTTAAAGTCTTCATTTGCAAAATTACTAAACATATTAATTATATTAAAAAGAAATGGTTCAAAAGTTGAAGATACTGCTGAAGCTACCTTGAGAGCCTATAAAATATTAAAAGAAATCAAAAATTTGCCTGAAGGGGATTTTGATGAGTTTTCATATGACTTAAATCCTGAACAAGATTTTAATGATGATGATTTCGAAAGTTTGACTGAATTTTTTAAGTCTCAAGGCGCAGAAATCCTTCCTGAAGAAATCAAAGATTTTCAGGGATCTGAAGAATTTGAAAACTCTGAACAGATCGAACAATCTATTAGCCAAGAGGATTATAATTCTCCGCAGGAAGTTGAATTTTGGGGAGAGTTTAAACCTGAACTATCTCAATTACTTTATGAAATGAGTTCAAGTGAAGCTGAATTTTCTGATGAAGGCGATTTAACAGATTTATCTCAAGAACAACTTGAAGAAATGTTAAAAGATTCTGTTGAGGAATCTATAAATGATGAAGATGACCAGGTTTCTGAGTCTGACATAACTCAAAATTTAGAGGATGCACTAAATGACATGCAGATGGATAGAAGTGATGATGACCAATCAAAATTTGCAGATAAATTTGATCATTTTGACGAAGATGGAAAATCATTAGAGGCAATAGAAGAGAACCAGTACTTATATGATGAATGGGATTTCAGAGACGAGACTTATAAAAAAAATTGGTGTCTCGTTAATGAAAAAACCATTGGGGAAGGTGATTTAGTTTATTACCAAGAAACACTAGAAAAATATTCTGATATTGTTAAGGACATAAAAAAGCAATTTGAATTAATTAATCCTGAAACATATAGAAAAATTAAAAGATTGCAAGACGGAGAAGAGCAAGACTTAGATCTTACTGTTGAGGCAATGATTGATTTAAGATCTGGGATTACACCATCTGAAAAACTTTATTGGCGTAGAAATAAAGTTGAAAGAAGCATAGCTGTTGCATTCTTATTAGATATGAGTGCTTCTACTGCTGAAGCGATTGATGACTCTACAAGCCAATCAGATGAATGGTCTGCACCAAGTGATCCTGAAAAATATATGGAATGGCTTAGAAAAAGAAGGTCACAAGGATTTAGAAGATCCTATAAAAGAATAGTTGACCTTGAAAAAGAAGGGCTAATTTTATTGCTTGATGCACTGGAAACATTGGGTGATAAGTATGGAATATTTGGTTTTTCTGGTTATGGTCGAGAAAATGTAGAATATTACACAATTAAAGATCTTGATGAAAAGTTTTCTTCAACTATCCCAAAAAGAATAGACAGGATAAGTCCATTGCATGCTACAAGGATGGGTCCTGCTGTAAGACACTGTGCCTCAAAATTAATGCAGACGGATGAAAGATCTAAGTTTATATTTTTAATAAGTGATGGAAGGCCGCAAGACAGGGGATATAGCAGGGAAGGAGTTGAGAAGGAATATGCTGTTAACGATACAAAGAAAGCATTGTTAGAAGCAAAAAAACAAGGGATAACAACATTTTGTCTGACTGTAGATAAAGAAGGCCATGATTATATGAAGAGCATGATGGATGATCTGAGCTATGAAGTTCTGGATGATATTTCATCACTACCATTGAGAATTCCGCAACTTTATAAAAATTTAACTTCTAATTAATAGTTACAATTTGATTCGGACTTTTTATTAGTGCTATGGTCTGTGCAATAAATTAATTGGCCTAGCTCTGAAACCCAATCATCATCAAGCTCGACTATATCGGCAGTGTCTTGAAAAACAGCATTTATTTTACCTTGCTGGAAAAATTTTCTCTCAAATTTACCAAGACTTAAAGTTATAGGCTTAATTAGCAAAGAACCATTTTGAGAAAATGTATTATTTCTTAAATAAATATAAGTACTATTTTTATTAATCCCATATTGTGAAAAATCATTTTCTGTTTCTAGGCCAGTAACTACAACCTGATTTATTTTTGGGTTTTTCATTAAACTTAAGATTTCTTCAGCATAGTTAGAATTTACATCCTGCAAACCATCACAAGGTTCATTTTCTGTATATGATTTTCCTGTTAATTCATCTATCAAAACATCACAAAATTTCCAGTTATTATCATTTCCACTAAAAATATTTCTGCCGAACCCCTTTAATAAATCTCCTGATTCATAAATTAATATTTCATTTATATTTTCTTTTTCAAAATTATAAACCCATTCAGGGAATGGAGGAGATTCTAATAAATATTTAATCGCGTTTCCAAACGATGTATTTAGAGCATATATGTTTTCGTCATTATTCAGCTTTATATACTGATATGCTCCATCCGGACTTAAATCTCCAAAATAAATTTGTAAAGTATTAAAATCTGAATTTTTATTTAAACCAATTGTCGCAGTCATCATAGGTTTTTTAAGTCCAAAATCATCTATGCTTGTATTTTGATTTAAAGTAATTTGTCTTTGAATAACTGGCTCCTTTATAAGAAAAGTAATTCCAGACCATCTAGAATAATTAACAGGATAATTAAACTCATCTGAATATATTCTCCAATTGCTATTTATTAATTTGAATTCAACAATATTGTCATTATTTTCGACAGTAAAAGATGTTATTTCTTCTTCTGGAATTGTGTATAAAAAAGTCCTTTTTCTTTCAATCTCTTGTTGAGGATCTTTTTGAACTAGAAAAATTGAAACTGGTGTAATTATTGATAATAATATTATTAATATTAGTGTGGTTTTGAAGTTCATTATCTCCTTCGCCACCAATTATAAATTCCTAATGATAAAGATAATGCTGGTAAAAAAATCCAGCCACTCCATCTCACAAAGTTCCTTTCATCCTTTGTCAGTACTAATTCTCTAAATACTTTTTCTTTTGGCCTAATGGATATTAACTCAACATCACTTGTTAACCAATTAACGGAATTAGCAAAAAGATCTTCATTTTTTGCGGAAAAAATAAATCTGTTACTTGCAAAATCAGTATCTCCAGAAATTAATAATTTTGAAATTGTATACGTCCCGTCAGCTTCTTTTTTTGGAGTACCTTTAATTTCTGAGATTACCTCAACTGCTAAAGCGACCGGCAATGGACCTGATATATCGTCATTATTAAATTCAATTATTTCTTTAGATTTTTCCTCCCAACTGCTAATTGTGGTGTATGCAATAGGTTCAGCTTTTACATAAGGAAATCCTTCATTAGTAATAGGAATTTCTTCATTTGTAATAGACATTCCTATAAATTTTGAGCCTGGAAAATAAATTACATCAAAGTTATGAGTTATTGGGTGGTCGGGTATTTGAAGGTTAGAGTCTTTAATTTGAAGAAACTCTAAATTTGGAGCAACATAACTTATCCTATCAACAAGGGTCCCCTCACCTGAAATAATACCCCAACCTGACAGCATTTCTGTATATCCTTTTGGTGAGTCAGGTTCCATCAACATCATAATATTCCCTCCAAGAGCGATATATTCTTTTAAGACATTTTTTTCAGATTCCAACAAATCATCAGAAGGATCAGAAATAATTATGGCAGCAGGAAAAAGATCTAATTCGTTTGATAAACTAAAATTCAAAAGTATTCTAGATAGTTCATCTGTAGTAATGGATGACACATCATAATTATCTCTTTCTAATGTAATTTTTGCTTGACCAAGTGAATTACTAGATCTATCAATATTATTTATATCTCTTTCTTCGTGCCCTGAGAGAAAAAATATCTTTTTTCTTTTTATTTGACTTGAAATGAGCATACCTGAAATTACATCTTTTTCACTAAATACATCAATACTTAAATTTGGGTCTCCGCCGACAATATGAGCTAATCTTTGCGATTCTTCTAACCTAAAAACTAAGATTGGCAAATCTCTTCCAGACAAGTATTTCTCAATATTTAAACTGCTTGATAAATTAGGATCCAGGTCAGGATCAATATGTTTAAAAGTAAGTTCATAGTTATTGGAATTTCTTGAGAATTCACTTAACAAATCTTCAGTTCTTTTAATAGAAAGAGCATCTTTACTTGAATCATTTCTTAGAAATAGAAATATTTCTAAGTTTTCATTTAAATTTTGTATAGCATTAATAGCTTGATTTGAAAGGTCGTATTCTTTTGAAGCAGTTAAATCTGACCTAAACCATGAAGGCGTTATTCCATTTTTATTGCTTATATAAATTACAGAATTGATTATCAAAGAAATTATAATTACTCCAATTAGTATAAACAAAGTGTTTGCCCCATAAGCCCCTTTAGAGCTAATTAAAAAATTTTTAATTTTAGATAAGTTAAAAATTGTAGAAATAATTAGTGAAAAAGCCCCAGCACCAATTAGTATTATCCCTGTAGATTGAATATCTCTTAAAAATAATACAACAACCAAACCAATTGCTATCGATAAAAAACCTGAAATAAAAGTTATATATTGGATAGAGTACGAATAACCTTTTATAAGATTAGCAAGACTTTTCTTTTCATTATTAAATTTTCTGTTTTTATTTATCTCCACCTTCTACTCTCTAGACTAAAAATTGTAAGGACAATAAATATTGCTGAAATGGAAATGTAAAAAATTATGTCATAAATATTTATAATTCCTCTTGCAAAGTCTGCAAAATGCCCTCCCTCAGCAATGCCAAAACTACTACTATCAAACAATGAAAATGATCCTCCAAGTTGAAGTTCATTTAAAATTGTTCCAAAAACTCCAGTTACTCTTGATGAAACAAAGTCAATAAATGTAAGAAAAGATAGTATTCCTGATCCAACAACAAGCGATACTAATTGATTTGAGCTTAATGAAGAGGCAAATATTCCAACAGATAATGTAGCTGAGCTATATAATATTAACCCGAGATAACCAGTAAATATTGGGCCAAAATCTGGAACTCCAAAAATTATTAAAATTATTGGGTAAAAAAAAGTGCCTATTATCATAATAATAATTATAGATAAGGCAGCTAAAAATTTTCCTAAAACTATTTCAAAATCCTTTAAAGGAGATGTCATTAATAATTCCATCGTTCCAAGTTTTTGTTCTTCTGCTATTAATCTCATTGTGAGTGCAGGGGATAGGAATATCATAAAAAACACTGCCCCAGCAAGAAAACCTCTTATACTTGCCTCGGAGAAAGCATCTGAAACAGATGCAACAAAGAAAAAGCCAGTAATTGTAAAAAAAGAAGCAGCCACAATATACGCCATAGGAGATTTTAGATATCCCATTAATTCTTTATTAAAAATTGTTATTATATTTTTCAATTTAGTCCTTAGTGAGTTGTAAAAAAATCTCTTCAAGAGTTAGTGGGAGTGATGAAAGTCCAAACAATTCAATATTATTATTTATTAAAATTTTTGATATTAATGACTCAGGACTTTTAACTGAAGAAGTTTCAATATAATAATTTTCAAATTCATCATTATTGTCATCTTTTGTTCTTATATCTACAATATATTCTTCATTTCTTAATAGTTTAATTATTCCATTACTCTTACCATTTTTAACTTTAATTTCACACAAATTTGAAGTTTGTAGTCTATTTGATAAATTTTCTGGAGTATCATCAGCAACAATTTTGCCCTCATGTATTACTAAAACCCTTTTACATATTGAAGTTACTTCTGGGAGGATGTGAGAACTTAATATAAGTGTATGATCTTCTCCTAGGTTTTGAATTAATTTTCGTGTTTCAACCACTTGGACAGGATCAATTCCAATTGTAGGTTCATCTAAAATTAAAATTTTAGGTTTGTGTAATATCGCTTGGGCAATTCCAGTTCTTTGTCTGTATCCTTTTGAAAGTTTAGAAATAAGGACATTTTTGTATTGATTTAAACTTGTAAGACTAATAACTTCATCAACTCGTTTTGAGATATTTTTATTCATACCCCTTAAAGAACCCATGTATTTCAGATAATCCCTTACAGTCATGTCTGTATACAAGGGCACACTCTCAGGTAGATAACCAATTAATTTCCTTGCATCAATAGAATTTTTAATGATGTCATGCCCTCCAATATTTACATTTCCTGATGTTGGAGGAGTAAATCCTGTCATAACTTTCATGGTTGTTGATTTTCCCGCACCATTTGGCCCTAATAACCCAATTGATTCACCCTTTGAGATATTAAAACTTACATCAATTACAGCGGGGTACTCCCCATAGTACTTAGACATTTTAGATATATTTATCATAACAATCGGTCTACAAAATATTTAAAGGGAAATGATAGCCAATAAATAATTTATATTCAACAATAGCTTATTTTTTTTGATAGAATATAATCATGCCATTTGATTCAAACAACGAAATTTATGTAGATAATGCTGCGACAACATCAATGTCAAAAGATGTTTTAGATGCAATGTTGCCTTATTTTTCAAGTAATTACGGTAACCCTTCAAGCTTGTATAGTTTGGCTCAAATTTCAAGAGACGCAGTTGAATTATCCAGAGAGACCATTTCAAATATTTTAAATTGCAAGCCAAGCGAAATAGTTTTTAATAGTGGCGGAACTGAATCCGATAATCTAGCAATTATTGGCGTATCTAAGGCATTGGAATCTACTGGAAAACATCTTATTACATCAAAGATTGAGCATCATGCAGTCATGCATGCAATGGAAGAAATGGAATCTTTGGGTTATAAAGTTACTTATTTAAATGTTGATAATGATGGATTTGTAGATCTAGAAGAGCTTGGTCAATCCATAACATCTGAAACAACTTTGGTATCTATTATGTATGCCAATAATGAGACTGGCGCAATACAGCCAATTCAAGAAATTAGCCAAATAATTAAAAAAAAGTCAGCTGATTTAAATCGAGATATATATTTTCATACAGATGCTGTACAGGCTGCAGGAAAATTGAGTTTAAATGTTGAAGAGCTTGGAGTTGATTTAATGACTATTTCTGGGCATAAATTCTATGGGCCCAAGGGCACTGGCCTCCTTTATTTAAGGAAAGGTGTCCCAATGAGTCCAATTATTTTGGGTGGAGGCCAAGAAAGACAAAGGCGCTCAGGGACTGAAAATGTTCCCGGGATAGTAGGTTTAGCAAAAGCTTTAGAAATAGCAGATTTATCAAAAAATAACTTTAATGAACATTGTAATAAGCTGATTAATTTCATCAGAGAAAAATTATCTTCTTTTAAATACAGTAATTACATTGTAACTCCTAAGGAAAACTCATTATCAAATATATTAAATGTGTGTTTTAAAAATTTTGAAGGTGAGCCTATTTTAATTGGGTTAGATATGGCAGGAATATGCGCATCGAGTGGAAGTGCATGTAGCTCAGCATCACTAGAACCTTCTCATGTATTAATTGCACAAGGGATAGATCCAAAACTTGCTGTAGGATCTATAAGAATTAGCCTCTCACTTGAAAATACAGAAGGTGATATTAAGTATCTTGTTGAAAACCTGGAAAGCGTTGTATCTGAATTATCAGTTTATGCTAAAAGTTGAATGAAATTCATTAGAAATAATTTATTGCTTTTCACTTCAATTTTCTTTGTTATTGCCTCTTTTTTAATTTCTGTAACTATTATTTTTCAACCTTTCAATTCTACTGAAGATCTTTATGTTTCTGGTAGAACCTTGTTCATTAAATTAAACCAACCAGAACAATTGCAAGAATTCTCAAATGATTCAAGTAAAATAATTTCAATTAATGCTGAAGTAATAAATGCAGCATCAGGAGAAATATTGTTATTAATCAATGACCAATCTGCAGATTTATTATCAAAAGATGGATATACATATAAGCCACTAAATCCAAATGATATAAATCTTGATATTGAAAAACCTTTGTGGGGTAGTTTTAAGTTATCAAGAAATCAAATGGTTAAAGGAAATCTTTTTTTTAAAGTAAATAAAACTTTTGACCCACAAACTTTCGAATGGAAAGAGTCGGATAGGGTTATTATAAATTTTAGCCAATAAACAATGGTCCAAAAACTAAAGCTACTATTGTCATTAACTTTAGTAAGATATTTATTGATGGCCCCGAAGTATCTTTAAAAGGATCACCAACAGTATCACCAGTTACAGCAGCTTTATGGGCATCTGAACCTTTGCCGTCATAATTACCAAGTTCAATGTATTTTTTTGCATTATCCCAGGCGCCGCCAGCATTAGCCATAAATATAGCAAGTAAAAATCCAGAAACAATAGATCCTGCAAGCATTCCTCCGAGTGCTTCAGCTTTTAGAAATAATCCAATCAGAATTGGTGAAACTATTGCTAATATACTTGGCAAAATCATTGCTTTTAATGAGCCAGTTGTACTTATTTCAACTGCCCTTGCTGCGTCAGGTTTAACTCCCTTTTTTCCTTCTCTCAAACCTTTTATTTCTCTAAATTGTCTTCTAACCTCTTCAATCATTGCTCCAGCAGCACTACCAACAGCCTGCATTGTCATACCTGAAAAAACGAATGGAAGTAAAGCTCCTATTAGAACTCCACTTAAAACGTCAACTTTTCCTATGTCAAAAGAAGTTACACCAGTTACTTGTCCGTAGGCAGACATTAATGCGAGAGCTGTCAATATAGCAGACCCGATTGCAAAACCTTTACCAGTTGCAGCAGTCGTGTTTCCTAATGCATCCAGAGCATCAGTTCTTTCTCTTACTTCAGGATCAAGTCCAGCTTGTTCTGCAAGTCCTCCAGCATTGTCAGCAACAGGACCGTAAGCATCGGTCGATAAAGTAATTCCAAGAGTTGATAGCATCCCTACTGCTGCCAATCCAACTCCATATAATCCTGCAAAATGATGAGAAATTAAAACACCTATTACTACACATATCGCTGGAATGGCAGTACTGTATAAACCGACAGATATACCTGCAATTATATTTGATGGATGGCCTGTTAATGATTGCTTAGATATCCATTTAACAGGAAAATACTCATAAGATGTAAAGTATTCAGTTGCAGTACCGATAACCTGACCAACAACAAGCCCAGTTATTAATATATATATTAATTCGAAAGGAACATCTAAGAAGCTTTGAGAACCAGCAATTGCTCCTCCAATTAATGTTAGTAATGCAGCTCCAAATATTCCTATCCTAAAGCTCCATAATAAAGAGTTCATTGAAGCATTAGGTTTTGTTCTGACCAAAAAAGTTCCAATTAGAGAAGCAATAATTCCAATCCCACTAATAATTAATGGAAGCATAACTAACTTATCATCTGCGGGTGCAATTCCTAACTTAGGAACCCCAATAAAAATAGCAAGAGATAATGTTGCAATCAATGATCCAGCATAGGATTCGAATAAGTCAGCACCCATACCTGCGACATCACCAACATTATCACCAACATTATCAGCAATAGTTGCAGGATTTCTTGGGTCATCTTCTGGGATACCTGCCTCGACCTTTCCAACTAAATCAGCTCCAACATCTGCTGCCTTTGTATATATCCCGCCCCCAACTCTAGCAAATAATGCAATTGAAGATGCCCCAAAACCAAAACCTGCAATTATTGATGGCGATTCAAACAGAACCCACATTACTGTTACTCCAAGTAATCCAACACCAACCACCGTGAGTCCCATTACACTTCCAGTATTAAATGCGACCCTTAATGCTTTATTCAGACCTTCTTCAGCAGCCTCAGCTGTCCTAGAATTTCCTCTTACAGCAATGTTCATTCCAACAATTCCAGCAATTGATGAACCTACTGCACCGACTAGATAAGCAACTGAAGTCCATGGTTTGCCCCAATCTGTGTCAGTAGAATTAAATTTATTAAATATATCTCCATCTACAACTACCCATAATATTGCAAACATTGAAACAACAAATATTGATAGTATTGCATATTCTCTCCTTAAAAATGCCGCAGATCCTTCTTGAATAAGTCCAGCAATCTCAGACAATTCTTGATTTTTAACTTTTCTTTTTACAACATTCCAAAAGAAATATGATGCAACAATTAATCCAATTATTGCTGATGATATTGATACAAAGTACGACATTTTGACCTCATTCCTATTAGTCTATTTTTTTTAAAAAAGTTTCAATTTTTCCTTCAAGTTGATTACGCTGTAAGGCTATTGTAATGTCTCCCCGAGTTCTTTCCACTACACTTCTTAATTGGTCAGTAGTTCTCCTTAAACCTTGAGTAACTCCTTCGGGGTAATCAATTGATTCAAGTAAATCTACAACTTCATTCATTATAGTTAAGTAACTCTCAGACATCTTGAGATTATTTTCTCTAATATTGTCTAAGGATGTTCGTCTTAATTCGCTAGCAGCTTCAGCCATCCCTTTTAATATTGAACTTGGTGAAAATATGTCTATTTTGTTTGATGTTAACTTGTATCCAGAAACAAAAGAAAGAAAGAAAATTGCTTCACATAATTCCTTTTCTCCATCTAGAAAAAAAGTTGTATTAATATCTGAGGAAAATTTATTTAATTTGTTTTTTGCTGAATTTAATTTTTTCATACCATCATTTATTAATTTTTCGGCATTTTTAAAATCTTTTCTTTGAGCAGACCTAATAGATCTTGATGATATACCTATGATTTCCCTAGACAATGATAGTCCAAGCTCCCTTGATTGATGAATCTTTTTAAATTTGCTATTAACTTCTCTTGATATTTTTTTTAGATTGGATGATTTATTATTTTGCATAATCTTGCATTATTTTTTTTATATTATTGGCTTCAAGGGCTGGCTTATCTGACAATGTAATTGCGCTGGATATGCAAATTGAATCTGCTCCAGAATCTAAAACCTTAATAATTCTATTTTTATTTATTCCACCTATTGCCACAATCTCTTTTTTGAAATTAGTCTTTTTTAAGTTTGTTATCACATCTAATGACGATGGTATTGTATCTTTTTTAGAATTTGTTTCAAATAAACTACCTATTGCGATGTAATTTGTTGGCAATTTTTCAGAAACTTTTCCTTCTTTAAAAGTAGCATTAGAATTACCAATAATAAATTTTTTTGGAAATAAGTCTCTACATTTTTGAACTGAAGTATCTTTTCTTCCTACATGTATCCCATGGGGCATTACCTCAAGAGCTTCCTCTACTCTGTCATTAATAATAAAGATTTTATTATTTTTTTCACATAAATTTTTTATAAAAAATGCTTGATCAAGATACTCTTTTTTGTCACCATATTTATTTCTTAATTGTATCGTATCAATATCAGATTCAACTATTTCTTTACATAAATCATTGAAATTTTTGTTGCTAATGTTATATGGATCGATTATTACATAAAGACCTAGTTTCATTATTTATTTATCTCACTTACTGGGTTAAAAGTTTTTCTGTGAATTGCACAAATCCCAATTTTTTTCATAATTTCAATATGTTTTTTGGATCCATAACCTTTATTATTTTTAAATAAATAATCAGGATATAATTTATCATATACATTCAACATCAATGAATCTCTGCATACTTTTGCAATAATTGATGCTGCTGCTACGCTCACAGATATTGAATCTGCTTTGTTGAAGTTAAAGTAGGGTTTCTCAGTCATTAAATCAATAGAGTCGATCAGTGCATAATCGTAATTTATGCTATTTAGAGACTTTTTCATTGAATTTTTAGTAGCCTTTACTATTCCTTCATTATCAACTTCGTTATTATTAGATACCCCGATTGAATAAATACTTTTTGAATTAATTATTTGATTAAACATTTGTTTTCTTGATTTGACGGGTAGTTTCTTACTGTCATTAAATTTAAAAGGGTTCCCAACTAAAAGTTTTTTTTCGAGAATTACTGAAGCTGAAACAACTGGACCAGCAAGAGATCCTCGACCAGCTTCATCAATTCCAACAATGTTTTTAAATCCGTGTTTAAACAATTCTTCCTCTATTGATGAATGAGGTAAATTTACTATAGTTGAGGATAATTTTCTTAAATTATTTTTTAATAAGATTTTACTGTCTCTTTGTTTTTTTCTTTTAATAATGTTGAGTCTTCGTATTCTATAAATCCTCCACCAATTACTTCATTGTCATTATAAAAAACTAATGCCTGGCCCGGAGTAATTGCTCTCTGAGGTTCATCAAAAATAAATACTGCATTTCCATCGTTTTTCAAGGTCAACCTTCCTTTTGCAGGAGTACTTTTATAGCGAATCTTTGCAAATATTTCTTTGTTAGTTATTTTATCTTCTTTCGAAATAATATTAACTTTTGATATAAATGCTTTTCTTTGCATTAATTCGTTAGATGGCCCAACTTCAACAATATTTTTACTTGGATAGATCTTAGTAACAAAGATAGGCTTCCCTTTTGATTCAATTCCAATGCCCTTTCTTTGGCCAATAGTAAAATTGTGTATACCTGAATGATCTCCTAATTTATTGCCCTTTGAATCAACTATAATTCCTTCGTTTTGGTCTATTTTGTTGTTGATAAATTTTTTGTAATCTCCATCTGGAATAAAACAAATATCTTGAGAATCTGGTTTTTTAGCATTAATTAAATTGTGATCCTCAGCAATTTTACGTATTTCATTTTTTGGGAAAATACCTACAGGTAATTTTAATTTATTCATAATACTTTGAGTTAAATTAAAAAGTACATAACTTTGATCCTTAGTTTCGTCTACACCTTTAATCAATTTATATTCATTATTATTTTCAATGATACTTGCGTAATGACCAGTTGCTATATAATCAGCTTTCATAAACTCAGCTCTTTTTAATAAAAAGTCAAATTTCAATCTGTCATTACATGCCAAACATGGAAAAGGTGTCCTCCCTTTTTGGTATTCAGAAATAAAGTAATTAATTACATGTTCATTGAACTCTTTCTCAAAATTTAAATAGTAATGCTTGGCACTAATTTGCCTGCAAACAGATCTCGCATCTTCTACATCATCTAATGAACAACAACTTTTATTTAGGCTGTAATTTGTTTCTTCATTTTGAGGAAATAACCTCATTGTTACCCCAATAACATTGTAGCCTTCATTGTGTAAAAGTAAGGCAGCAACGGAAGAATCAACGCCACCACTCATAGCAACAACAACAGTTTTTTTAGAGTTTTTCATAATAAATTTATTTTGTTTACAAGAAATGTTTATAATTTAAATATGTCAAAGTCAACTATATTAGAAAATTATGCAAGGATGGTAACAGATATCGCATCTGAAAATCTTGGAGAAGAAATTGTTCTTCTTGATACAGGAGATATTTCGCTTTTTTCAGAATTTTCAATTTTAATTACTGGACAAACTGATAGGCATCTTGAAAGTTTGTCACAAAAAATTATGAGAGAAATGAAAAAAAGCGGAAATAAAATACACCACAAAGAAGGTTCAGGGAAAACCGGATGGATACTATTAGATTATTTTGGTTTGAGTGTGCATATTTTACTTAACGAAAAAAGAAATAATTATGACTTAGAATCCCTTTGGAGTTCGGCTAAGGAAATAGTAAGAATTCATTAATCAGCTTACCCAATTATCCACAGACCTGTCGTAATTAATGATTTCCTCCTCTGAGAAGTATAATTTTATTTCTCTTAATGCATCTTTTTCATTTGCAGAACCATGTATAACATTTTTCTCAAGAGATAGGCCAAAATCACCTCTTATTGTGCCCGGACTTGATTCTAAAGGGTTTGTAGACCCCATCATCGTTCTTGTTTTCTGAATAGCATTTTCACCATTTAAAGCTAGTGCTACAACTGGGCTAGAGGTAATAAAATTTACTAAGCTTGAGAAAAAAGGTTTATCTTTATGCTCTTCATAATGCTTTGAAGCAAGATCTTTATCAATTAATATAAGTTTCATTCCAGTAATTTTTAAGCCGGTTGATTCAAGCTTTTCAATCACTTTTCCAATTAAAGACCGATTTACCCCATCAGGTTTAATTAATACAAGCGTGGATTCATTACTCATCTTTTCTCCTTCTTCTTAGTTATATTCGGCAATCTAGAATAAATAGGAACTAAATCATAATATTTTTCCTGTTTTTTTTCATTAATTAATTTATTACTCAAATTAACCATTAACTTAGGTTCCCTCTTTATGTCTGGAAAGAATTTATAATCAGAATTTATTTCAGCCAAATTATTTGTATCTTCACCAAAAAAAGTTCCTTTTTTAAAAACACTTTTAAAGTCCCTCATAGCAAAAATACCATCAACATTTCTGGTTGAAATATTGTCTATTGATTTCCAGCAAAAAGATTCAAAACCTGCGGGAATAAGTGCAATTAAATCAGTATGATCTGTATTTTTTACTTTCTCAAATTCAATTTCAAAAGTTGGCAGTCCAAGCAATTTAATTTTATTAAATTTTGAAAGCCCAATTGCAAAGCTGATACCAACTCTAATTGATGTAAAACCACCTGGGCCTAAAGCAACTGAAATATAATCGAGATCATTTACATTTAAGTTATTTTTATTTGTTAAGTTGATTATATTTTCACTTAATTCAATACTATGATTGTTTTTTGAAGTCCAATTTTTTTCATCAATTAAGCAACCATCTTTTGAATAAGATATTGAGGCATTTTTTGAAGATGTATCAATTGTAAGTAGTTTTGTCATATTTAAATTTTGATTAATTCTTGCGAGTATATTACTAAATTTCTCTTTTCAGATAATTTATCAATTTCTATTTTTATTTTTAAATCTGGTTCTGGTAAATATTTTTTAGCAATCTCAGGCCATTCAATAATCAAATTCCCTTCTTCTAGATACTCCTCTAAGCCTAAATCAAAAATTTCTTCTGGGTAATTTAATCTGAAAAAATCACAGTGATTAACATTTATATCTCCGTAATAAGTTGTAATTAAAATGAATGTTGGGCTTTTTGCAATTTGATCACAATTAAATGATTCCGCTATTCCTTTGACTAGTGTTGTTTTCCCAGCCCCTAAGTTCCCTTCAAGAAAAATAATTTTTCCTTTACCAATATACTTTGAAATCTTTTTACCAATTTTGATAGTTTCAGATGGGCTATTGGATATTAATTTAATTTTGTTCAAAATGACTCCAAGTATTTAATTTAGGCTTTATGATTTTCCCTTTATTTTTATAGAGAACATTATTTTCGTTTTTATTTACAACACTGCCAATAACAAAATAATTAAAAGGCAGTTTTATCTTTGATTCGTCAAAAGTAAATAAAAGCTCATAATCTTCGCCTCCATTTATAGCAATATCAATAAATCTATCCGAAAATTCACTCTTTAATTCTTTACTGACAGGTAAATCTTCGATATTTATTTCAATACTAACTTTACTGCTTTCACATAAATTTAATAAGTCATTATGCAAGCCATCACTAATATCCATACAACACTTAACGCCTGATTCTATTAATTTTTTTGATTCAATAATTTTAGGTTGAGGCTTTAAATGACTGTTAATGAGCCTACCCCCTTTTTTATTGTCTAAAAGTAAGTTTAATCCTCCTAAAGAATCTCCCAAATTTCCTGTAACAGCAACTTTGTCGCCAGGTTTAGCAGAATCTCTTGTTAAAAATTTTTTTTGGTGCAGTGACCCGACTGCAGATATAGATATAAATAATTTGTCGCTCTTTACTATATCTCCTCCAACAATGAATCCGCCATAAGAATCGCAACATTTTTTCATTCCAATTATTAATTGTTCAAAATTATTTTTATTTATATGGCCAGGTAACCCAATTGAAACAGTAAAATAATTTGGAACTGCCCCCATTGCTGCTAAATCACTTGAATTAATTGCAATACTCTTCCATCCAATATCTTCAAAAGAAAAATAATCTAATTTAAAATGAATATCTTCAACAATAGTGTCTGAGCAGATTACCATTTTATTATTTCCATTTGAAGTTAATATTGCTGCATCATCACCAATACCAACAACAAAGCCTTTTTTTAAATCTTTATTTAGTATTTTGTTTATAATGTTTATAAATTCTTTTTCTTTATTCATTGTAATGAGAAAGTTTAATCATAATTATACTTAATAAGGAGAAAAACGTGCCTACAATAGAAATTAAATGGTTTGATGGAAGGTCTAAAGAACAAAAAGCTAAAGTAGCAAAAGCAATTACAGATATAATTGTGGATATTGGTAAAACAACACCAGAAGCAACGCATATAATTTTTCATGACATAAAAAAATCAGACTGGGCTCAATCTGGAATATTGAATTCTGAAAAATGAATACCTATCCGGTGAGAGGGTTGGGAATGATATTGATAACAATATTATTTTCATTTGCTTTACTAATATATATTGGTGCAGAATTTTCAGAATATCGAATTTCAGAAAGATTAAATGATGGTCAAAATGTTGACTTATGGTGGGAAAGGGGATTTATTTCTGTATGTCCACTTCATTAGTTAGTAATTTAAATGATAAATACCAGTTTAAGCATTTTGCTTGGATAATTGTTCTTATTGCATCAATTATTCAAATGGTTGGAAGTACTATAAGAAATGTTTTTGGCGTAATGGTTGAACCTATGTCCGAAACATTTAATTGGTCTCAAGGAGAGATTGGTCTTGGATATGCAATTGCTGCTCTTTGCACAGCTTTTTTTAGTCCTATTGCAGGGATTTTAGGAGATATTTTTGGTGCAAAAAAAACTATGATTTTTGGCACATTCCTTTTTTTAATTGGCATGATATTAACCGCTAACTCTTCAACAATTTTTGAATTTTACTTTTCATACGGAATTGTATTAGGTATAGCTCAATCGATATATTTGGTGCCTATTGTGCCTGCTGTTGTAGGTTGGTTTAAAAGAGGTACTGGCATTGGCACTGGCTCAATGATGGTTGCTTGGAGTGTTGGCCCGGCATTGTCTATACAAGCTCTTGCAATCTGCTTTGAAAACTTTGGATGGCAAAATACATTTTTAATTTTTGGAATTTTTGGAACTTTAATTATTTTTGCTTGCCTTTTCTTTTTTTCTGACTCACCTGAGAAAAAAGGTGTGAAGCCATATGGGTGGCTAAAATCAGATTTTAAATCTGAAGAAAAGTCCATGATTTGGTCTAAAATTAACCAGAAATTAATATTTAAAACTGACAGTTTTTGGCACTTAGTTAATATACATTTTTGGGGATGTGTTGGTCACGCTGTAATTTTAGTAGCAGTAATACCTATGGCAGTTAATCAAGGATTATCCTTGGTACAAGCTTCAGGCGTATTAAGCATAATAGCTGTTGTAAGTATTTCAAGTAGGTTCGCAGCACCAATTATCGGTGATAAATATGGAAGCAAGCCTATAATATTTTTATCTTTTTTAGGGCAAGGGTTATCAGTATTAATTTTACTTGGGGCAAACTCAATTTTTGATTTTTATTTATTCGCCTTTCTTTTTGGTATCCCATATGGGGGAGAAGGAACAGTGATTCCTGTAATAAATAAGCAGTATTATGGAAGGTTTCCTATGGGTACTACATACGGATGGCAGCTTTTTGGTGCTGGAATAGGAATGGCAATTGGCGGATTTATTCCAGGAATATTGTTTGATATATCTGGGAGCTATGTTTTAGCAATTTGGGTTTCATCAATTTCAAGTTTATGGGGTGCATTAATAGTATTAATGTTGAGAAAAACAGACAATGAAATTGTTGAATATTCTACTAATTAAAAATTTTATTATAATTACCTAATGGCCCGCTAGCTCAATGGTAGAGCAATTGACTCTTAATCAATAGGTTCTCGGTTCGAGCCCGAGGCGGGTCACCAATCACAGAATTAAAGAATGAGTAAAATAATTATAATATTTTTAAATTATATTTTTCAAAGATCACTAAATTAAGATAGTATGTATTTATTATGAAATTGTACGGCAGTATATTTAATTTAAAGCCTAAAAAAGGTAAAAAAGAAGAATTAATTAATCACCTAAAAAACGATGAAGAAAAGCCTGAAGGTGGTGTAGCATGGTATGTTCTTGATCCTGATAACAACGGCGATCTTGTCGCAATTGCAATTTTTAAGGACAAAGAATCATATTTAGCAAATGCTGAGAGGCCTGAACAGCATGAAAATTTTATGAAGATGATGGGATTTCTTGATGAGGAGCCCGCATGGAATGATGGAAATTTTGTAATTGGGGAAAATTTATAAATTTTTTAAAGTATTAAATGCCCGCCGTAATTAAACATTCATTTTCAACGATAATTATCCTTTTAATAATTATTTTAATTACTTACTTATTAAGTTTTGACTCAATAAAAATTAATAATTTTCCACTAGTTTATATTTTCATAATTACGATATTGCTTTTAAATAGCCTATCGTTCATACATTCATATGCCTTTAAGACTGATATTTTTTTTGATTTAATTGGCAGCTTTTCTTTCATTAGTGTAGGTGTGACTTCAATTATTTTGATTCCTGATTTTGATGCAAACCAAATATTAATATTTTTCCTACTAATTTTTTGGTCTCTTAGGTTAGGTCCTTTTTTATTTATTCGTAGACTAAGTGCAGGTCCTGATGAAAGATTAAGTGAATATTTTAAATCTCCATTAAGTTTGTATTTTTTATGGATGATGAATTCTTTATGGGTTTTTTTTACATCTCTTTCAATGATAATAATATTTTCATCCAACCAAAATAATGAATTTGCTTTGATTCAATGGCTAGGATTATTAATATGGGTTTCAGGGTTCTTAATTGAGGTTGTATCAGATACACAAAAAAGTAAATTTAATAAGAAAAACAAAGGTGAATTTATAGATGTTGGTCTTTGGAAGTATATAAGGCACCCAAATTATTTAGGAGAGATAATAATTTGGTTTGGAATATTTGTAATATCTTTAAGCTATATTAATTCTATATTTACATTTCTATCAATTTTTTCACCGATATTTGTGTTTGTTCTATTGAGGTTTTTATCAGGTGTTCCACAATTAGAACAAAGAGGCGATGAAAAATGGGGGCAACAAGAAAAATATCTCAACTATAAAGAAAGAACAGGAATTTTGTTGCCAAAATTTAAATAAGATACAGCAAAGTTAATAAGCCAAAGACTGTTGGAGGGGCAGCCAAGCAAATCAAAAAAACACCAGGAGTAATAGCCATAAGAATTTTTTGTGGATCAATCCATTTTCTGTCATTAAAATCTTTTCTAACTAACAATTTTTTCTTTTCTTTATTTAAATGAATCAAAGAAGGTTTGTCTAAAAACCTTGAATCTGATTTTACTAATGCTAATTCCGTCTTGAGTTTAATTAGCTCCTCAACATTTTTTAAACATTCATCTATTGATTTTGAATAATCCAGCTCTGTTATAGAAATCTTTTTTATTATCTCTTCAACTTTTTCTTTATTCTCACTTAATGTCATATTATTAAATAGTAAAATTAATTATCAGTAGTGAATTTATACTAAAATAACATTATGACGCAAATAAATATCAACGAAGAACAAGTTCTTTCAGATGTAAATTCTGAAATAAAAGTAATCGCTTCATTAGTTGCAAGTGTATTAACTGATGAATTTGGTGATGAATTTCTTGAAAAACTTAATTTAGCTAGGAAAGCATTAGATAGATATTATTTGAACAATAAATATGATGACCTTAAAAAAGTTATAGATAATTTTAGTCAATTTAATCCATACTGGACTGTGAGACTGATAAGGGCCTACACTTTATATTTTCATATTGCTAATGTTGTTGAGCATATTTATAGAATAGATGATCTTTCTTCAAATAATTATTCGATAGAAAGCTTAAATAATAAGTTAAAAAATTTATTATTTAATAACTATCATTCAGAGAAAGATTTAATAAATTTAGTTGATATAAAATTGGTTTTTACAGCTCATCCAACTGAAGCAGCTAGGCCAGAAATTTTAAATCAGATAAATGAATTGCATAAAATTATAAAAGTTAGGCATGATGAAAGAATGGAAGGAATACCTTTTTCAAAACTTTCACATCAAGAGGATTTAAAAGAATCTGCAAAAATAATCATACAAACAGATGAACTAAGGCAATTGAAGCCAACACCAATAGATGAAGCAATAAATAACTTGTTTTATATTGATAAAGTTGTATACGAAGAAATACCAAAATTAAATTTATTTATTAAAGAAATTTTAGGAACAAATAATTTAGGTAATTTATTTTCTCCCATAAAAATTGGAACATGGATCGGGGGAGACAGAGACGGGAACCCAAATGTTAATCACAATCTTACAACTGAAATAATTGAAATTCAGTATAAACGAAATAAAGACAGAATTATAAATGAAATTAACAACTTAATTGAGGGTTTGAGTCAATCAATTCATATTGTTTCTTTCTCCAAAGAATTAGATGAATTTATTAATAAAAATATAAGTATTTTAAAAAATGATGAATCGGTAAAAAAATATGATGAAGAGCCATACAGATTAAGCTTAAGTATAATTTTAAAGAAATTCTTAAATGACTATTACGACATAGAGTCAATTATCAATGATCTAAGTTTGGTTTTAAATTCACTTGATAAGCACAGAGGTACAAAGAAGGAAATTAAAAAACTAAGCCTTCTTATTGAGTCATTAAGAGTTGGAGGATTTGTCACTGCCGAAATGGACATTAGAGAAGACTCTGCAATTACAACTAATGCTGCGAAAGAAATAATTTCAAAAATATATGATGAATCTACATCAATTTCAGATGCTATTAACCTAATTGATAAAAATAATAATTTTGATTTAAACAATTTGGAACTTAATGATGCTTCTAGAGAAGTAATTAACACCTTTGAAACAGTAAAAAGTATCAGGAAAAAATATGGGGCAAGCTCAATTAATACTTGGATTGTTGCCATGACCGGAAGTTCAGATGATTTAAGTTCAATTGCGTTTTTAACTTTACTGACCAAAACTGTCGAATCAAAGAAAGTTTTGCCAAGCTTTAGAATAGTTCCATTACTTGAAACAATTGATGACTTAAAAAATGCAAAAGAAATTTTAAGAAATTTTTGGACACAAATTTATGACCAAGGTAGTTTAGTTGAAGTAATGATAGGTTATTCCGACTCAAATAAAGATGGAGGGATAATTAAATCTCAATGGAATTTATATTCTTCTCAGAAAGAGATATTTAATTTGTCAAAAAAGCTTAAGTTGAATTTAGTATTGTTTCATGGTCGCGGTGGGTCTTCCAGTAGAGGAGGAGGGCCTGCAGGAGAAGCTATTTTATCTCAACCCTTAGAAACAATAAATGGAAAAATAAAAATAACTCAACAAGGCGAAGTAATTTCAGATAACTTTGCTAATTCAGAATTATCTGAGACTAACCTTAAAATTATAATTTCATCGGTTCTAGAAGCATCATTAGATAATCCGGAAGAAAATAATAAGGATAATAAATGGTTTGATTTAATGAACATACTATCTGATGAAAGTTACAGTCACTATAAAGATTTTATTTCACAAAAAAACTTTTTTGATTATCTAACTAAAGCTACCCCTCTTGAAGAATTTGCTCAAATGAACATTGGATCACGACCATCAAAAAGAAGAGGAGGGCTAAAAGGTATTCAAGATTTGAGAGCCATTCCTTGGGTTTTTTCCTGGACCCAATCAAGGCAAATAATTCCAGGATGGTATGGTTTTGGCCACACAATTGAAAAAGCCTTTAATGATGGGTTAAGAGAAGAGATATTAGAAATGTATAAGGAATTAAAATTTTTTAAAACATTACTTTCTAATATTGAAATGAATCTTGTAAAAACAGATATGAATGTAAGCAGGGCTTATATTGAGAATTTATATCCTGAAGGAATTGAGTTATTTAATCAGATTGAAAATGAATATACTAAATCAGTTAAATATTTAAAAGAAATAAATGGGTCCAATGAACTTTTAGAGTCAAATAATACACTGAAAAAAACATTATCAGTAAGAGAGTCTTACATATTGCCATTAAATATTTTTCAATTGATTTTATTAAAAAAATTGAGAAATAACTCAGATTCAGAAGATTATAAATTGATGAGAAGATCTTTATTATTAACTATTAATGGAATTTCAGCTGGACTAAAAAATACTGGATAAAATTGACCAAATACATTCTTTAATTAAAAATTATTAAATGAAAATAAATGATTTTAAAGAAATTGATCAGTGGATTATAGGAAATTATTGGATTAATTCTGAAATTGAAGAATTAAATCAAAAATTATCAATAGATATTGGTTCACGTTGGGCAACTTCTGATAATGAAAGGGAAGCTGCTGATTTTATTAGAAATCATTGGGTTGACAATAAACTCAAAGCTTTTCATGAAAATTTTACAATTAAAACTTATAAGTTTGATTATTGCGATATTAAAGTTAATGAAAAAAAGCTTGATTCGAAACCATACCACAGATGCCCATCTGTAAACATAAACAAAGAATTAATTGATTTAGGTCATGGCACAAAGAGAGAAGTAGACGACTCAAAAGAAAAAGTAAAAGATAAAGTAGCAATAATTTTTAGAAAACATGAACCTTTCACTGAACAAGAAACAATAAGTAAACGTGTGGAATATATTAGTAAAAAAGGAGCTGCAGCAATAATAATTGGTGATCCAAAACTTGGCAGAAGAATGGAGTATTCATCTGTATGGGACACAAGAGATCCTAAATCAATAAATCCTCCACTGCCAATTATAAATACTTCACATGAGCACCTTTTGCTATTAAAGAAATATGCAATTTCTGGATTAAAGGTAAAAGTTGAAGTTAAGACAGATTTTTATCAAGCAAAAACTTCAAACGTTATAACTGAGATACCTGGATCTATTAAAGATGAATTTATTGTCATGTGTGGTCATCACGATACAGTATTCGATACACCAGGAGGAAATGATAATACATCTGGGGCAATTTCAGTAATTGAAACAGCAAAATCTATAAAACGAACATTAGAAAAATTTAACATAATTCCTAAAATCGGTTTAAGGTTTATAACTTTAAGTTCAGAGGAGCAGAGACTACAAGGATCTTTTTTTCACGTTAAAAATAACTATAAAAAACTAAAGCCTAGATTTGTTCTAAATTGCGATGAGTTATCAACAGGAAATTTAAAAGGAATAGTTTTAGGTTTTCCTCATTTAAGAAAATTTCTTCAAGATCAAATAGATACTTTAGATGAAAACTTGAAAGTCCATGTTATGTCTCAATTAGATGGGCACTCAGATCATTTTCCATTTTTAGAAGCGGCGATAGACGCCTCTCATCCCTGGAGATGGAGGTATCATGGAAGGTATCCAACTTGTGAATATCATCATGAAGAGCCAGATACATTTGATAAATTAATAGTGAAAGATCTTAAATATTATGTTACTTCATTCACTCGATTATTTGTTAGATTGTGCTTAATAGACCCTAAAGATTGGCCTAAAAATCAATTAACAAAAAAAATTGTAAGGGAAAGATTAAATCAAGAAAAAAATTATGAAATTAGAACTAATTAGAACTCTAAATTATTTTTCTAATTTATTAATCACAAAGTTACAATTATTTCTGGCTTCATTTTCATCATAGCCTGGGCAAAAAAGAATGAGATTGTTGTAAATATAATATGACATATATTTGGGATGAAGCGTGCCTAAATCATGCATTTGTATCCTATCTTTTAACCCCTCCTGCCATAATGAACACTCTTTGGAGATACATCCATTTTCTCCAGAAATATTTTCTGCATATTTTTCCCCAAATTTTAAAGCAGAATCATGATTGTCATAAAATCTCATTTCATAATCTTTGGGTTCACCAATGTCATTTTTTATAAAACCAAAAAAAGCAGAATTTGAATTTGGAAGTTTATCGATCTTGTATTCTTTGACTTTCTTGAAGCCTATTTCATTTATTTCTTTTATAGTTAAAACCTTTCCTGAATTAGATATTTCATCAAATTCAATAATTTGGGTTTCTTCAATAGAACAAGATATGATTAAAAAAATGACTAATAAAAATTTCTTCATTTTTAAATACTAATAAAAATTAATAAAAATCTAAAATATGAAAATTATTGATTTAAAATGTGCAATCATTGGCAAAACTCCTGTAGTAAGAATTATTACTGATGAGGGAATATCTGGTTTTGGTCAGGCTGAATGGGCAAAACCTTACTTGAAACCATTTGTTTTATTTTATAAACCTCAATTATTAGGTGAAGATCCAACTAATGTAGAAAGTGTGATGAGGAAGATTAGGAGGCATGGTGGCTTTAAGCCATATGGTTCAGCTGTAAGTGCGATTGAAGTTGCGTTATGGGATATTGCTGGAAAAGCTGCTAAATTGCCTATTTACAAACTCCTTGGAGGAAAAGTTAGAGACAGGGTATTAGTTTACAATGGTGGAATTAGATTTCCTATTGAAGGGCAAGATAGTCCAGAGAGTTTTGCAGAGAATACTTTAAAGATGAAAAATCTTAAAGAAGGATTTTCAATCATAAAACAAGGAATTGCTGTCCATGGTGAATTTGCATCAAATTTTAAAGATTATTTCTACGGAGATGTAAAATGGATTGAAAATAATAGTATTGTTTTTGATGATGACTCCAAAGAGTGGCAAGGCATAAGCCAATATATCCCTAACGGAGGACAAATTACTGAAAAAGGATTTAACTACACTATTGAATGCATCAAAGCTATGAAAGATGTGTTAGGTGACGAAGTAGGACTTGCACTTGATTTAGGTCCAGGTATAAATCCAAGTGATGCATTAAAAATTGCAAAAGCTGTTGAGGATATGAATATTATGTGGCTAGAAGATATGATAACAGGGGATTACACCCCATATGTTTTAGCTGATCTTTACAGAGATGTGACCATTAACACAACTACCCCAATCCATACAGGGGAACAAATTTATTTAAGACACAACTTCAAAGATTTGATAGATAAAAGGGCTGTAAATGTTATAGGTCCAGACCCATTAGATGTTGGTGGATTAGCTGAAACAAAATGGATTGCTGAACATGCAGATATAAATGGGATAATGATTGCTCCACATGGCACAATTGATGGTCTTATTGGTTTAGCTGCACAAGTACAATTAGCAGCAACCCTGCCAAAAAATTATATTGCATTCGAGTATTGCGTTCCTTGCCATGATTGGTGGTATGACATTGTCGATGGGTTGCCAGACCCAATTGTAAAAAATAGTTACATTGAAGTATGGGATACTCCTGGGCTTGGTATTTCATTTAATGATAAAGCAGAAAAATATCTCAATGAAGAAGATAAAGATTTTTTTGATTAATTCTAGTTTACAGAATATTTTTTTAAACTTTCTTCATCTACTTCAATTCCCAATCCTGGTAAATCAGGGACTTCCAAATAACCGTTTTCAAATTTAAAAGGATCCTTCTTAGACACCATGTATCTTATTGGGTTTTCACTTTGATCAAATTCCATAATAGGTTCTTGAGATAATTGTTTTGGGTAAGAAGATACAGGTAAGTTAGTAAAAGTAGATGCAAGATGTAAGGATGCAGAAATCATTATTGATGTACCCCACACGTGAGGATATACATGTATTCCATTAGCATACGCAAGTGATTGAACATGCTTGAATTCTGTAATTCCACCAACATTTCCAACATCTGGTTGTGCTATGTCAAAAGCTTTATTATTTATAAAATCCAAAAACTGATATCTTGTCCTAAGGCTTTCACCACCACTAATTCTTATTTTAGAATATCTAACAAGTTCTTTATATCCATTTACATCAAGCCCCATAATTGGTTCTTCAAAAAAGAAAATACCCATATCATACAATTTATCAGAGACGTATTTTGCTGTTCTTAAGTCATATGCTTGGTTAGCATCAACAAATAATTTAGTTTTATCTTTTAATGATTTTTTTACCAAGGAAACTCTTTCTAAATCTTTTTCTAATTCCAATGCACCAATTTTTATTTTCATTGCATTGAATCCCTTTTTTTCATATGAAATTGCTTCTTTTATTCTTTCGGACACCTCTTGATTAAAGTCTTTTTTGGTGTAATAAAGTCCTGTGGCATATACATGTACTTTATCTTTCACTTTTCCTCCAAGCAGTACAGATATAGGCACACCTAATTTTTTTCCTGTTATGTCCCAAAGAGCAATGTCAATTGCACTCATTGAACTACCACCTAAACCCGGATAAATTAATGGGTTATTGAGCTCATTAAACATATTTGCCCATATTTTTTCTCTTTCAAAAGGGTCTTGATCAATTACTGCAACTTTTAAAATGTCTTTAAATTCATTTATTCCTCCCCATCCTTCTCCCCATCCATCAATTCCTTCATCAGTCTCAATTTTTACAATACTTGCAGACCTTTTATCGTTACCGCCATTTCCCCACCAGAATGGCTCTTTAAGCTTTCCTTCAATTTGATACGACTTAATGTTTGTAATTTTCATAAAATTATTTTATTGCATTAAATTTTTTATTCATAATTTAATTATGTTTTAATTGCATATTCATTAGCATTACTTAAATTTACATTTGTATTTATTGGAAAATGAATTAATGCCGCTGTAAATCCAAGAATAACGCAAAGCCACCAAACAGGAGAATAGGATCCGTACAAATCAAATATTCTTCCTCCAAGCCATGAACCAAGAAAAGAGCCTATATGATGAGACATCAAAGTGAAACCAAATAACATAGATGAATACTTATGTCCAAAAATATCTGTAATAATACCGTTAGTTAAAGGAACTGTAGAAAGCCATAATATTCCTAAAGTCGCTGAGAAAACCAGTACTGTAAACTCATTTTTTGGAGCAATAATAAATGAAAGAAATAGTAATGATCTAAGAGAATACAAAGTAGATAAAAGATTCTTTTTTGAAATTTTTGACCCTAAATAACCAAAAGATAATGTTCCAAAAATATTAAATAACCCAATTAAGGCTAATGCAAAACCAGCTAGTCTTGCTTCTAAATTATTGTCACTAAGAAACGCAGGTAAGTGCGTTGAAACAAAAGTAACGTGAAATCCGCAAACAAAGAAACCGGCAGTTAATAATTTATAACTTCTATTTTTAATAGCATTTTTTAAAGACTCATAAATAGTTTGATCGTTATCAATAAAATTCTGATTGGATGAGTTTTTTGAAATTAATATAGACATAATAAGCAAAGTAGATATTAAAATTGAAGCGACTACAGAAGAATAAACCCACCCAAAATTATTTATAAAATAATTAACAATCGGAACCATTACAAATTGCCCAAATGAACCTGAAGCCATGATAACCCCAAGAAATACTGATTTATTTTTTGAATTAATTGACCTCCCGGTAATTGATAGTGCTATTCCAAGTACACCTGATTGACCTATACCCATTAAAATTCTTGAGCCAAATAAATCAAATTCTGAATTTATAGTTCCTACCCAAATCCAGCTTATAATTTGTAATAACCCTAGAATAAATATTGTTCTGCCCGCACCATATTTATCTGAAAGTGCACCAAAAAAAGGTGCGCCAATTCCAGAGAATAAAATACCAAAAGCTCCAGCCAAACTAAATAATTCTCTTCCAGAGTTTAATTCGTTTGTTATTGGAAGTAAGAATAAGCCATTTGAATGATTAAGCCCCAAAGTTATAAATACTGTTACTGCGGCACCAAAAACAACATAATAAGGAGATTTTTTTAATAGATTCATTTTAAATGGAACAAATAAATAAAATTATGTTTGTAAATTTATCTTCATTAACAACAAAAAATAAAAATGTAGGAATAAATAATAAAAATGAAATTAATCTCAAATAAGTTAAAAAATTATCATTTCCATCATAACTACTTTCATTTGCAAAGCTGAGAGAGACTTTTAAAAAAACTTCAAGCATGATCCAAGCGGTTAAAAATGCTCCTGAAAAAATTAGAAGTTGATAGTTCATAGAAATTCTTCACTCTCTTTTGGGTTGAAAGTTATTCTTGTTAAGACTTGATCACCAGTATTTTTAAAATGATGAGTTGAGTTTGGCGGAACAAGCACAAAGTCACCAGCTTTGATTGGATATTCCTTTCCATCAACCCAAACAATACCTTTCCCTCTAGTAATATAAACTTGGTGTTCCCAATCGTGAGAATGATGCTTGCTGGATTCGCCAGGCATGTGGTCGTGATACAAAGATACAACTGTAGGAACACCATCATCAGAACCTAATACAGGATTAGAATAGGAATCTTTATTTTTAATAACTGGCTTCATAATAATTTAGCTTATAATGTATTAATATATTCAAATTAAAGATTAACAAAATATGAATGAAAAAACATTTAAAGCTAAAAATTGTAACTTAAATTACTTTCATAGTGATATAGGGTCAAAGCAAAATTTATTTCTTATTCATGGGTGGATGAAAGGCTGGGAAGAGTGGTTTGATCTAATAAGTAAATATAAAGGTAAATATAATATTTATGCTGTTGATTTGCCAGGTCATAACAAAAGCGGGAAATTAGAAGAATATAATATTGAAAATTATTTTGAGCCTATCTCAGAATTTTTACAATTCATAAATAATGATTTAATTCTTGTTGGGCATTCTTTAGGTGCTTCACTTTCTTTCTTGTTAGCTTATAAATATAACTTTGTAACTAAAATTGTATTAGAAGACCCACCTTGGTACTCAGAAAATAGAGGTGAAATATTAAAAAATACTAATAAAGATGAACTAATTGATAACCAACTAAAAAAATATGAATCTATGAGGAATTTTTTTCTAAGAAATAAAGATGAATGGAGAACCAGTATAGATGCATTTAGGTCAATAAAAGAATATTACCCTGAAGCCTATCAATTGAATCCTGAGGGGGTCATAATGAGATCAATTTGGGCTTTTCATCATGATAAAAATATATGGAATGTAAGCGATGATTGGGTTTGGCAAGATGCAATAAATATATCAAAAAACCTAAAAACAAAGACTCTTATAATTGGTGGAAATATTGAAAAAGGTGCAGTTTTAAATAAAGAAATAGCAAGAGAAGTAAAGAAAAATATCAATGATTGTCAGCTAAAATATATTGATTCAGGGCATAATATAAGATTAGAAAAACCTCAAGAATACTATAAAGTTTTGGAAAGTTTTATTTAACTTTGCTTCCAGCTTTTAAATCATTAATGAAGTCTAACAATTCGTCATTTTGAAACTTCAATATTTTTCCTGACTTATTACTTAACTCAGGATAAGTCCTTTTGAAAAACGCTTCCCAATTTTCATCAGTATCATCCCATGTCCCTAAAACTTCGTACTCTGAAATATAGTATTCACTATTGCTCACATGATAAACTGAATGTGTAAATTTTTTTTCCATCTAATTAATTTTTTCCTTATATTTATTTCTTACCTTGTATCTTATATAAGGTTTTATGTAATAATGTTTCACAAATGTATCAATAGTCGGCATTCCAGCCTTTTTTCTGTACTTGTTCTCTAAAGCTGTCCATGGACATATCCACCCTTGTCCTATAGCAGCATTTAAAAACCAACTAAACAAGGGGATGCTAATATACCATGGGGCATTAAGAATCATAACCGGCAAGGAAACTATAAATAAAAAAATATATACATGGTGGGAAATAATTATTAAATATAAAATTATTTGATCGGAAATTTTTCTTTCAATGGCAGCCATATAAAAAGTATAATACATTTATTAAAAATCCTTAAAATTTATAATGAACAAAATATTAATTGCTGGGTCTTCAAATGTTGATATAACGCACATTGGTGAATTTATTCCTGATGAAGGCCAGACTTTAATGGCAAAAAGTTCTTATTTGTCTTTAGGTGGTAAAGGCTTAAATCAAGCTGTTGCATCAAAAAGACTTTCTAAAAATGAAGTTTTTTTTCTATCTGTTCTCGGAGATGATTTTTTAAGTAAATTTGTTCTTCATGGGCTAAAACAAGAAAAAATAAATTCTAAATATCTTAGAATTGCAAAAGGAGAAAATACTGGAAGTGCGCTTATATTTATAAATAAAAATTTCAAAAATCATATAAGTGTTTCACCTGAAGCTAATCTACTTTTAAATAATAACGAATTAAATATTTTCAAAAAAATAAATAAAGAATTTTCTGTATTACTTTTACAGCAAGAAATACCAATTGACGTAAATATTGAATTTTTAAAAATAGCAAATGAATCTGGAATAAAAACGATATATGACCCCGGCCCCCCAAGCAAACACGAGAACTTTGATTTTTTTAAATTTGTAGATTTTTTAACACCAAATAAACATGAAGCTGAATTTATTCTTGGAAAAAAAATAGATGGTTTTGAATTAGAAGCTGCTAAAGAATTAAAAAAACTTGGTTCAAATCACGTAATTATTACACTTGGAAGTGAAGGATTAGTGTATTCAGGTGATTTTGATCAAATTTTTAAACCAATAAAAGTAAATTCCGTTGATCCTGTTGGTAGTGGAGATTGCTTTAATGGAGCATTGGCATCAATGATTAATAAAGGTGAAGATATTTTTAATTCAATAAATTTTGCTCAAAGAGCAGCTGCGTTTAGTACAACAAGAAAAGGTGCATCTCAATCATTTCCTTTTCTTAATGAAATTAAGTAACTTTTTTTAAAAACAATATATACAATAGATTTATGTTAAACAGAATGCATTCCATAAAGAATATACCTGGCTTCTTTTTTATATATATTTTGTTATTTTGTATTGTTGGGCTTACTGTAATAGGTTTTATTTTAGGTTGGGTATATTCAGATTTTTCTCCAAGAAATGAACCAATAATAAAATATGAAGGGAGCGTACAATACAACGATTCTGTTTATAATAATTTTGAAACAACTAAAGAAATTCATAACTATAGATTTCAAGGATTATCTGGGCAGGAAATTATGGTTGAATTATCAATAGATCCAAGCATTAGATATGGGACAAAGATATATATTAATAACCCTGAACAAATGTTTAAAGTATTTGAAAACTCTTCTTCTAATAAAATAATTAATGGCAAAGCAATCATTGGTGAAAAGATTTTATTAAAAAATAATGGAACGTATACATTATCAATTGATTATGATTTTGAAAGGCATTCTAATTATTATGACTTTGATTATTTCTTTATGTTTTGGGATAGGGATAAAAAAGAATGGGTTAATGATTTCCCTGAATACAATTTTATTATCTCAGAAAATTATTAAGGTTGATGGACAATTTCTGAGAATGGGAATATCCCTTCAACACCACTATTCCTGAAAACCTCTAAAGTTGTGTCATAATGATCCTCAGAAATATTAACTTCACCATTCCAGCAATTTAACTTTTGATAAATACTAATTGTTTTTTCTAGGGCATCAACATCTGTTTCTGGAAAAAATTCAAAAATTATTTCTGAAATTGTAGATGGATCTTGGGTTTGAGCAAATAATTTAGTTGTATGAAATATTTCGATAAATTTGTGGTATTCCTTGGTTTCTAAATATTCTCTTTTACAAATAAGAGTACTAAAAGATAATGGGCCAATAATTTTTCCAATATATTCAACAATATCTCCAACTTTAGATCTTAAAATATTTTTTCCCTCTTCATCATATAAGTCATAAGTAAGATCCATTGATTGAGGTGCTTGAAGATGAATAAAGTCACCAATACCTTCCCTAAATTTTTTTATCATATTTTCTGGGCTTCCAGCATCAATAACATTTAAGTTATTAAAATCAACATTTTTCTTTGAGCATGCGTATTTGAACATGTATAGAGGCTGAGTTGAGTGATCAACTAAAATTTCTTTATGATTTAACATCTCCCAATTAAATATTTCATCAGTTTCAATGCCTGATCTTTGCACCAAATGAAACCCGTCCATTTTATTTATTTCAGCAAAATGAACTATATCTTTTGAATATTTATTATTCCAACTACCTGAAACAGATGATTGGGCAATATCTATTTCACCATTAGAAATCTTTTCGTAAACATTTTCATTATATTCTGCAACTGAATAACTACATTCGAAATCTTCAGACATTGATTTCATAAAACTTTGGTCTGTTGACCCAAGCTCAACGGCAAGTAATAGAGGAGTGTAGAAAGCAGAATGCCTTGAAGACATTACTTTAATTGGTTTAATTATATCTTCCAATTAATATCTCCAATCCCATTTTCCATAACCTGGATTTCCAGGTTTCTTTCCAAGTAATTGTCTAACAGATGCAATTTCGCCTAGATGATTCCATAAATGAAATATAAGCCTGGAAATATCTGTTCCAAGGTTAATTTTTTCAGCTTCAGATCCATGTTTAAATTCAGCAGTAAATTTATTTTTTAGCTCTCGTTCATCTAAGTTGATCAAAGAATCCTTTACAATATCAGTTGATGATTTCCATAAATTTAAAATTTCATCAAGTTCAGGGGTTGAATGAGGCATTCCATTCATATATTTTTTTGCTTCTTCGGGAATATCTTTGTTAGAAATTTTATTTGCAATAGAAAAATTGTAATAAGAGCAATGACCTAACAACCATCCAATACAATTCATTGGCTCGAATATCTTTTTGATTTCGCTGTCGGTCAAGTCATTTATATATGCACCCATTTGATCAATTGATAGAAGATAATGAGAAATAATAGAGTTTTTGTTCATAAATTACTCCTTAAAAATTTGCTAACATTATCATAAACAATCCCACAGTTATTGAAAACACCAATAATAAAAGGGAATTTTTTCTTTTCTCACTTGTCAGTTTTCTATTTTCTGCATTCCTGAAAAGCATCGATATTGATAACATTAATGAAGAAATAGTTAAGAAAATGAAAATATTAGATAAATAGCTCATATGAATAAATTTAAAATAATTGCATTTTACGAGTTTATAGAAATAAAGAATTTATTAGAAATTAAAGAAAATTTACGCAAATTTGCTACCTTAAACAGAATTAAAGGGACAATATTAATTTCAAGAGAAGGTATAAATGGGACTGTTGCTGGTTCTCAAAATTCAATAGATGAATTAGTTTCAAAATTAGCTTCATATGGATTAAAAAAAATTAATCCTAAGTTTTCTTATTCAGAGTTTTTACCTTTTCCAAGATTAAAAGTTAGATTAAAGAAAGAAATAGTAACTTTCAGAAAAAATGATCTTGACCTTGAAAATAACAAGGGTGAATATGTTGATCCTGAAAATTGGAACAATATTTTAAATGACCCCGAAATAACTATTATTGATGTAAGAAATGATTTTGAAGTCGAAATGGGGTCATTTAAAAACTCAATTAATCCTAAAACAAAGAATTTCACTGAATTTAAAGAGTATGCTGATAAAAATATAACAAACTCAAAAAAAATTGCTATGTTTTGCACAGGGGGAATTAGGTGTGAAAAAGCGAGTTCATATCTTCTTTCTAGTGGTGTTGAGAAAGTATATCAATTAAAAGGTGGAATACTTAAATATTTAGAAAATATAAACATAAATGATAGTTTGTTTGAGGGTGAGTGTTTTGTTTTTGATAGAAGAGTATCTTTGACCCATGGGTTAAAAGAAGGTAATTACCGAATTTGTTCTGGTTGCAGAAACCCAATAAACGAAGAAGATAAAAAATCAAAATTTTATGAGGCAGGCGTATCTTGTAAAAAATGTTATAGCATAACGTCTGATGCAAAAAAAATTGGGTTAAGAGAAAGGAATAAGCAAGTTCAAATTGCTAAAGAAAAAAATCTTGATAATCCATTTATTGATGTAAGTCACGAGGATTTTTTTGAAAGCGGGATTTAAACAAGTTTTTTACCTTTTTCAGTAATCTTGTATCCATGATAATAAGCAACCATTTTATTGTCAGATAATTCTTTTAACTGGTTTTTAATTGTTAAAGTTGGATTTGTAGTTTTTAAATTCTTTTTAAATTGGTTTAAGCAATTTTCTACTATTTCGTCTTTATACATAAATTGTTCACTTAACAGTTTTAATATGTATAATTGAATTTCGTTATTAATTTCCATAATTTATATATGTCTTACTTTCTTTAATTACTTTACTATCATAAAACTTTGCGGGGCAGTTGTCTTCGATAATTTTAAATGTTCTTTTTGCGCCAGGATTCCAATATTCATCAGGTTGGGTCATTGGATCAGGAAATTCTGGGTAATAATTTCTTGGGGGTAGTGTTTTTATAGACCTCGGAGTCAGTGCAGTTACATCATGATTGTGGCTAAGTAAGATTGTTGTTATTGCAGTAATACAATTTTCTAATTCTTTTTCATATTCCTGGTTAACACATCCAAAAAATAAAAATAATGATAATAACAATAATCTTTTTTTAATATCCATGATCACTATACCCTTCGCCATAATCTGGCAAACTTGATTTTACTCTTTCATTTTCACCAGTATTTAGAAAATAAAAAATTAATATACTTATAACAAGAAAGATAATTATAAAAAATCTTTTTTTCAATTTTATTATGCTGTAAATTTTATACTTCCAGATTCAACTCTATTTTTCCAGATTGAACCCCCAGGATATTGATGTGAATCAAAAAAACTATCTTTCATCTCGAGTCCCCAACCATACGATTCAGGAGCAATGTACCTTCCGTTTTTAACTTTCACTGGGTTGATAAAAACATCATCTTGTAAAAAATTTAAATATTCACAAACTTGATTTTCTGAGTGACTTGAAACTTTTATTTGGTCCCACATTGAATAATGAATAATCATATTGCATAATCCAATACCTCCACCGTGAGGGCAAACTGGGACATTGAATTTTTTTGCTAATAAAATAACAGCTAAAACATCATTTACTCCACCTAGTCTACTAGCATCAATCTGGCAATAACCAATAGCTCCTGATTTTAATAATTGTTTAAATATTACTGGAGATTGAACTTGTTCCCCTGTTGCGACTTTAATTCCATAAGGTTCTAATGCTTTAGCTATTTCAAGATGACCTTGGACATCATCTCTTGCAGTTGGTTCTTCTATCCAAGTTATATTAAATCTAGAAAGCTTTTTCATATATTCTATTGCTTCATCAACTCCTAGAACTTGATTGCAATCTGTCATTAACTTTGATGCTTCTCCAATTTGTTTCCTGATAAAAGTTAATCTTTCAATATCATGATTTATATCTTGCCCAATTTTCATTTTAAAAGCATCAAAACCTTCATTCTTCATTTCACTGATAGTGTCAGAAATTTGTTGATCTGTTAACCCTAGCCAACCAGCAGTTGAATATGCCTTTGGCCCTTTATTTAACAAATTATCTTCAAGATTTTTATGTATAGAAGACTTTTCATTTAAAATAGATATCGCTTCTTCAGGCGTCAATGCATCTTTTAAATATCTCCAATCTATAGATGAAACTATTTTTTCAGGCTCTAAGTCTACTAAAAGTTTCCAGAGAGGTTTTTTTTCTATTTTTGCCCAGCAATCCCACATTGCATTCATAATGCAACCTAATGCCATCCTGTTAACTCCATCTGCAAGCCATCTAAGCTGATGATGATCATTTATTTCTTTGTATAAATTTCCAGGATTAGTTGTAAAATCTTCAAAACTATAATCTTCTAGGAGCTTTGAAATATCATTTACTCCATAAACAATCCAGTCATTTCCTGCACCAGAAGTAAAACATACTGAATGACCGACAGTTCCATCACTAAGTTGAATAGATGTATATACACATGAATAATTAGGTTTTTTATGAAATGGGTCTGACCCTAGCAAAGTGTCTGATGTTGGTACCCTTATATCAGCAACTTCCGTTTTTACTACTTTCATTTTCATATTTAATCCTTTATAAAGATATTATATTGAAAAAATAAAATTAAATCTTTAATTTGAAACTTTAAAAAGTTTTTAATTTAAAATATATTGTTTAGATGGATAATAATAATCAAAAAGATTCAATTGTTGAAAAAGAAAAAAAATTAGCTCTGTGGTTTAGGTCAAGATTTTTCACTGGTATCTTTGTTTTTCTCCCCCTTGCCGTAACTTACTTTATTTTGAGTTTTGTTTTTAATTTAATTGATGGAATTTTTAGGCCTTACTTTGAAACAATTTTTGACAGAAGGTTGCCTGGATTAAGTTTTGTTTTAATTGTATTTATAGTTTTGGTATTAGGAATATTGGCAAATAATACATTTGCAAGAAATAGGTTTGGATGGATTGAGTCAGTCCTAAAAAAAATTCCTCTTGTTGGTGCAACTTACACAACATCTAAAGAAATAGCTGAATCTTTTAGAGGTTCCGGTAGCGGTGATTTTGGAACAGTAGTTGCTATTCAGTACCCAAGGAAAGGGACATGGACTGTTGGTTTTTTAACAAAGACAATTGATTTTGAAAACGATAAAAAACACGGGATTGTTTATATGCCATCAACACCAGTCCCCAATACAGGCTGGATGGTATTAATTCCTACTGATGAAATTAGATACTTAGATATCTCTGCTGATAAAGCAATGAAATTTATTATTGGTGGAGGAATTGGTAGCCCAAGCTATATCGAATGGGTTGGAAGAGAAAAAGAATTGGCAGATTAATTAGAATTCAAATTTCGTTTCAAATTCTAATTTCCCAACAAAATCAGTTTCTACCTTAAATAAAGATCCCCCTAAATATGTACCTTTAGGAACATTTGCTAAGTTGTCTGGAGTGGCTGCTGAAGTTACATACAGGTCAGATAATGAGGAGCCACCAAACATACAGCTTGAAGTTTGATAGGCATTAATATTGATTTTTTCTACAACGTTCCCTTTTTGGTCTATTCTAATAACCCCAGAACCTCCCCAAATTGCACTCCAAACAAAACCTTCAGAGTCAACAGTCATTCCATCTGGACCACCTTCATCATTATGTTCATACCATTCTTCTGCTTGACCAATTTCATTGGTTTCAGTGTTGTATGAGTGCCTTACAATTTTACCTTTTGAAGGGTCAGAATGATAAAAATAATTAAGATCAGGTGAAAAACCCATTCCATTTGAACATCCGTGATTTTCCGAAATAATTTCAACATCTCCATTAGGAAAAAATCTATATAATTTACCGGTTTTTTCATAACCAAGAACATTTGAAGGGTAGAAAGTTCCAGCTAAGAAAGATCCGTCTGGAGCTGCAATACAGTCGTTAAACTGTAATTTTTCACCTTTAAAAGTTCCTTGATGTATCCACCTTTTTTTTCTGTCAGATTCCCATAACAAAACTCCATTCCAGGTTCCTAGAGTTAAGCCACCAAATGAATTTTTAGAAAACCCACCAACATAAATGCCAGAGTAAATCGTTTTATTTTCACCAGTAGAAGGATTGAATTCAAACAATCTTCCAGACCTGATATCTGCCCAATAAAGTACTTGAGATTCATCATCCCAAAGAGGCCCTTCTCCGACATTTGCTTGTTCATCTGCAACTTTTGAAATGTTATACATAATGATTATTTTACCAATTGACCATATTCTAGCCAACCTATTTAAATTTAAGATTTTAAGATAAAATAATTTAGTTTTAATCTTATAGGAGTGAGCATGGCTGACAGAAAAAAAATAACATTACCTGTTCTTAGAAACAGAAAGAAAAATAATAAAAAGATTTCGTGGATAACTGCTTATGATTTTGCTACTGCAAGTTTTGCCGAGGAAGCAGGAATTGATATGATTTTGGTAGGTGATTCAGGTGGCATGACAATGATGGGCAAGCCTTCAACAATTTCTGTAACAATGGATGAAATGGTAATGTTTACTTCTTCAGTATTGAGAGGGGTCAAAACATGCTTTGTTGTTGCAGATATGCCTTTCATGTCTTATCAGGTAAGCAATGAAGAGGCAGTTAAAAATGCTGGAAGATTGATGTCTCTAGGAAGCGATGCTGTAAAGTTAGAAGGCGGAAAAGAAATGGCTACTAGAATACAAGCAATTACAGATGCCGGAATTCCCGTTGTTTCTCATCTAGGATTAACTCCACAAAGTTTATCTCAGCTAGGTGGCTATAGAGTGCAGGGCAGAAGTTTAACATCATTTAAGAATTTACTAAATGATATATTAGCTGTAGAAAAAGCTGGTGCAGCTTTCCATTTGCTAGAATGCGTCCCTGAAGAGGTAACTGCAGAAATTTATAGACATGTAAAAAACCCTCTTTATGGAATTGGTTCTGGCAGAAATGTTGACGGACAATTAGTTATATCCCATGATATGCTCGGGCTCTTTGTGGGAGACGTAGACCCTAAATTTGTTAAAAAATATGCAAATCTTTCTAAAATAATTAAAGATACTTTTACTAGCTATATTGATGACATAAACAATAACGAGTTCCCCAAAGAAGAACATTTATATTCAATTGACGGAGAAGATCTTAAAAAAATACAAGATTATAGTACTAACTTCAAAGATAATTGAATTTCAACTTTTCAAATCCAATTAGGGTAAATGAGCTTTTTAGGCCAATTCTTCAAGAATTATCTTTTGAGGAAAATATAAATTTAGAAAAATTAAAAATTAAGGTCATTGAAAATATAATTAATATGAGTAAAGATCAATATGAATTAAAAAATGATATTGATTTAACTGATCAGATTAATAATAAAATCGAAGAATCTTTAAATTTGTTATTTATGAATAATTTAATTAGTCAAAAAAATAAATTTTATTCGTTATCAGAAAAAACCAAAATACATATTCAAAGCATGGATCCAATCAAAATTAATGGATTTAGTGGGAATATTGAATATATAATGGATTTTCTTCCATAACTATTTTAATAGATTAAAATACTCTTGTAGAATACAAAAAATAACAATTTAGGGGGAGTGGTGAAATGGCAGACACGCATGCCTTAGGAGCATGTGCCGAAAGGCGTGAAGGTTCGACTCCTTTCTCCCCCACCAATTATGAATAAAAACCAAGTAAGAAATTTTTCAATAATTGCCCACATTGATCATGGCAAGTCAACACTTGCAGATAGATTAATTGATATTTCTCAAGGAAAATCATTAGGTACAACAGAAGAACAACTTCTTGATACTATGGACCTTGAGAAAGAAAGAGGGATAACCATAAAGGCTCAGGCGATAAGATTGGGCTACAATCATAATAATGAAGAATATCAACTTAATTTAATTGATACTCCGGGACATGTTGATTTTAATTATGAAGTTTCCAGGTCACTAGCAGCTTGTGAAGGTGCACTTCTTCTTGTTGATTGTACTCAAGGCATTCAAGCCCAAACTCTCGCAAATGTTTATTTAGCTATAAATGAAGATGTAACAATCATACCTGTATTGAATAAAATAGATTCTCCTAATGCTCAAATTGAAAGAGTTACAAATGAAATAAATTCAATGCTAGGTTATTCGGAGAGTGAAATATTTAAAGTGTCAGCTAAAACCGGTGAAGGAGTAGAAGATTTGATAAAGGAAATTATCAAAACAATACCTCCACCTATCGGTGATGAGAAAAATTCATTACAAGCACTAGTTTTTGACTCAAAATATGATCAATTTAAAGGCGTAATCTCTTATGTAAAAATTGTAAATGGAGAATTAAAAAAAGGAGAAAAAATTATTTCAATGGGATCTGGTAAAACTTTTGAAGCACTGGAAACAGGAATTTTTTCACCAACACTTAAAGAAATGCAAAAACTGTCATTAGGAGAAGTTGGGTATATTGCCACTGGCTTAAAGAATTTATCAGATTGCAGGGTAGGCGAAACAATAACATTAAAAGACGATCCTTCTCTTCAGCCATTAAAAGGCTACGAATCAGCAAAACCTATGGTTTATAGCGGCCTCTATCCAACTGATGGAGATGAATACCCTTTTCTTAGAGACGCATTAGGTAAACTGCAACTAAATGATGCTTCCTTCGTTTTTGAACCGGAAAGTTCAGGTGCATTAGGTTTTGGTTTTAGGTGTGGATTTTTAGGCCTATTACATATGGACATTATTCAAGAAAGGCTTGAAAGAGAATATGATATAGATTTAATTGTTACTGCCCCAACAGTTAAATATACCGTTGAGACTTTATCTGGATCTAAAGTTGAAGTAGACGATCCATCAAAATGGCCAGAAGATGAAAAAATAAGTAAAGTTTTTGAGCCATTTGTAGATATGTCCATTGTGTGCCCATCAAGTTTCATTGGTCCAGTAATTGATCTAGTTGTTAAAAAAAGAGGTGAATATAAAAAAATGGATTGGCTTCAAGGGGCTGAAGATAAAACTGATAAATTATCACAAAGAGTATTATTAGAATTCAATATGCCATTGGCAGAAATTCTAACTGATTTTCATAGTCAGCTTAAGTCTGCAACTAAAGGTTATGCGTCAATGGATTACAATATAACAGATCCAAAAGATGGAAAACTAGTTAAATTACAAGTTTTAGTTAATCAAGAAAAAGTCGATGCTCTTTCAATGATTGTTCATTCTGAAAATTCTCAAATAGTTGGCAGGCAATTGGTTTCAAAATTAAAAGAACTTATACCAAGACAAATGTTTGATATTCCAATTCAAGCAGCTGTTGGTAGCAAGATTATTTCAAGAGAGACCGTAAAAGCTCTGAGAAAAAATGTTACTGCAAAATGTTATGGCGGAGACATATCAAGAAAGAGAAAGCTTTTACAAAAACAAGCTGAGGGAAAAAAGAGAATGAAAAGGCTTGGGTCAGTAGAGGTTCCCCAAGAAGCATTCATGGCAGTGTTAAAAAATGAAGCAAAGTAGAAAGAAGCCTAAATTAGGCCAACACTTTTTAAAAGATGAAAATGTTAAAAAACGTATTTTAGACACTGTGAAAAATTTGAAAGTCAAAAATATTATTGAGATTGGTCCAGGTGAAGGCTCGATAACTGACAGCCTCATTGATATTAGTAATAATTACTTAGGAATAGAACTTGACCAATTTTTATTCAATAAATTGTCACAGAAATATAAGAAAAATTTTAATGTAAATTTTAGAAATGAGGATGCCGCTTTATTTGATACTGAACAACTAAAATCTGTTTTTGAAGGGCAATATCTCCTGGTAGGAAACTTGCCTTATTATTCATCAAATAAAATTGTAAGAAATTTTATATCCTCTAAGTTTAAGCCAAAAAATTTAATTGTAATGGTTCAAAAAGAAGTAGCAGATAGTTATTTATGTAAACCGCCTAAAATGAAATTTTTATCGAATTGTATTCAGATTTATTCAAATCCTGAATTGATACTTAATGTTGATCCTGAATCCTTTGAGCCAATGCCAAATGTAAAATCTTCAGTGATCAACTTAATTTTAAAGCCAGTAAAAAATATACCTAAAACCCCTGAAAAAGTAATAAGTACAATAAAAATTGGTTTTGACTCACCTAGAAAAAAAATTAGAAATTCTTTTACAGGAATAGAAAGAGATAAAATTGAAAAGATATTACTTGATTTAAATCTTGATTTAAATCTGAGGCCAGGAAATTTAACTTTAAAAAATTGGGAACAAATTCACAATAGTATTAATAATGAAAATTAAATCTTACGCAAAATTAAATTTGACGCTTGAAATATTAGGAAGAAACTCATCTAATATGCATGAAATTTCTGGAATTTTTCAGAATATTAATTTATTCGATGAAATTGAAATTTTAGAGTCAAATTTTGATAGTGTAAATACATTTAATTTCGACATAATTCAAGAAGATAATTTAGCTTTTAAAGCTTTAAAGTTAATGAAAAAAGAATTAAGTATTAATAATTTTTTCAAAGTAAATATACATAAAAATATACCTTTAAGTTCTGGGTTAGGTGGAGGTTCGTCAAATGCTGCAGCAATTATTTTTGCCTTAAATAGAATGATGAATCTGAACTTAACTATTTCTGATATGGTTTCAATTTCAAAAATGTTAGGTAGCGACATACCTTTTTTCTTTACTGGGGGAACTTGCTATGTAACTGGTGTTGGCGAAAAAGTAGAAAAATTAAATAGAATTTTTATCGATAAGATAAATCTCAATACAATTAATTTAGATATAAGAAACAAAACAAAGAAAATGTATGGATTTATCCAACAAAAAAATTTTTCAAATGGGGATAAAACTGATGAATTAAAAAAGTTAATTATGTCATCAAGTAAGATATTGCCATCTCACCTTTATAACGTTTTTTTTGATATTGCTAAATTAAAATTTAAAGAAGTAAGCATCCAATCACTTAAAATGACAGAATTATTTAATAATTGTGCGCTTTCGGGTGCTGGAATGACTTTATTCTCTATTTCAGAAAATAATATTAATTTTAAAAAATACAAAGCTGTTGATATGGGTCTTGAAATTGCTATTTAGTGCGCTAATTCTATCTATATTCTTTTCATCTGTTTTAGCTGGGTACTTAGCAATAATTTTAACTAAAAATTCTTCATACATATTTCATATACTTATGAAAAGAAAGATATCACCAGTAACTTTTTATTTATGGTCAGTACTT